>NZ_VIRJ01000006.1:0-318616 GCF_006874435.1 Microbispora sp. KK1-11 | reverse complement strand
GACCGCTAGCTTGCTGTGGTCGTCGTTGATGTCTGGTTGCGGGTTTTATGGTTTGAGGGGGTGGGGGGGGGGGGGAGGGGGGGGGTGGGGGGGGGGGTGGGGGGGGGGGGGGGGGGGGGGGGGGGGGGCAGATGAGGTTTTCGGTTGTGCTCGTGCTACATACGTGACGCGTGACGCTATCTACAGGTTTTCGGTCCGAATAGACTTAGTAAGGACCATATGACTGAATCGCTACTGTCTGCCTTGATAGGTCTTGTCCCTGATTTGGGTGATTCTGGTGGCTATCGCGGTCCAATAAGTAAGGACCATATATCCTTAACGTTACTTCTTGTCCTGATTCGGCTTGTCCATCAAGCGGGCGATCTCGGCAGCCATCTCGGCGACCCGGCGCCGCTCCTCTTCGGTCAGGCTCGCCGGCACGCTCACGGTGACCCACTCGGTGTCACCGGTCTGTACTGTCGCTACCTCATAGTCCAGGTACTGCTCGATCGCCAACGCGCGCACTACATCGAGGTCAACACCCATCCCGGCCGCCAGGGCACGCAACCGCCATAGGTCTGGTGTTCTCTTTAGCCGGCCGCTCGCCACATCCCGGATCCACTGATCAGTCAGGGACTGCCCTGTGATCGGATCCTCGCAGCGGCTCGCCAGAGTGATGTAACTGATGCCCTTGTCGATAACATGGGCATGAATGAAGTCGCTCAACGGTCGCTTGGAGCGCCCGTTGCGTTGATCCCCGCTGGGCGGCATCTCACATACACCTCTTCGTATGTCCCTCGCGGCAGTGCTCGCCATCGTGCCTGAATATTGTGTTGTCAGCCCGTCACGGAGTGTGTAACGCACATCACCTCTGTAGACAAGATGCTGCCATTGAATCAGGACAGAGGGGACAGCCTGGTGTCACCTCTCCGATTGAGTCCCCGCAGTTATGGACACTCCATCTTGTCTACAGCTACAGTGACAAAAAAATCTGGTGGGAACGAACGGAGGGATTGGCGATGCCAGGCAGACCCGAGATGACCATCCGGAGCCGGAGGGTCCTCAACGGCCTCATGGGGGACCGCAGCGCCCGCGCCATCGCACGCGCCCATGGCTGCAACCACCAGGTGCTTTCCGCGCTCGCCTCCGGTCGTCGCGCCTCATGCAGCCGTACGCAGGCCGAAGCCATCGCGCAGGCGCTCGGCGTCGAAGTCGATGACCTTTTCATGGAGCGAGCAACAAAAAAATCTTTTGTGAAGGAACAGGCGGCATGAACAGGACCGTCACCTACGACCAGGCGCTCAACGAGGCGGCACAGATCTTCGCCGACGCCCGCGCCCGCCGCGACTCCCTGCCCGCCGACCAGGCCGCCCGCGAGGCATGGGTACCCGGCGGCCCCTCCGTCACCGAGATCACCGCCCTGATCAACCGGCAGCGCGCGCAGTGCCGCGAGCGCCGCCTGGCCAACGCCGCCGCCTGAACCACCCGCACCACCCCTCACCGATGAGGAGCCCGCACCTCATGCCCGAGCAGATGACCCCCGAGGAGCGTGACGCATTCCTGGCGTCCATGACCGCCCTGGAGTGCCGCCTGGTCCTGTGCGCCCTGGCGAACGTCGCCCCCGAGGCGTTCGACGCCGCCGCCGCTGCCGTCCAGCGCGATCGCGCCCTCGCCACCAACCCGCCCAAGGAGACCCGATGATCAGCACCGACCGAGACTCGATGCTCGATATCCAGCACGCCGCCGCGCTCGTGCTCGCCGACCTGCTTACCCGTGATCTGCCCAGCGCCAGCTGGACCGTCTGCAACGTCTACGACTCGCTCGACGGCCAGATCAGCAGTTGGAGCAGCAGCAAGGACGACCGGATCGCGATGATCCGCCGCTGGGCGGACACCTTCGGCGTCGAGCCCACCGTCCAGCACGCCGGGACCAAGGCCGAGAACTTGCGAGTGGTGTTCCGCCACCAGGGCGTGGAGGTCCAGGTGTGGACCTGCATTGCCGACCCGGCGGAGCCCGCTTCTGGGGAGGCGTGATGGGCCGCCGTCACCGCTCCGGCCGCCTCGCCGCCATCCGCGCCTGGTGGCAGCGCCGCCGCCGCATCTCCCGCGAGATCGACGCCTGGAACCGCCGCTTGCCCGGCGACCCCGCCATGTGGACCGCTGACCTCGAGATCGGGTCCTGGCACGTCGCCGCGCAGCTCCGCCGCACCTACCGCAACCGCGGCGACCTTCTCCCGACCCACCCGCACAAGGAGAACCCGTGACCATGCCCGCCACGCTGGAAGGCCGCCTCGAATGCGGCACCCCCGGCTGCCCGACCGTCTTCACCCTCGACCCCCTGCCGGTCCACCACGGCGCCTACACCGACCGGGAGATCCTCCGCCGCAACGCCGAACCCGCCGGGTGGCGCGTCTGCTCCGGCGGCCTCGACCGGTGCCCCGCCTGCGCGACCGGGCCCGCCGACTTCCTCATCCCCGGATGGGTGCAGCGGTGGACGCCGCCCGACCCGGACGCTGAGGCCGTCCGCCAGCTGCTGCACGCCAACAGCGACCCCACCGGCACCTTCGCCGTCGTCAACAAGGACGGGGGAGACCAGTGAGCAACGCCGCCTTCTGGATCTCCGTCGCCTGGCTGTCCCTGGCCGGGCTGGTCCTGATCGCCTGGAACCGCATCCGCCGCCGGGACAAGAATCGCCCCGGCCCGGCCAGCCCGCTCGACCACCACTGGGACACCCTCCCGCGCGAGCACCGAGGCGGCCAGGAATGAACCAGCTGATCGACCCCGACATGCCGCTGCGCCTGTTCCTCGCCTGCATGGCCGCTCTGGCCGGATCCGTCGCCGGATCCGCCGTCTGGCACCTGCTGCGTGCGCTGGGACGGGCCATACGACGCGCCCGCCAGCAGCGGTTCACCGCTCGCGCGGATCAGGCCCTGGCGCTCGTCGCCGACCTGCACCTGCACTGCGAACGGGCCGGGAGGCGGCGATGAGCTTCGCCGGATACGCCGTCACGTTGACGATCGCCGCCGCGGCCACCTTCGCCTGGGTCGGGTCCCTGCTGTGGATGACCGGCGGCGACTACCCGGCCGACCGGCTCGGCACCTGGACCCCGGAGATGACCGAGGCGTTCCGGGCCGCCCTGCGCGCCGAGGCCGAGAAGGGCGGCCGCCCGTGAACGCCGAGACCCGCGCCATGACCACCCGCATCATCCGCCAGCACCTGGAGGTCGCCGGCCAGCACCTCGGCCACGCCCGCCAGCAGTTGGAGCTGCTGCACGACACCGAGGGCTACGCGGACGCGCTCACCGAGCTGGAGGAGACGCGCGCCGCCCTGCTGTCGACCGACCGCGCCGCCGCCGACATTGCCAAGGAGCAGGCGTGAACGACTTCGAGACTCCGTCCCGGCACCAGCCCCCCGCATCGGGGGAGGGGGCTGTGGCCGCGACGGACCAGACGCTGCCCGTCCTGGGGGGTGCGGGCAGCACCCGGCAGATCCCTGACCCCACGCAGGGGTCTGCCGGCCCCACCGGCCCGGCCGCCGCTCCCGTCCTTCCCACGGTTGAGCAGCCCGGGCTGGTGGGCCAGCCCGCGGACGACCCAAGCGGGGGGTCGTCCGCGGGCCCAGGCCCCCGAAAGCGCCGCAACAAGTCCAAGGAGATCGGCACGAAGGCGGAGACCGCCGTCGTCCGCTACCTCCACGCGAACGGGTTCCCGCACGCCGAGCGCCGCAGCCTGCGCGGCCAGCTCGACGCTGGGGACATCACCGGCACGATCGGCGTCGCCTGGGAAGTGAAGGGCGGCCACGCCGCGTGGGACGCCTCCGACGCGCAGATCGCTGCCTGGTGGGACGAAGCCGAGGCGGAGCGAGAGAACGCCGGTCTGGCCTGGGCCGAGGTCGCCGTGCTCGTCGTGCAGCGGCGCGGCTACGGACCCGAACGAGCCGGGAACTGGTGGGCGTACGCCGACCTCGCCACCATCACTGCCCTCGCCACCGCCGGCGAAGGGTTCCTCTCCGCGGCGGCCCCGAACTTCTGGCTGAAGACGCGGCTGTCCGACATCGTCCTCGCGCTGCGCTGGGCCGGGTACGGCGAGCCCCTCCCGGGACGGGAGGTGGAGCCGTGATCCGCCGACGCGACACTCGCCGCCTGGTCGCCGCGCTCGTCGCCCACACCAACGAACTCGGCATCGACCGCCAGGTCTTCGCCGACGCTCTCGGCGTCACCCGCTACACAATCAACGCCTGGTTCAGGCACGCCTACCTGCCCAGCTACGTTCACGCCGCCGCCTGGGCCGAGTACATCGGCCTGCGCCTGGCCGTCGTCCTGGACGGACGGGTGTTCTCCGAAGGGGCCGATGTCCCCTCCGACTTCGTGTGGCTCCGGCGCCGCCAGGAGCTGTCTCAGAAGGAGGTGGCCGCCCGCGCCAACACCCATCGCGCCGTGATCAGCATGCGCGAGCGCCAGAAGCAGAAGCACGGCCTGGCCACGGTGCATGACCACGTCACCCTGCTCGGCTACCGGCTCACCCTCCTGCACGCCCGCCAGGCCGAGGCGGTGAGCGCATGACCCTCTTCGACCTCGGCGGCGCCGTGCCCGAGCCGCGACGACCCGCAGATGAGGAGACCGGGAAACCGGTGTGGACCAAGCTCTGGCGCGGTGGCCGCGACAAGTGCCAGCGCTGCGTCCAGCGCATCGCGGGCGGCGACGACACCAGCCGGGCCGCCACCGCGCGCTACCGCCGCCGCCACCAGGGTGCCGACCTCTACCTGTGCTCGCCGTGCGCGCAGGACCAGAAGGTCGCTGACGGCTTCGCCCAGACCGACCAAGACGGCACGTCATGACCCGGCATGTCGTCTTCATCGTCGCGCTGCTGGTCCTCGCCCTGGCGTGCCACGCGCTCGCCGCCGCCATCGACAAGGCCCACCCGGCCCCGCCCTCGGTGGTCCGCACCTGGACGCCCGAGACGCCGTTCATCACCACCACTACACACTGATCGGAGGAACCCCCCGTGTCCCTGACCCTGCCCGTCACCGCCGCCGGCATCCGGGTGGAACACCACACCCACAACGGCACCCCGCACCCCGGGCTCGTCGACACCCACCACGGCCGGCCCATCGCCTGCCTGGACCCGCACTGGGCGCGTGTGCTGGCCGCCGCGATCCTGGCCGCCTGCGACAACCCCGCGCCGGAGGACACCAACACCAACGACGTCCCCGAGGAGCTGCTGCTGCTCGCCCTCATGGGCGCCTTCGGGACCGGCGCCACCAGCATCGACGGCTACGACGGCGACGACGTCATGTGGCTCACCCTCGCGCTCGCCACGGTCATCCCGGCGATCCACTACGCCACCCGTCGTGAAGTGGCCGCCGTCCTCGTGAACCGCGCCAAGACCGTCACCTACGGCCAGACGCAGGCGGAATCCAACGCCTACGCCCAGGGCCTCGCCGACGGCGCCGCCCTCATCGAGCTCGGAAGGACCGCGTGACCGTGATGTTCACCCAGCCCGCACCGGTCGGCGACCAGTCGCCCGCCTTCGTTCAGCCTTCCACTTTCGTGGGCGCATTCACCGCGCCCGGGCTCGCGCCCACGCCCGAGCAATCCGACATCCTCGACGCGGCCGAGACCCGGCGCGACCTCGTAATCGAGGCCGGAGCCGGGACCGGGAAGACGACGACCTTGCGCATGGTCGCCGGCGCCGTCCGCAGCAACCGCTCCCTCTACCTCGCCTACAACAAGGCCATCGCCGAGGACGCCCGCGCATCCTTCCCGATCGTCACCCACTGCGCGACCGCGCACTCGATCGCCTTCCGGGCGGTCGGCTACCGGTACGAGGCCCGGCTCAACAGCCCGCGGCTGCCCGCGAAGATGGTCGCCCGGATCCTCGGCATCCCGCCGGTGCTCGACCTCGGCAAGCACGCCCTGACCGCGCCCAAGGTCGCCCGGGTCGTCATGGACACCGTCGCGAAGTTCTGCCACTCCGACGCCGACACCATCGGCCCCGAGCACGTTCCTGTCGTCCCTGGCCTGGAGGACGCCAACGCGCGCATGGCCCTTCGCGCCGCGATCGTGCCCCTGGCCCTGCGCGCCTGGACCGACATCACTGACCCGAACGGCAAGCTGCGCTTCACCCACGACCACTACCTGAAGATCTGGGCACTCGGCCGGCCCGCCCTGCCGTACGACCTGGTGATGCTCGACGAAGCCCAGGACGCCAACCCGGTCATCGCCGACGTCGTCACCCGCCAGTCCGCCCAGCGCATCCTCGTGGGCGACCGCTCCCAGGCCATCTACGGCTGGCGCGGCGCCATCGACGCCATGACCACCTTCGACGGCCAGCGGCTCGCCCTCACGCAGTCCTGGCGGTTCGGCCAGGCCATCGCCGACGAAGCCAACGTCTGGCTCGACCTGCTGAACGCGCCCCTGCGCCTGGCCGGCAACCCCGCCCTCGACTCCCGGCTCGCCCGCCTGACCAACCCGGCCGCCATCCTGTGCCGGACCAACGCCGGCGCCATCGCCCAGGCCATGGCCGCCCTCGCCACCGGGCAGAAGGTCGCCCTGGTCGGCGACGGCGTCGAGATCCGCGCGCTGGCCGAAGCCTGCCGGGACCTGCGAGCCGGGAAGCCGACCTACCACCCCGAGCTGATGGCCTTCAAGACCTGGGCCGAGGTCCAGGACTACGTGGAGAACGACTCCGGCGGCACCGACCTCAAGGTCCTGGTCAAGCTGATCGACTCCCACGGGCCCGAGACCATCATCAGCACCGTCGACCAGCTCTCCTCCGAGCTCGTGGCCGACGTCGTCATCAGCACGGCTCACAAGGCCAAGGGCCGCGAGTGGGCCACCGTACGGCTCGCGCCGGACTTCCCCGACATGCTCGACGACGACGGCACGCTGAAGACGGCCGAGGCGATGCTCGCCTACGTCGCCGTCACCCGTGCCCGGGAGGTCCTCGACCGGTCTGCCCTGTGGGGCGGCACCGGCGACGAGACCTGGGCCCAGACCCCCATC
Source organism: Microbispora sp. KK1-11 (assembly GCF_006874435.1). NCBI lineage: Bacteria > Bacillati > Actinomycetota > Actinomycetes > Streptosporangiales > Streptosporangiaceae > Microbispora > Microbispora sp. KK1-11. Next base: position 311,635 of record NZ_VIRJ01000006.1, on the reverse strand, counting down.
CCTGTGGAAAACGCTGTAGATGCCCCCAGAACCGAATTCGGCGCGGCGATCTGTCGCTCGCTGGATCAAGACTCAGAAACCATGAAGATCCTCACCGAGGAGAAGGAAACCGACCCCGCCGAGGCGAAGGAAACCGACCCCGCCACGGTCGAGCTGCCCGCCGAGGCCGCCAACTGGCTCGCCCTCTACAAGGAGGCCGCCAAGAACGAAGCCGCGTGGAAGGCCGCCAAGGAGCGCGCCGAAGAGCAGCTCCAGGCCCTCATCGGCGACGCCCAGGAGGCCACCATCGGCGGTCGACCCGCCATCACCTGGAAGTGGTCCAAGCCCGGCGGCGGCATCGACGGCAAGGCTCTCAAGGCGGACCACCCCGACATCTACGCCAAGTACTACAAGGCCAAGAAGCCGGGCCGTCCCTTCAACCTGGTGGGGGAGTGGAAGTGACGACCGCGTTCTCGCAGCCGACCGCCGGATGGGCGTCCCCGGCGCTCACCGGCCTCGCCGCCGAGATCGCCGCCCACGTCACCGGCGTCATCAAGGCCGCCAACGACAACGCCCCCCGATCCCGGCAGCGCTCCATCGGCCCGTCCGAGATCGGCACCCCGTGCGTGCGCCGCCTCGCCTACAAACTGCTCGACTGGGACCCCAAGCCCAACAGCGACACCGACCCGTGGGCGGCGATCGTCGGTACCGCCGTCCACGCCTGGCTGGAGCACACGTTCGGCGCGGCGAACTACGCGCTGCCGGACGGCCGGCCCAGGTACGTACTCGAGCGCCGGGTCGCCGCCGACGCCAAGCTCGTCGGCTCGTCCGACCTGCTCGACCGGCTCTTCAAGTGCGTCATCGACTGGAAGGTGCCCGGCGCCACCGCGATGACCGAGTACCGCAAGAAGCAGGACCCCGGCCTCACCTACCGCGTCCAGGCCCACACCTACGGCCTCGGCTATGCCAACGCGGGCGAGGACATCGAGCACGTCGCCATCGTGTTCCTGCCCCGCTCCGGCCGCCTCGACGGCATGTGGGTGTGGACCGAGCCCTTCCAGCCGCTGCTCGCCCAGGCCGCCCTCCAGCGGCGCGACAACGTCCTCGCCGCCGTCGTTGGCCTGGACCCCGAGGCCAACCCGCAGATGTGGGCGGCCTTCCCCACCACGGAGGCGTACTGCACGTACTGCCCCTGGTTCCTGCCCAAGTCCACCGACCTCTCCCGGGGCTGCCCGGGAGCCAACCAGTAACCCTCCGAAAGGAACGTCCCATGCAGTTCAGCCAGCCCAGCGCCGGATCCGACTGGCGCGCCAAGGACTACGTCGGCCACCTGATCCTCTTCTACGTCCGCGAGCTGAGGAAGGGCATCGTCACCCAGTTCGGGGCGTCCGACGCCATCCAGGTGGACCTCGTGGTCCTCACCCACCCCGAGGGCCCGAAGGCCGAGGAGAACGTGCTCCTCTTCCAGAAGCCCCTCATCGGCTCCCTGTCCGCCAACATCGGCAAGGACCCCGTCCTCGCCCGCCTCGGGCAGGGCACCGCCAAGCCGGGCCAGAGCGCGCCGTACATCCTCCAGCCGTTCAACGAGCAGGACGCCGCGTACGCCGCGCAGTACCTGCAGAGCGTCGGGGGCAACCCGTTCGGGACCACGAACTTCGGGGCCGCGGCGCAGCAGCCCGCTCCCCAGGCTCAGCACGTGCCGCTCCCGCAGGCCGCCCCGGCTCCGGTGGCCGCCGCGCCGGTCGCCCCCGCACCCGTGGCCCCGGCCGTGGCCTACCCGCAGCCTGCTCCCCAGGCGGTCCCGGCCGCCGTGCCCGCTCCGGTGCCTGCTGCGGTCCCGGCGGTCGGGACGGTCACCCTGCCCAACGGGCAGCAGGTCACGCCCGAGGTCGCCGCCGCCATGGCGCAGCTCGGCATGGCCGTTCCACCGGCACCACCCGCCGCCTGAGACGGCGGCACCCAGACGCGGGCGGGTCAGGAGGCGGGTCCTGGCCCGCCCGCCCCATTCCGAGATCGAAAACCGACGAAGCGGGGGGAACCACACCTTGAACGACAACGCCATCCTCCAGGCGGCCCACGCCCTCGCGAACGCCGGGCTCTGCGTCCTCCCCGCCGCGCCAGACGGCACCAAGCGGCCCGCGGTCCCCTGGAAGGAATGGCAGCACACCCGGCCCACACCCGAGCAGCTCGACACCTGGTTCGCCGGGGGAGGGCACCAGGGCCTCGGCGTCGTCTGCGGCGCCGTGTCCGGCGGCCTGGAGATGCTGGAGCTGGAAGGCCGCGCCGTCGCCGACAACCTGCTCGCCCAGATGACCGAGCTCGCGCACGCGTCCGGCCTCGGCGACCTGTGGCGGCGCGTCGCCGGCGGCTACATGGAGGTCACCCCCACCGGCGGCATCCACCTGCTCTACCGCGTCACCGGGCCGGTAGCCGGGAACACGAAGCTCGCCCGCCGCCCCGGCCCGCCCGACCCCGCCACCGGCCGCCCCACCATCGAACTCCTGGCCGAGACCCGCGGTGAAGGCGGATGGGTCGTCGTCGCGCCCTCCGCCGGGACCACGCACCCCAGCGGGAAGCCGTGGACGCTCGCGGCCGGCGGCCCCGGCTCCATCGCCACCCTCACCGAGGCCGAGCGCGACGCCCTCCACCACCTCGCCGGGGCCTTCGACGCCATGCCCATCGGCCCCCAGGACCTGCACGCCCAGCCCGACGGGACGCGGCTGTTCACCCAGCCCGCCCCCGGCTACGAAGACGGCGGAGTGCCACCCGGCGACGACTACAACGAGCGGACCACCTGGGACGAGATCCTGATCCCGCTCGGCTGGACCCGCGTCTGGCAGCGCGGCAACGAGGTCTTCTGGTGCCGCCCCGGCAAGTCCACCGGGATCAGCGCGACCACCGGCCGCAACGACGCCGACAACCTGTTCGTCTTCTCCACCTCCACCGACTTCGAGCCTGAGCGGCCTTACGACAAGTTCGGCGCGTACGCGCACATCCACCACGGCGGCAACCACTCCCAGGCCGCCCGCGCGCTACTGGCCGCCGGGTACGGCAGGCGCCCCGAGCCCACCCGGCCTGCCACCGGCCCACAGGCGCCGCCGCTCGTGGACGGCAACCTCGCCACCGTCCACGAGCTCCAGCCCGGCACCGCCCACCTCACGCTCGTGGAGGAACGCACCTACGCCAACTCCGACGACGGCAACGCCCTGGCGCTCGTCGATCGCTTCGGCGACGTCGTACGCTTCTGCGCCGACCGCGGCCGGTGGCTCGCCTGGGACGGCACCCGCTGGGAATGGCAGCCCGTCTCCGGCGGCATCGTCCGCGAGTACGCCAAGCGCGTCGCCCGCGCCCTCCCCGAAGGCGACAAGCAGTCCACCACGCACAAGAAGTACGCCCTGTCCGCGTCCGGCGTCACCGCCATGCTCACCCAGGCCAGCACGGACACGAGGACCGTCGTCGCGTTCGGCGACCTCGACGCCCACCCCTTCGAGCTCAACACCCCAGCCGGGATCATCGACCTCACCAGCGGCCAGCTCCTGCCCTCCGACGCCTCCCGCCTCCACACCCGCATCACCAGCTGCGCCCCCGACCCCAGCGCCGACACAACCCTGTGGACCCAATTCCTGAACGACACCTTCGGCGCCGACGACGAACTCATCTCCTACCTGCGCAGGCTCGTCGGCTATTCCGCCACCGGGGCCGTCACCCGCCACGTCCTGCCGTTCTGCGTCGGCTCCGGAGGCAACGGCAAGGGCGTGTTCCTTGAGGCGTTGATGGCTGTTCTCGGCGATTATGCGACCACCGCGCCGAGTGGTTTCCTGATGGCCAAGGCGCACCCCCAGCACGAAACAGAAATTGCGCGCCTGGCAGGTGTAAGAATGGTCGTCTGCTCCGAAGTCGGAGACGACGACCGATTTGACGAAGTGAAAGTCAAGCTGCTGACCGGTGGCGATTCCCTGACCGCCCGGTTCATGCGCCAGGACCATTTCACGTTCACCGCCACGCACACGCTGTGGCTCATGGGAAACCACAAGCCCCACGTCCGCGCGGGCGGACGGGCCTTCTGGCGCCGCCTGCGCCTCATCCCCTTCGAGCACGAAGTCCCCGAAGACAAGATGATCGATGACCTCCAGGGGATCCTGGCACGCGACCACGGGCCCGCCCTGCTCGCCTGGATCGTCGCGGGCGCCGCAGAGTACGCCGCGGGCGGCCTGGCCGAGCCCGAGCGGGTCAAGGCCGCCACCGCCGAGTACGCCGCCGACCAGGACACCGTCAGCCGCTTCGTGGAGGAGCGCTGCCACCTCGCGCCGCTCACGCCCGACCACGTGCAGACCCAGACCACGAAGCTGCGCCAGGCGTACGAGGCGTGGTGTTACTCCGAGGGCGAAGCCCCGGTCTCCGCCAAGAAGCTCACGCAGGAGCTCGCTCGCAAGTTCGGCGTCGGCCAAGACCGCACATCCAAGGCCCGGTCCTACACCGGCATCGCGCTGCTCGCCGACGACGAGGATCCGTCATCGGGTCCAGAGGCCGACAACGGGAAGATCGGCGGCCCAGGTTGGTGACCAACCGCCTCCCGGGCCGCCCTCACCCGTCACCCGATGACAGATGCGTCATCGCCTCGATCCGGAACCTGACCTGCACAAAGACCATACCCAAGCAAGATCGAATGACAGATGACAGATTCGCTCCCGTTGATCTCCTTACACACGCGTGTACGCGCACGCGCGCGCGTCACGCGCCCGTGTGTAGGCCGTCAAGCGGAGCCACGTGTCACATCCGTCATCCGTCACCCCGGACGGCGAGGCGATCATGACCGAGCACTTCATCTCCACCCCCGCACTCCTGGACACCTGCCACCGCTGCGGCCGGCCCATCCTCGCCGCCCACAGCCAAGGACTCCTAGCTCGCGCCGACCCGGCCCCCATCGACCCCGCCGACGAGCTCGCCGCCCTCATCGCCGGCCGAATGACCTACGACATCCACCCCATAGGCCTTCCCCGAAAGCCCTACCTCGTGCACCGCACCCAATTCCGCATCCGAGCTCCCCGGAAATGGACCGTCGTCGCCGAACACCAATGCCCACCCGGACCGCATTTCCCGCCACCACGAAAACCCGCCGTCCACCTCGAAATACCCATCGCCCCGCCTACGCCCGACCAGCCGCCGTACTGAAAGGACAGGAAACATGAGCCTTCCCTGCCCCACCCACGGATGCACGCGGCAAATGCCGGGCAACCATCGGATTTGCCGAGCCTGCGCAGCGAAAACAATCCGCGACCTCGCCGACTGCCCATCCCTCGACCGGCACCTCGACATCACCCTCACCCGCCAATCCCGCATCGGCGAAACCGGCGGATCCAGGTCCACCGAGACCGCCCTCCCGTGGGACCAAAGGGCACGCGAAGCCCGCCAGATCCTCCACAGCGCCCTTTCCGGCTGGTGGACGGCGCTCGCCGCCCGCGCCGACCTGAAAGACGCCCATGGGCCGGTCTGCCGTCTCTGCGACCACCTCTCATGCGAACGCATCGACCTCACCCGCCCACCGGCCGACACAGTGCCCGCCCTCGCCCTGTGGCTCCTACGCCACCGCGGACGGCTCCTCGGCCACCACGGCGCCGCCCAGGCCGTCGACGAGCTCGGCGACGCCGTACGCCAGGCACGACGCGCCATCGACCTGCCACCAGGCATGTGGTACGCCGGGCCCTGCGGGGTCAGCGGGTGCGACGCCGACCTGTACGCCCGGCACGGCGCCCGCACCATCCGCTGCCGCACCTGCGGCGCGACGCACGACGCCTCGGCGCGGGAGGCGTGGCTGATGCAGCAGGTGGCCGACCGACTCGGCACCGCCACCGAGATCGCCCGCGCCCTGCACGGGTTCCGGCCCGACCTCACGCCGTCGATGATCCGCGGCTACGCCCACCGCGGGCGCCTGCTCGGGCACGGGGCCGACGAGCTCGGGCGCCCGCTCTACCGGGTCGGGGACGTGCTCACGCTTATGGGTCGTTGACGTGGTGACTTTCATGCTGCCATGTCCCCGCGTGCCGTCGTCTCGTGCGGGACAGACCACCATGCCTGGCCGTCTTCTCGCCCCGACGGGTTACCTGGGAGGCGAATCGTCATCCCACCGTATCGGCTGGGCTTGCGGTAGCTCGATCCATAGCCCTGCTTGGGCGATCATGCCGCTTATCTGATCCGAGAGCGCTTTAGTGTCGGAGGATTCCAGAAATTGCCGAAATGCACTTGCGAGACGTTTCATGTTGTCACTCCTCCAATCATCGATGTACTCGTTGTCGATGACGTAAGAGAAGGTAGCGACCAGGACGCCCAATCGGGTAAGTGCGTCACTCGCGCCCCTTGCATCCCCAGCCAGGGCTCGCTGCGCTAACTCGTTAAGGGCAATAAGGAAATCCTGGCCTACGTCGTGGCGGCGTGCTTCGCGCTGCCTTTCCTGAGCCGCCTCTAGCTCTGCTTGATGTCTAAGTTGAGCATCATTTCGCTCTCGCTCATGTTGCTCGCGAGCCGCCGCCATCTCCAGCTCGTGCCTAGCCTGCGCTGCTTCCATTTGTTCGTGGTGGCGCACAGCAGCCAAGCGAAGGTCCTCCTCGCGGTCCGCGCGCGTCTGCAACTCACTCTCTCTCCTTGCCTCTGCTTCGCGGTTGAGAAGCCATCGGGCGACGGCGAAGGCAACAACGCCGCCAATGACCGCTCCAAGGAAGGCTCCCGCAAACCCGTCCAGCAGAGTGCTCGGCCAGTTCACGCTGTCTGGTGGAGTGGTGATGATAGGTGTCGGAATAGAAGTGGGGACGATGACGGTGTCTGTGACAGTAACTGTGGGGGCTGGCGTTGGTGGCGACGGTGTTGGTAGCGAAAAGAGCACAGAGGGACATTATCTAGACGATCGTCAGAAGGGGAGCGTTGTTAGCCGTCGTGTATCTTCGCGCGGACTCCAGTTGGCCAGCTCTCGTGCGTGTCGACTTGACGGACCACCTGCGCGAACGCATCATCATGGTGTCCTGAAACGAGTAGGCCCGCCGGTGAGCGGGCCTTCGTCGTGTTCGGATCGCGTTATCGCTCGACGGTCGCCGACTCCACCCAGCGGGCGAGCATGCTGAACGCCGCCAGCTGCTCCAGCGCCTCGTGCTCGGGAAGCTCGGGCTGAGGCACGTGACTGCTGGGGTTGCGGATCGCGCGGTAGCAGCCCTCCGCGAAGGCGGCCACGCCCTCCTGGAGGCTGGTGTACGTGGGCGAGCCGTCGTCGGGCATCAGCCGCAGGCGCGCCTTGCCAGGCTCCGGCGCCTTCGTGGTGAACGCCTGCCGGAAGAGGTCCTTCTCGGACACGTCGTTGCGGCCGATCTTGTTCTGCAACTCCGCGTTCAGCTTGATTGCCGCTGCGACGACCGCCTGTCGGTAGTGACCGGACTGCCACATCGCCTTGGCGCCGTCCCAGATCCACGGATGCATCTGGGACGCGTTCAGGTCCGGAGCGTCCTCGCCGAGCTTCTCGGCGATCTCTTCACGGCGCTCCAGCTCAACGACCGCTCTGCGGGCCGCCTCGATGTGCTGGCACCACTTGTTCACGGTCTCGTTCTCGTCGGCAGGAACCGCAGTCCTCCACCGAGGCAGGGCGCGATCAAGGATCTTCTCCACGACCTGCGCGCTCTCTGCGATCTCGTCGTCGCTGGCGGCGTTCCACATCCCGCTGCCGAAGTAAGCGATGTCGGGGATTTCGATTGGACGGAGTTTCGCCAGCTCAAGGAAGTGCCTCAGCTCAGCAACCGCCCATGGGATGTCCATACTCACGTCACCATCATCCACTAATGCGGGACCAATTCGGGCATTGTGACACCAAGGACCCAAAGGTACATAAGACCTAATCGGGAGAAATGTCACGGCACCATGGGCGTAATAGCTTTCGCTCTGCCTTTCGTCGCGTCCGGGCTCATCCACAGAACCGCCCTCGACCCCACCCGGCACAGCCCGGCCTGGTCACCCTCGGGGGCATGATGACCAACCTCACCGCCGAGGCCCTCGCCTACCTCGACCAGGCCCGGGCCGCGCTCACCGACCACACCCTCGACCCGCATGCTGCAGCGCTCGACGCCTACCGCTGCACGCGCATCGCAAGCCTGGCCCTCGCCGAACACCTGGGCCACACAGACTCCGACGGGCGGTCGGAGGTCGGGGAAGACGGGGCGGCAGGAACTGACGCGGGGTCCCTGCCGCACCCACCCTCGGGAGGGAGCCATGGCCGCCGGCCGGACTGAGCTCGCCACGTACGAGTACCGCAAGCTGCGCGCTCGCATCCTGGCGGAGTCCGACGTCTGCCTGGTGTGCGGGCACGGCGGGGCCGACGCCGTGGACCACGTGGTCTCGGTCAAGCAGGGCGGAGCACGACTCGACCCCGAGAACATGGCGCCCATTCACGGCGTAGACGGCTGCCCGGTGTGCCTGCGCAAGTGCAACAGCGAGAAGGGCGACAAGCCGTTGTCCCAGGTGAGACGGCTGATCACCTCGCGGGATTGGTACGCAGGGCCCTGACCTGCGGAGACCCGAGGGGGCGAAGATCGCCACCAGAATCGGACATTCTCGCGTTTGTGCAGGTCAGAGTTTTTTGATCACGATCTTGTCTTGACCCGCGCCCAGGCTGCCATTTTTCTCCCCCTGAAGCCGATGATCACATCGGCGATGATGGCGAGCGCCGAGACGGAGGCGGTCATGGCGAGCAGGCCCGTGGACATCGGCAAGATCGGTGAGCACGTCGCCGAGGCCATCGCTCGCCTGCGCCGGGGCCGCGGGTGGGATCAGGGACAGCTCGCCGATCGGGTCACCGAGGCCGGCCGCGTAATGAGCGCCTCGGTGCTCAGCAAGATCGAGTCGGGGGCGCGGCGAGTCGACGTCGACGACCTGGTCGCGATCGCGACCGCCCTGGAGGTCACTCCGGCGCTGCTTCTGCTCGCGGCCCCGGACGCCAGTCAGCCGGCGACGCTCCCTGAGGAGGCCCTGCGAGGGCCGGTGACCGCCGCCGTACAGAGCGACATTGAGGCTCTGGGCGATCTGGTGGGATTGGAGCCGTCGCTGGCCCAGATGGCCTATCGGCTCGCTCGCGAGATCGACAACGGCGGTGGCGAGGACGGCAAGCTCCTGCCACAGCTGAATCGCGAGCTGCGCGCCACGCTCGCGCAGCTGATGGAGGCCAGGGCTCCCGAGGAGGACGATGACGACCTCGGAGACCTGGCAGATCCCACCTGAGTTCGCCGAGCAGTGCCGCGAGCTGTACGGGCTGGAGTGCCCGCCGCTGTGGGGCACGCCGCGCCGGCCGGACCGGCCGTCACTCGGCCCGAAGGCGTGGAAGGTCATGGAGCGGCTCGGCTACCCGCCGATGCCGTGGCAGAAGTACGTGCTCGACGTGGCGCTGGAGATCGACCCGGACACGGGTGTGTTCTCCTACCGCGAGGTCGGGCTGAGCGTGCCGCGACAGCAGGGCAAGACGCAGCAGATCCTCGGCCTGATGGTGCACCGGATCGCGGCCTGGCATCGGCAGCGGGTCGTGTACGCGGCGCAGACGCGCGGGATGGCGCGGGAGCGGTTCGAGGACGAGTTCCTGGTCACGCTGGACGAGTCGTCGCTTGCTGGGAAGTACCGGACTCGGATGTCGAACGGCAACGAGGCGATCATCTGGTCCAAGACCAGGTCCAAGCTCGGCATCACCGCGAACACCGAGAAAGCCGGGCACGGCCCGCCCTTGGACCTGGGCGTGATCGATGAGGCGTTCGCGCACGAGGATGACCGGCTGGAGCAGGCCTTCTCCCCGGCCATGCTGACCCGGGACATGGCCCAGCTGTGGTGGGCCAGCGCGGGCGGCACCGAGAAGTCGGTGTGGCTGAACAAGAAGCGCGCCGCCGGCCGGGAGCTGGTCGAGCGGCTGTGGGAGACCGGGGAGCACTCGCGGATCGCCTACTTCGAGTGGTTCGCCCCGGACGAGCTGCCGCGGGACGACCCGGAGACGTGGCGCACCTGCCTGCCCGCGCTGGGGCACACGGTCACCGAGGACACGATCCGCGCCGAGCTGGACAAGCTCGACCCGGCCGAGTTCGACCGGGCGTACCTGAACCGGACCCGCAAGCAGGTGCCGCCGCAGGACCCGAACATCCCCGTGAAGGCATGGGCGGGGCTGGCCGACGCCGACTCGCAGGCCGGGCGCGAGCTGGCGTTCGTGATCGAGGTGGCGCACGACCGGGCGTGGTCCTCGATCGGGCTGGCGGCCCTGCGCGACGACGGCCGTGTGCACCTGGAGGTCGTGGACCGGCACCCGGGCACGGACTGGGCGGTCCCGGCGATCGTGCGGCTGCGGGCGCTGTGGGATCCGGTCGCGGTCGCGGTGGCGTCGACCGGCTCCCCCGCAGGGTCGCTGATCGATGACCTGGTGGCGGCCGGGGTGACGACGCCAAAGGACAAGGACCGGCCGATGCGCGGCGACCTGATCGTGATGCGTACCGGCGACATTGTCGAGGCGTGCGGCCAGATGGCCGATGCGATCAACCAGGGCACGGTGGTGCACCGCGACCAGGCGGAGCTGACGGCCGCGGTGAACGGGGCGCGGACGCGGCCATTCGGGGACGCGTGGGCGCTGGACCGGCGCCGCTCGCTGGTGGACGTGAGCCCGTTCTTCTCGGTGACGCTCGCCCGGTGGGTGCTGCTGATCATCGGCCCGCAGGTGAGCAGGGACTACGACCCACTCGACTCGGTGTACTGAAGGAGGCGGCGGCGTGCGGGAGCTGGTGACGGACCTGCTGGACGTGCTGGGGCTGCTGCTGGTCGCGGCCGGGGTCGCCGCGGCGCTGCTGCCGCTGCTCGGCTGGGGAGCACTCGCCGCCGCCGGTGTGGTGGTCCTGGCTGGGTCATGGTGGGCGGCACGGCAGGACCGTCCGGACCCGGCGGCTGAGCGGCGGGGGGCGGCGTGAGCCTGTTCTCCCGGCGGGCCGCGCGGGTCTCGAAGGTGCAGGGCCCCGGGGACATCCCGCCGCGGCCCGAGGCGCGCCGCGGCGCGGTCACCGTGACCCAGGAGTCCGCGTTGCGGCACAGCGCGGTGTGGGCGTGCCTGCGACTGCGGGCGAACCTCATCAGCACGATGCCGATCGACGTGTTCCGCAGGGTGGGCGGCGTGCAGGTGGAGATGCCCAAGCCCCCGGTGCTGATCAACCCGGGCGGCGAACGCGTCGACATGCTGGAGTGGATGTACTCGACGCAGTTCGACCTGGATCGGGGCGGCAACACGTTCGGACTGATCGCCGCGCGGGACGGGCTGGGCCTGCCGGCGCGGATCGAGCTGCAGCCGCTGTCCGACGTGGTGGTTCGGGTCCGGAAGGGCGAGCTGAAGTACGTCATCGGCGGGATCGAGTACAGCCCAGACCAGGTGTGGCACGAGAAGCAGTACACGGTCTCCGGCCTCCCGGTAGGCCTGTCTCCCGTCGCGTACGCCGCATGGTCGATCGGCGAGTACCTGTCGATCCAGGACTTCGCGCTGGACTGGTTCGCCGGCGGCGCCGTCCCGGCCGCGCACCTGAAGAACACCGAGAAGGTCCTGACGACGGCGCAGGCCGACGAGACCAAGCGCCGTTTCAGGGCGTCGGTGGAGACCGGCGGCGTGTTCGTCACGGGGTCGGACTGGGAGTACCACATGCTCCAGGCCGAGCAGGCCGGGGCCGACTGGATCGAGGGCAAGCGGTATGGCGTCAACGACATCGCGCGGTTCTTCGACTGCCCGGGTGACCTAATCGACGCCGCCGTGTCGTCGGGCAGCATCACCTACGCCTCGATCACGCAACGGAACCTTGAGTTCCTCGTGCTGCACCTCGGGCCGACCGTCGTGCGCCGGGAGACGGCGCTGAACCGGCTCACCCCCAAGCCGCGGTATGTGAAGCTCAACGCCGACGCGCTGCTGCGGATGGACCCCCAGGCGCGGGCGCAGACGCTGAAGACGCAGATCGACGCCCGCATGCTCACGCCATCGGAGGCGCGGGAGCTGGAGAACCGGCCGCCGCTCACCGAGGAGCAGTACGCCGAGTTCGACCGGGTGTTCGGCAGCCCCAACAAGCAGCCGGCCGCGACCACAGCGAAAGGATCGTCATGACCGACCTGTCTCAGCTGCGCGCCACCGCGGCGGCCGAGCGCGCCAAGGCGGCCCGCTCCACCGAGATGGCGCTGCCGCGCGACCGGCCCGAGCAGCCCGACCTACGGTTCACGTCGTCGCTGCGCGCCAAGAAGGTCGAGCGCGACGGCCAGCAGTGGTATCTGGTCGAGGGCTACGCCAGCGTGTTCGAGCGCGGGTACGAGATGTACGACTGGTATGGCCCCTACACGGAGGTCGTGTCGGCCGGCGCGGCCGACAAGACGCTGGAGGCCAACCCTGAGGTGGTGTTCCGGTTCAACCACGCCGGCACGCCGATGGCGGGCACCAGGAACGGCAGGTTGGAGCTGTGGGCCGATGAGACCGGCCTCGGTGAGCGGGCGTACCTGAACCCCAAGCGCAGCGATGTGCAGCTGCTCATGCAGGCCATCGAGGACGACGACGTGCGCGAGCAGTCGTTCATGTTCCGCATCACCAGCGGGCACTGGTCGCCGGACTACACCGAGTACCGGATCGACGCGTTCGACCTGGACCGCGGCGACGTCGGCCCGGTGACGTACGGTGCGAACCCGCACACGAGCATCTCGGCGCGGACCGGGGAGTTCCTCGACGCGATCCCGCAGATGCCGCTGCTGGCCGCCCGGGAGGCGTACGAGCGGCTCGGGCAGCGCCTGGACGTGGCCGCCTCGCTGCGGCACACGCCGCCGCCCGCGCCGGAACCGAAGGGCGCCTCTGTCGCGCTGCTCCAGGCGCAGCTGCTCGTGGAGAGGGCCCGCGAGGACTTCTGACCTGGCGCCCCCGGCAGACGCCCGGGGCCGCCCTGCACCACCCCCGCTGTCCGGCAGATCGCCCGGCGGCAGCCCCGAATCGGCTGGCAGATCGCCCAGCGTGAGGGCCTTTCCATCCGGAATCAACACGAAGGGTTCGCCTCATGGCTGGAACCATTGACGACCTGATCGCATCGATCGAGGTCGAGCTGGAGGCCGCGCAGAAGCGCGTCTCCAAGACCCTGAAGGAGGGCGAGCTCATCCTCGCCAAGGCCCAGCAGGAGGGCCGGTCCCACCTCACGGAGGAGGAGACCGAGCGGGTCGAGGAGCTCAAGAAGATCCGCGAGCAGGCCAAGGCCGACATCGCCGGGGCGAAGGAGAAGCTGGCCCGGGCCCAGGAGGTCAAGGCCGAGGAGCTGGAGCGCGACGAGCAGCAGCGCGAGATCAAGCCGACCGGTGTCCGCGCGCAGGGCCGGGATCAGCGGATCCAGGTGGGCCGCGAGGAGCGCACGTACCGGCCGGACACCGACCCGTACGGCAAGGGATTCCTGCTCGACGTGGCGCGCAGCTTCCTGTTCCAGGACGTGGAGGCGTCCAACAAGCTGGCGCGGCACATGGCCGAGGAGCGGGTCGAGCGGTCGGAGTACTTCAAGCGCGCGGTGGGCACGGGCGCCTTCGCCGGCCTCACGGTGCCCGCCTACTTGACCGAGATGTACGCGCCGGCGACCGCGGCCCTGCGGCCCTTCGCCGACGTCTGTAACCGTCACCCGCTCCCCGAGAGCGGCATGAGCGTGAACATCTCCCGCATCACGACCGCCTCCGGCGCGGCCCTGCAGTCGGCCGAGAACGCGGCGGTGCAGGAGACCAACATGGACGACACGCTGCTGACCATCCCGGTGCAGACCGCGGCCGGCCAGCAGACCGTGTCCCGGCAGGCGATCGACCGCGGGACCGGCATCGAGGACGTCACGCTCCAGGATCTTTTCAACCGGGTCGCGACGGTCCTCGACGCGACGCTGCTCAACCAGGCCACGACCGGCCTGACGAACGTGGCGACGGCCACCAGCTACACCGACGCGTCCCCGACGGGTGCCGAGCTGTACCCGAAGATCCTGGGCGCGGCGGCCGGGGTGGAGGCGGCACTGCTGGCGATGGGCCGCCCGTCGCACGCCATCATGCACTCGCGGCGCTGGTACTGGCTGTCCAGCCAGATGAGCAGCACCTGGCCGATGATCAACTGGGCGGGAATCCCCACGCAGGCGGGCGGCGTGGCCAACCCGAACAGCTCCTACGCCTCCGGCCCGCGCGGTGTACTGCCGTGCGGCCTGGAGGTCATCGTGGACAACAACATCGCCACGAACGTCGGTGCCGGCACCAACGAGGACGAGCTGTACGTCGTCCCGCAGGCCGAGTGCCACCTGTGGGAGGACCCGAACGCGCCGCTGTTCATCCGGGCCGAGCAGCCCGCCGCGGCCTCGCTGGGCGTGCTCCTGGTCGCCTACTCGTACTTCGCGTACACCTTCGGCCGGTACTCCAACGGCATGGGCAAGGTGTCGGGCACGGGCATGGTGACCCCGACCTTCTAGGGCGTGATGCCGGGCCAGGGGGTGCCCCTTGGCCCGGCTCAGGAAGGAGCAACGGGTGGGGCTTCGGAACGTGCTCGGGGACGCTGCGCTGCCATCGGCGGCGCGCGCCGCCGGCACCTACACCAGCGGCCCGGTGGCCAACGCCGGTTTGGCCGCGGACGTGTGGCTCATGGTCCACGTCACCGCCGTCTCCGGCACCCCGACGCTGAACTGCTCTCTGGAGGAGTCGGCCGACGGGTCGTCGTGGTCGGCCGTGCCTGGCAGTTCGACGTCGCAACTGACGGCGGCCGGGAACGCGGTCGCCGCGGCGGCCGTGACGAAGAACTACGTCCGGGTCACCGCGACGGTGGCCGGGACGACGCCCAGCGTGACCTTCAGGGCCTCGCTGCTGATCGTCCCTGAGTGACGAAGGAGGAGACCATGGTGGCCAGAGACGAGAACATGATCGCCGCTCTGAAGCGGGAGCGGGCGGTCTACGCCAACCAGGGCGACACCGACCGGGTGGCGCAGGTGGACGGGCAGCTCAAGCACTACGGGTACGAGGGGACGCAGGACGCCGACCCGAACGCTCCGGCGGAGCCGCCGCAGGGCCGTACGGCCGCCGGTGAGCGGCAGACCGCCGAGGGCGGCCAGGGCAAGACGGCCGCGGCGAGCAAGGCCAAGCCGAAGTCCTGATGGCCACCCTGGTCAGCTTGGAAGAGGCCAAGGCGCACCTGAACATCAGCTCGGGCACGGACGACGCCGAGATCCTCCGGATGGTCGAGGGGATCACGGCGCCGATCGAGCGGATCGTCGGCTCGGTGCTGCCCGCCAGCTACACCGAGCGGCACGACGGCTGGCGACCCGGGATCGCGCTGCGGCACCGGCCGGTGCAGTCGGTGACGTCGGTGACGCTGCCAGGCGGCGCCGTGCTGGGCGTGGACGGCTACGAGCTGGACGGCGACGCCGGGGTGCTCACCAGGTTGTCCGGCGGCCGTGAGTGGGTCTGGGAGGACGGCCGGATCACGGTCGTCTACACGGCGGGGATGGCGGAGGTCCCGGCGAACGTGAAGCTGGCCGCGCTGATCGTCCTTCAGCACATGTGGAAGACGCAGCGCGGCACGAGCCGGGATGCCCGGTTCGGCGGCGGCGGTGAGGAGCAGTGGACGCCGGGGATGGGGTTCACGCTGCCGCGCCGTGCGCTGGAGCTGCTCGGCGACCAGGTCTCGGGGATCGCGTGATGGCGTCGACCATCCCGGCCGTGCTCGACCGGCTCGTCGCCGTCGCCCGCCTGGCAGTGGACGACGGCGTGGAGGTCATCGACGGACAGCCCGTCAGCGGCACGCAGCCGGACTTCATCGCGATCGGCTTCACCGGCGAGCCGGGCGAGGCCGTGGTGGAGGCCGCCCTCGACCGCGAGCAGCTGGCGTTCACGCCGGACCGAGAGCGGTACGACGTGTACTGCCTGGCGTCGTCGCTGCGGGGCGAGACCGACGCCCAGGCCGTACGCACCCAGGTCTTCAAGCTCATCGAGGCGCTGCGCGGTGAGCTGCGGCGCGATCCGACGCTGGACGGGCTGGTGATGTCGGCCCAGCTGGCGGTGCTGACAGTCACGGCGGAGCAGACCGAGGACGGCGCGCTGGCGGAGGTCCGGCTGGCCATCCGCATCGACGCGTTCGCGGGGTGATGCGGTGAGCGAGATCCGGCGCCTGATCGAGTCGTTCGGGAAGATCCCGCCGGATCTGCGGCGGGAGCTGCGCCCAGCCGTACGGAAAGCCGCACGGAGCGTGCTGGAGGAAGCGCGAGGGCGGGCGTCGTGGTCGTCTCGGATCCCGGGCGCGATGCGGGTCAGCGTGCGGCTCTCCGGCCGAGGGGCGGGGGCGTCGGTCGTCGTGTCGGCCGCGAAGGCACCCCACGGCAGGCCCTACGAGCACCTTGGCCAACCCGGCACGTTCCGTCATCCGGTGTTCTGGCCGCGCTCCCGGCACATGGTCTTCGGGGTGGAGCGGCCCGGCGCCTTCAAGCACGGCCGATGGGTGTCCCAAGCGGCACGCCCATACCTGTTCCCGGCCGCGGAAGCTCGGGCGGACGCGGCGGCCAAGGAGATCGACCAGGCGGTGCAGCGCGTGATGCTCCGCCACGGATGGAGCTAAGGAGGGCGGCGTGGCCGCATTGACCACGACCGTGGTCCCGAATACGGGACTGCGGATCGACAACCTGTTCGTGGCTGCCGGTGGCAGCGGTGACACCTGCGAGACCGGCGCCGGGGTGAACCTGATCGTGAAGAACGGCGCCGGATCGTCGGTCACGGTCACCGTGGCCTACCCCCAGAAGTACGACGGCGACCAGACGGTCAGCGGGCGGACCTTCACCGTGCCGGCCACATCCGGGGAGTTCGTCATCCCGGTGCGGGACATCTACCGGGACCCGGCGACGGGGCGGGCGTCGGTCACCTACAGCTCGGCCACGTCGGTGACGGTGGCTGTGGTGCGGACGCAGGTGTCGTGATGGCGACCATCACACACCCGGACATCCCGGGTTCCGAGGTGGACGTGCCGGACTCGTCTCTGCCGTTTCACCAGGCGGCCGGGTGGGTCGTCAAGGGGTCGGAGGACGACCCCGAGGTGAAGGCCGCGGCCGAGAAGGGCGAGACGGCCGACGGCGGCAAGGACGCCCAGCCGGACAGTTCGAAGGAGACGCCGAAGGGTCGGCGCGCGAGCACGAAGGACGGTGACTGATCGTGGCGGCGACGCCGATCACCGCGAGCACGCGGTACATCAACCCCGGGGTGACGGTCGTCCTCTGGCTTCCGTCGGTCGCGAACAAGAGCGCCCCGACCCGGGCAGAGATCAACGCGGGCACGGACCTGTCGCGTGAGATCGCGGACAACTCCGGCTGGCAGACGACGTCGAACCAGTCGGACGCCCCGGACATGGGGTCGCGGTTCACAGGCAAGGTCGCGGGCCGGATCAGCGCGGATGACTCCTCGTTGACGACGTACGCGAGCAAGAACGGCATCGACTCCCGGCAGTTGATGCCGCGCGACGCGACCGGGTTCGTGGCGTGGATGGACGGCGGCGACGTGGCCGGGCAGCCCATGGACGTCTTCCCGGTCACGGTGTCGTCGGTGAGCAAGCCCCGCTCGGTGGGTGACGAGGTGGCCAGGATCGTCCACCAGTTCGCCATCACGAGCCAGCCGGCCGAGAACGTCACGATCCCGGCATGAGCCTTCGTGACCGGTTGAAGCAGCGGTCCAGGCCCTCGACGGTCTGGCCGCTGCGGATCGCCGACCTGCCGGTGGTGGAGGCGGCCCGCGGCGAGCTGGCGCGGGCCGAGGACGAGCAGCGCATCACGGCGATCAGCGCCGAGCCCGGATCGGCGGAGCTGGCCGCCGCCGACGCTCGTCTCGCCGCCGCCCGCCAGGCCTTGGCGGAGTGCTTCGAGCCAGTCGAGCTCGTGGCGCTGGACGCGCCCGGGTACGAGGCGCTGCTGAAGGAGCATCCGGCCGTCGCTGATGATCAGGCGTGGGGGCCGGGGTTTCCCCGCGCGCTGTTCCTGGCGTGCGTGCAGGGCGAGCTGGAGCGGGACGAGTGGGTGCTGTGCTTGGACACGCAGCTGTCCCATGGTGAGCGAGTCGAGGCATACAACCTCGCGCTGGCCATCAACCTGCGGGTCCCTGATCCCGGCCTCCCAAAAGGCTGGACCTCGACCCCCAGCTGATCGCCGAGCTGGAGATCTGCGAGCTGTACGGCATCCGCCACTCGGAGTTCCTGTCGTGGTCGGCCGACGACCGGGACAAGGCGCTGGCGTACCGGGCCAGGAAGCATCAGGAGTGCCCGAACTGCGGCACCAGGGCGGCTGAGTGGGATGAGCGGGTCGGCGGTGACCGGCACGCCTACCGCGGTGACAAGTATCGCTGCCGCGGCTGCGAAGTGCTCGAGGAAGTGCATTCATCGATCACGCCTGAGGACGGCAAGGGCGTGTTCCCTGTGTTGAGACCGAGGGAGGTCGTGCGTGCCGAGTCGTGACCTGCGGGTCAACATCGACGCCGACCCGTCCGGTTTCAACCGGGGGATGAAGAGCGCTGAGGAGAGCGCAAAGGTCTTCGAGCGCGAGCTGGAGAAGCTGGAGCGCAAGCGGCACGAGGCGATGACATCCTTCGGGCAGGTCGCCGTCGGCGTCGGTGCCGGCCTCCTGGCCGGGTTCGGTGTGGCCATCAAGACCGCCGCCGACTTCGAGAAGGCCATGTCCGGGGTGGCCGCCGCCTCCGGCGCGGCCGGGGCCGAGTTCGACGCCCTGCGGGATGCCGCGATCCGGGCCGGGGCCAGCACGGCGTTCTCCGCGAGCGAGGCGGCGCAGGCGGAGACGGAGCTGGCGAAGGTCGGCATCTCCACGGCCGACATCCTCGGCGGCGCGCTGAAGGGCAGCCTGGACCTGGCGGCGGCGGGGCAGCTCGACCTCGCGCAGGCGGCCGCCATCTCCGGCGAGGCGATGACCATCTTCCAGCTCAAGGGGAAGGATGTCGGGCACATCGCCGACGTCCTGACGAGCGGCGCGAACGCCAGCTCGGCGAGCGTCGAGAGCATGGCCGAGTCCATGCAACAGGCCGGGCTCGTGGCCGCGCAGACCGGCCTCAGCCTGGAAGACACCGTCGGCACCCTCACGGCCTTCAGCAAGGCCGGGCTCAACGGGTCCGACGCTGGCACCTCGCTGAAGACGATGCTCCAGCGGCTGTCCGCGCCGACGAGCGTGGCGGCGGGCCTGATGGACGAGCTGGGTATCCAGGCGTACGACGCCAGCGGGCAGTTCGCCGGCATCACGACCGTCGCCGGGCAGCTGCGCCAGGGCCTCGGTCAGTTGACGCCCGCCCAGCGGCAGGCGGCGCTCGCCACGATCTTCGGCAGTGATGCGATCCGCGCGGCGACCGTGCTCTACTCGACCGGCGAGCAGGGCCTACGCGGCTACATCCGGGCCGTCGACGACTCCGGCGCCGCGTCTCGCCAGGCCGCGAAGCTCACCGACAACCTCGCCGGCGACTTGGAACGGCTCCAGGGGTCCTTGGAGACCGCGCTGATTCAGTCCGGGTCCGGCGCCGCCGACGCGCTGCGCGTGCTCGTCAAGGCTGCGGGAGGGGCCGTGGACATCTTCAACGAGCTCCCTCAGCCGCTCCAGACCACCGTGACCGTCGCGGGCGGCCTGGCCGGTGTCATCTCCACCGTGTCCGGCGCGTTCCTGCTCGGCGTTCCGAAGATCGCCGAATACAAGGCCGCCCTCGCGGACATGGGGCCGCGGGCGCAGAAGTTCGGATCGGCCCTCGGCGCGGTCGGCTCGTTCCTGAGCGGGCCGTGGGGCATCGCGGTCGGCGCGGCCGTTGTCGGCCTGGGCTACTTCGCCGTCAAGCACGCCGAGGCACAGCAGCGCGTGCAGGAGCTCGCCAACACCCTCAACGCTGAGACCGGCGCGTTCACCGACTCCACCCGGGCCATGGTCGTTAACCGGCTGGAGTCGGACGGCGTCCTCAAGGCCGCCCAGCGGCTCGGGTTGAGCATGAGCGACGTGACGGACGCCGCGCTCGGCATGCCTGACGCGCTGTCGCGGATCAGCACCGGGATGAAGGCGGCCCGCGACCGGGCGATTGAGCTCGACCGGCAGTATGACAGCGGTATCGACGCGCAGAACGGCTACGCGATCAATGCCAACACCGTCCGCTCGGCCTTGGACGGGCAGAACAGCGACCTGCGCGAGTCCCAAGAGCAGTGGAAGCGCACCAACGAGGCGATGAAGGAATCGCAGGGCGGCGCGGCTCCCACGGCCGAGGCGATCCGCCAGGTCGGCGGCGCCGCGCAGGAGTCAACCGATGAGCTGGAGGACCTGAAGGCCGCACTGAAGGACGTCTTCGCCCCGAGCATCGACCTGTTCGAGGCCCAGACCGACCTCAAGCGCGCCTTCGCCGACGCCCGCGAGGCCATCCACAAGTCCGGCGGGTCGCTCGGCCTGAACGGCGAGGCGGCGCTTGATGCCCGCGACAAGTTCGCCGCCCTACTCCACTCGGTGGTCAACGTGGCGACCGCGCAGGGCACGGTGTCCCGCACCAGCGACAGCGCCCGCGAGTCGTTCCTGAAGCAGCTCCCCGGCCTGGCTGCGCTGGCCGGGAAGAACGCCACAGCTCAGGATCAGGTGGCCGCGCTGGCCCACTCATTCGGCATCAGTGGCAAGCAGGCGGCCGACGCCGGGGTGAAGACGCAGGGCCTCATCAACAAAATCAACGGCCTGCACAGCAAGAAGGTCGACATCACGGCGAACACGGGCCAGGCGCAGGCCGCGTTCGAGGACCTCCGGCGTCGTCTGCTCGCGATCCACAACAAGACCGTCACCATCACCGCCGTCCGCATCGGGGACTTCTCCAGTTCCGCGCCGGGGGCCGGCCGGGCGCTGCACGCCGACGGCGGCCTGGTGACCGGGCCCGGCGGGCCGCGCGACGACCGGGTGCCCATCCTGGCGTCCAACGGCGAGTTCGTCGTAAACGCCGCGGCGACCTCGCGGCACCGGGACCTGCTGGAGGCCATCAACGCGGGCCGGTTCGCCGCTGGCGGCCTGGTCGGATACGCCGACGGCGGGTACGTGCGGGGTTACGCCAGCGGCGGCGCCGTGGACGCCGTGGACGTGCCGCTGAGCGGGTTCATCGACCGGTACATGGGCAAGACGGCGACGAAGGACGACCTCAAGAAGGCGACGAACGCTCGCAAGGACGCGATCGACCAGCTGCGGCGGGCGGAGCGGAAACTGGCCGACGACCGCCGGCACCACCGCAGCGCGCGGACGATCGCTGACGACGAGGCCCGCGTCCGTAAGGAGCGCAGAGACCTCGCGGCGGCGACCGACAAGCTGCGCACGACCGAGGCCAACTACAAGAAGACCAAGCTGACCCCGGTTCAGCGGCTCACCGCCGGGCTCGCGCTCGGCATCAAGAACACCGGCGCGTTCATCAAGAACATCCAGAAGCTCGCTGACATGGGGTTTTACGACCTGGCGCAGCAGCTGCTGAACATGGGCGGCCCGGACGCCGAGAAGATCGCCGCCGAGGCGGTCAAGCTCAGCAAGTCCAAGCTGAAGGCCCTCAACGCGCAGGTGACGAAGGCCAGCGCGCAGCAGGCGCAGCTGGAGCAGCTCCCGAACATCTTGAAGATCAAGGATGCGCTGAAGCACGGCGCCAAGTCGGTGCCCGCGATGATGCAGTACACCGGCCTGAGCGAAGACGAGCTCGCCGCCGCCAACGCCGTCGGGCACCTCTTCGAGGCCGGCGGCATCATGCGGTACGCCTCGGGCGGGCTGCGGCCCGGCCCAGGCGTCGCCACCCGACCGACCGTGCTGTTCGGCGAGGGCAAGTACCCCGAGGGCTACGTGCCGTACGACCCGGCCTACCGTGGCCGGGCGATGGGCTTGGTGGCGAAGATGGCCGGCGACTTCGGCATGGGCGGCGTGGTCAACCACATCGTGGTCCAGGGCGCTATCGATCCGCTGTCCACCGCTCGGCAGATCGAGCAGATCCTGACCAAGCTGTGGCGGGCCAACGGCCGGTCCAGCACCAACGTCATGATCCGGAGGTGAGCGGTGCCGCACGCCCCGATCGTTGAGGTGGACTGGCCGAACACCAACACCTGGACCGACGTCACCCGCTACGTCCGCGACGAGTCCGGGATCCAGATCACCCGTGGCCGCGGAGACGAGCAGGGCGACATCCAGCCCGGCACGATGTCGCTGACGTTCCACAACCCCGACGGGCGCTTCACCCCCGGCCTGGCAACGGGGGCGTATTGGCCGAACGTGCGGAAGAACCGGCCGATCCGGTGCCGCCTGGTGACCTGGACGAAGAACATGGTCACCAACTCGGGGTTTGAGACGAACATCAACGACTGGTCGGCCGCCGGGACGGTGGCTCCATCCTTGGCCCGCTCGACCACCCGGGGGCAGGTCGGCAGCGCGAGCCTGCTCGTCACCTGGGGCACCGGCGGGACGGGCCCGGCCGCGCAGGTCACGGTGTACGGGTTCGAGATCGGTGAGGTCTACACGGCCAGCGCGTACGTCTGGGTGCCCTCGGGCGGGTCGCCGGCCGTACGGCTCGGCGTCTCCGGCGTCGGCACCGGCACCGCGTCGAGCACGACGAACGCCTTCCAGCGCATCACCTTCACCTGGACGGCGACCGACACCTGGCAGGTCCTCCAGATCACCCCGTCGACCTCCCCCACATCGGGCCAACAGGTCTGGGTGGACGCCGTCCAGGTGGAGCGGGGCGGATCGGCGAGCGCCTACAGCAGCACCGACGCCGCGATCTCCACCCGGTTCATCGGCACCGTGAACGAGTGGCCGGTCGCCTGGCTCGACGGCCCGGGCCTGGCCCTGTCGGACGTGACGGCGTCGGATCTGCTGAAGCGTCTCGGCAGGCTCAACCCCATGCGGTCGCTCCTCGAGGAGGAGATGCTCTTCCAGGGGCCGCACGGCTACTGGACGCTCGGGGACGACAGCGACTCCACGTCCGCTGGTGACACGTCCGGCTACGCGCAGGAGAGCCTGAAGACCTACCAGGTGGCCGGCGCGGGCGGCGTGGTGGATTTCGGGGCGGCTGATGGGCCGGGCACGGACGATATCCCCGCGCCGCGCTTCACCCCGTACAGCTTCACTCAGGGCAAGGGCCTGCGTGCGAACCTAGCTTCGGCCACCGGCGGCATCGTGGTGGCCTGCTGGATCAACACCACCGTCGGCGGCAGGGACTTCTTGCAGGTGTGCAACAGGTTCACCGGGCTCGGCGGGGCGGCCGTCGTGCTTGATGTGACCCCCGCAGGATTCCTGCAGGTGGGCGTGTTCCTCGGCGACGACTTCTCCATCGGGGTGTTCAACCTGACTCAGTTCCCCGCCGGGTTTAACCTCGCGGACGGCAAGGACCACTTGGTCGCGCTGCAGATCAGGTCGGACGGCGGGGTCTTCGCGACCATCGACGGCGTGGCCGGCGCGACAGGCTTCGGGTACGGCAGCATCGTCCAGACGGACTTGTACGACCGGATCGTCGTCGGCGGCTTCAAGTCGCCGGACGGGTCGGCGAACTTATTCGACGGCGTGATCAGCCACGTGTGGTACATGCGGCGCAACACGATGCCGGACTGGACGTACGCCTACTCGGCCGGGGCGGGCACCACCGAGTCCACGCCGCAGCGGTTCCTGCGGGTGTATGGGCTGCTGCACCTGGAGGGCGCGGTCAGGGGGTCGTCCACGACGCAGATGTCGCCGCAGGTGGCGGGCGGGTCCACGCCCCTGCAGGCGCTTCGGGACGTTGCCGCGGTCGAGGCCGGGCTGGTGTACGCCGACCGCGAGCTCGGCGACACGGTCGTGCTGGAGTGCCGCAACTGGCGGTACAACGAGGCGTCGTCGGTGACGCTCGTCGCCTCGGACCTCTTGGACGACCTGAAGTGGTCGGATGACGACCAGCCGATCGTGAACGATGTGACGCACCGCAGGGACGGCGGCGCCGACCAGCGGGTGACCAACGCGGCGAGCATCGACGAGTACGGCACGTACGACGACAGCAAGAGCAGCCCGTGGGCGACCGACGATGATGCACTGGCGGCGGCGCAGTGGGCCGTCTACAAGGGCGCGGACCCGCCGCCTCGGATTACGCAGGTCACCTTCATGGCCAACACGCGCGCCCAGTACGCGTCGATCCTGGGCGTCGACATCAGCGATGTCATCACCCTGACGGGGCTGCCGGCCCCGTCGCCGACGTCCTCCATGGACCTGCATGTGGAGGGCTACAGCGAGACGATCTCGCTGACGCAGCACAGGATCACGTTCAACACTTCGCCGGCTGCGGTCTCGCAGGTGTGGCAGCTCGGGGTGCCAGGCCGGAGCGAGCTGGGCGTGACCACGCGGATCGGGCTGTGAGGGGGCTGCCATGGCCGGTCCGGTGATTCCCGCGGCGGGCCTCCTGGAGGACAAGACCTTCTGGGACGCCGAGGTCTACCAGAAGTGGGTGGACCTGTATGCCGGATGGACTGCCTACACGCCGACGTGGTCGACCAGCAACGCCACCCAGCCCAGTGTCGGCAACGGCACCCTCACCGGGGCCTACCGCGCGGTCGGCAAGACGGTCTTCTTTCGGTTGAGGTTCCAGGCCGGCAGCACGACGACGTTCGGCGACGGATTGTGGAGCTTCTCGCTCCCTGTCGGTTACGCGCCGACGGCGGTCCAGGCCGCGCCGGGTGTGGCGATCGGCCCGTCGTCCGCGCGCTACCCCATCGGCTGCTATCTCACCAGCGGAAACGGGGTTTACAGGATGCCGGTCAACGGGTCCGGCGGCATCCGCACCAACCTGGGGGCGACGGTCGACGTCCCCTTCGAGTGGGGCAGCGGTCATCAAATCATCATCGCGGGTGTGTATGAGGCGTCGTAGGGGGATCCGATGGCCGCACCAGTGAGCCCGGCGTCCGCGCAGTTCATCGACGCCACGTTCTGGGCCCAGGAGATCACCAACAGGTGGACGGACCTGTACGCCGGGTGGACCTCCTACACGCCGACGTGGACAGGGTCCACGAGCAACCCGTCCCTGGGGAACGGGACGATCACGGCGGCGTACAAGCGGGCGGACACTGCCAAGACCGCGTCGATCCGAATCCGATTGGCGGCGGGGTCGACCACGACGTACGGCAGCGGCCAGTGGTCGTTCAGCCTGCCGCCGGGCCTGGCGCCGGTGACGATCCAGGCGATCAGTGGACACATCCTGGACGCCTCCAGCACCAACCGATGGGCGTGCACCGCCTACATTGCCGCCGCGACCGGGGTGGAGCGGATCGCGGTCGATGGGTCGCTTGGGGTGTCCGGGCTGATTCCGATGACGTGGGCGGTGTCCGACCAGTTGCTACTGGCCGGCACGTTCGAGATCAGCTAGGGGAGCCATGGCCGCACCCGTCGCACCGTCCAACGGGGACTTCATCAACCGGGCGTTCTGGAAGAGGGAGGTATCAGACCGCTGGTCGGACCTGTATTCCCCGTGGACGTACTACGCCCCCGCGTGGAGCGCGTCCACCACAGCGCCTGTCCTCGGCAACGGCACCTTGGTCGGGGCGTACCTCCCTGCTGGGAAGACGGTGTATCTGCGGCTGCGGCTGCAGATCGGATCGGGCACGAACGTCGGATCGGGCGCCTGGTCGTTCTCGCTGCCGACCGACGCGCAGCCCGCGTTCATCCAGGGGATGCAGGGGTTCGTTGCGAACGCCGGCGGCACCGTGCGGTGGCCGATGACGGCGTTCTTGACCACAGCGAACGGCATCGAACGGATGGGGATCAGCAACAACATCGTCGGGTCGGCGGTGCCGTTCGCGTGGGCGGCCGGCGACCAGCTCGTTCTGACTGGCGCGTACGAGATCTAGGAGGCGCGGTGCTGCGGTGGATCCCCGACCAGGGGTTCGTGTACCTGCCCCCGGAGGGGCCTGCCGATTCGAGTCCGGGTGGGCTGCTGGCGTACGCCCGGCAGATCCTCGCCGAGGCGGTGGCCGAGTCCGAAGCGTGGCTGCTGGAGCAGGAGCGCATGTCGCCGTGGGAGTTGGCCCCGGCGAACCTGCTCGGCCGGTCGCTGATTGCCTGGTGGAACGAGGACCTGGGGTTCGTGCAGGAGCATCATCCGGAGGGGCAGCTGGTGGCGGTGGTGGCCGTGCCCGTGCCGGACCTGCCGCCGCCGCCTCCGGAGCCGGAGGACATTCCAGCGCCGCCAGCTGAGCCCGGAGAACGGCTGTGACGGACGTCCTGGATCCGGCGGATCCACGGGCGCTGCTGCGGCGCCTGGCGGCGTTGGAGCGGCGCGTACGGTCCAACGAGGTCATCGCCCGGGGTGGGCAGTACGCCGCCGACGAAGGTGGCCAGCGGACCGTCGCGAGCGCAGGCAGCTTCTTGGACTTCACGTCCCAGCCCACGGTCACGGTCGCCGTGCCCGACAGCGGCCGGATCCGCGTCAGCTGGGGCTTCACCGGCTTCAACTCCAACACGGGCGGCTCGACGTTGCGCCTGGCCGTGGCCATGTCCGGGGCGAACACCCAGGCCGCGTCGGTGACCAGCTCGGCGAGCGTGGCCGGCGACAACAACGGCGCCGGAACCGATCCGACGCAGCCGCCGATCTCGGCCACCCGGATCAAGATCTACGAGGGTCTCACCGCAGGCTCGACGACCTTCAAGCTGCAGGGCCGCATCTCGTCCGGCACCACGAGCACGCACAGCATTCAAGATTCGTGGCTGTTGGTCGAGCCGCTGCCATAACCCGGGGGAGAGCATGAGCGGTGAGGACGTGAGCCTCGCACGCATCGAAGCGAAGATCGATGTCCTGGTGTCCCAGACGACGGCCGACCGGACCCGCCTCGACGACCACGAGACACGCATCCGGGCGCTGGAGAAGGCGGACGTCACCGAGGACGTGGACGACCACGAGAAGCGCATCCGGTCCATCGAGCAGTGGCGTTACGCGCTGCCGATCGCCAGCGTCGGCACGGTGCTCACCGGCGTCGCCGCCATCATCGCCGCAATCGCAGCCCTCAAAGGAGGCTGACCATGGCCGACCTCGTCACCCGGACAGAATGGGGTGCCCGTGCGCCGCACGGTTCCTACAGCACGCTCATGAGCACACGCGGGGTGAAAGTCCATTACACCGGCGGCCGGGTGGACCCGAAGATGCTCGACGACCACGACCGGTGCATCGGCGCGGTGAAGTCGTTCCAGAACTTCCACATGGACGGCAACGGGTGGATCGACCTCGGCTACACGTGCGTCGCGTGCTGGCACCGGAAGGTCTTCGTCGGCCGCGGGCTCCACCACTTGCCGGCCGCGAACGGGCCTGGCCTCAACTCCGGCCACTACGCGGTGCTCGCCCTGGTCGGCAACGCGGGGTTGGTCGAGCCCACCGACGAGCTGCTGCTCGCGATCTGGGACGCGATCGATTGGCTACGCGCTAACGGCGGCGCGGGCAAGGAGATCAAGGGTCACCGAGACGGCTACTCCACCGACTGCCCCGGCGACCCGCTGTACTCGTGGATCAGGAAGGGTGCGCCGCGACCCCGTGGCGGGACGCGACCGGCGGACGTGGATGCGAAACCGGTCACCGGCCACACGCCACGGTGGCCCGGCCGACTCCTGACGTATCCGCCGCTCACCGTCGGCGACGACGTCGAGGACTGGCAGCGGCAGATGGAGCGTCGGGGCTGGGACATCACGGTCGATGGGCAGTACGGCCCGCAATCAGCCGACGTGTGCCGCCGGTTCCAGGCAGAGAAGGGTCTGGCGGTCGACGGGATCGTTGGCGCGCGCACCTGGCGAGCCGCGTTCGAGGCTCCGATCACATGACCGGAGCAGCAGTCCTCCCTGCAGATGAGGCTTTCCTGGGCACTTAGTGCATGGGGCACGTCGGTTTTACCTGATCTGCGCGTCCAAAACATGAGAGCCCCGGCGCGAGCCGGATCGGCGATGTACAGTCGCGCCGAACCACCCGAGAACCGACATTCGCGGACGTGGGGGTGCGCCACCGATGACCGACCTGATGGATCCGCTGGACGAGCAGGAAGGGCAGACCAAGGGACGCGAAGGACGAGTTGCCGGCGTCCGGCTGACCGTCGAACAAGCCGAGGCCTTATGGGAACTGGCGCTCGGCGGCTTCGAGGGTGACGCCAAGACGATCGTTACCTACGAGATCGGCGGGGACTCCACCAAGGCCCGCACCCCCGCCAGGCTGTGGCCCATGCTCGGGGACCGCGAAGCGCTCGACAACCTCCGTATGGAGGCCCGCCAGCAGGAGCCGTACCGCCACGTCACGATTCAGCTCGGCCCCGGCAAGTGGACCACTTACACCGTGCGGGCTGAAGACCCCACCTGGGCCCTCGGCCGGTACGAGGAACTCACGGAGTGGCTCGTCGCCCGCCAAAGCTTCCTGGTCAGGGTAGACACCAAGAGACCCGAGATCGCCCTCACCCCGCCGGCTGACGCCCCCTCGCGCAAGGCAACCGACTCCGACACCACCTGGGCCAGCCGCGACGTGTGGTCCCCCCGCCCGACACGCCCGTGGGAAACCCCGACCAGCCTCGCCATCATGCTGATCTGGGCGCTGGCGGTGTGCGCCACCGTCGGATGGCTCTCGCTCGTCGTCGGGCAGTTCACCGGCCGCAACTATATGGAGAACGGGTCGCCCCCGATCACGCCCGCCGATCTGTCCCAGCGCGGGTTCTACCTCTGGTCCGCGATCGCGCTTGGTGCCGCCGTGTTCGCAGTCAAGCGGGCGACCGCCCTCAAGATGCGCACCCAGGTCCAGTTGAAGCCGCGCAAGGAATATGACACTGGGACGGTCATTTCGATCGCCGCCGCCGTCGTCGGTGCCGTCGGGACAGTCCTCCAGCTCTTCAAATGACCCGCGCGCCGCGGTCAGCCGACTGCGGGTGGCGCAGCTTGCCCAGCGGCGGTGGTGGGCGCCTCTTGATCCGAGAGTCCACCTTGGGATCCAATTGTCGCCACCCGTGCAGAAGCGCGCGATCGATGCTGGTCATGCGGCAGGCGTTGGTGTAGCCGATGTCCTGGCCGCCCGTCTAGAGCTGTCAGCGCATCCTCAACCCGGCTGGGCTGTTCCTCCACCCGCTCGCCGAGGGCGGGTGCTTCCAGCCGGAGCGCGAGCACCGTGGCGGGACCCGGCACTGGCCCGAATCTGACAATCAACGGCTCGCGATGCCGCCCATGAGGAAAGCGATGTCGAAGATGGCCGCAGGAATGCCCATCAGGTAGCCGAGGATGAGCCCGGCGACCGCCATACCGTGGCCACCCTTCTGCCCGTTCTTCGTCTCCTTCAGCGCCTGGTGACCGGTGGCAATCGCGATGAAGCACGGCAGGCCGAAGGTGCACCAGCCGATGAGCACCCCGATGATGCCGAGCACCATGCTGGCGGTCGCCACCCCGGACGTCGGCGGGGTCTGCACGAACATCGGCATGGGCTGGTAGCCGTATGGCGCCGACTGGTAGGGCTGCGGCGGGTACGGCTGCGGCGCCTGATAGGGGTGGCCGCTCGGCTGCGTCCCGTACGGGTCACTCGGGTAGGGCGGCATCTCGCTCATCTCGGCGGCTCTCGGGTCGGGGGGCTCCAGCGTAAGCAGGACGCCACAAGATTCCCACGGGTTGGCCGCCGCGACCTGATCGTGATCAGAGGTTTCCAACAGACGTGGCCGTGCGGTTGGAAGTACGGCCCTGCCCTCTCACGGAGGTTGCACGGTGGACAGAATCGAAGCCCTCGCCCGGGCGGCCCGCTCGCTGGTCCAGGGTGCGATCGCGGCCGGCGGCGTCGCGGCCTGGTTGGCGCTGCAGACGGCCCTGGCCGGCGGTGAGTTCCAGCCCCGCATCGTGATCGTGGCCGTCGTGACCGCGTTCATCACGGCCGCCGTCAGCTAC
This sequence comes from Microbispora sp. KK1-11, assembly GCF_006874435.1. NCBI lineage: Bacteria > Bacillati > Actinomycetota > Actinomycetes > Streptosporangiales > Streptosporangiaceae > Microbispora > Microbispora sp. KK1-11. The sequence goes on along the minus strand of NZ_VIRJ01000006.1, from coordinate 281,744 downwards.
CTCTACAACAGCATCGCGCCGCGCCTCGGCATCGCAGGTAACCCGCGTATCGAGGCGCTCGTCCGCGCGCTGCGGACGCTGCTCGCCGGTGCCATTTCGACCGCGCTGCTGGCCGCATGGGAGACCATGTACTCGGCCGCACAGGCTGGCACTTTCAGCCCGTGGGTCCTGGGTACGGCGGCCGCGTCGGCCGGGGTCACCGCATTTGTTGCGTTCGTGCACAACCTGCTCCGGCCGCGGGATCCCGTACGCCCGCCCGCGACCCTGTAGCCGCTTCTGGCCGTAGCTCGACCGCCCCGCCCTCTCCTGCCTGGGGAGGGCGGGTTCTTCCGCGTTACGCCCAGCATCGACATGGGGATACTGATACCAACTTTTCCCTACTCTTTGGTGATCGGCGGAGGTTTTGCATGCATGCGCTCTGGCAAGACGAAGTTCGGTCGGTGGCTAATCGGTACCGCTTGGCGCTGTCCGTTGCGAAAAAATTTGGCGAGGAGGCGGCACAGCTCGCCGACTGGGCGTCGGATGCCGACGAGGACGGCGCTCCCTGGGATCAGTGGGCCACAGTCAAGGCGGCCCAGGCGAGTGAAGCGTGGGCTCGGGCCACCAAGCAGTTCAAGACCGAGATGAATGAGATCCGCTCGTGGCGTGATCACCCGGCCGTCTGGATCCGTAGTTATCAGCAGAGTTCTCTGAAGGCTTACCACCTCCGCGATGACTGCGGGTGGATCGGTGACGAGCGGGGTCGCAAGCAGGTGCTCTTGGGGAGGGCGATCAAGGAGGGGTTGCACGTCTGCAAGGCGTGCAGGGAGATGGCCGGATCGGCCTCTCTTCTGGCCGCTGCCGGGTGCTCCTAAGGGCACAGGCTGCGGCACTGGGAACACGAAGGCCCTGGTCCTCTTCTGAGGTGCCGGGGCCGTTCCTTTTCTGTTCGCCTGATGCCTGCCAAAGTTCGCGCTCAATGCTGACACTCCCTGCCCCAGCAGCGAGGAGGCAATGGTCTGAACATGTGGCCCGTGAGGTCCGCGCTCTGATCAGGCATGTCACAGCTTTTCGGCTAATTCACCCTCGCGGCTGGATGTCGCGTGCCAGACTGTGGCTGCTCGGGCGGCCCCACCGTCCGTGCCATCACCACTCCTCAAGGACGCCTCCTGTCGGTCTCTCTCCTGGCGGGGCCGCGGGGGCCTCAGGTTCTCACCAAGCCTGAGGTGATCAGTTGGGCTACAACTAAATACGCAAACCACCACCACTGGCGTTCATACGCTGTGCCTGCGCGCGGGTTACCAGGAGACCCGCCTTTGAAGGGGCACTCGTATGGGCGCTTTTCGTTTTCGGGAGAAAGGAGAAAAGTCACCATGAGCGACGAAGGTAGCGAACCACCTGGGACCGAGGTAGCAGAAGAAGCAGGCCGGACGGCCCGGGCAGCTATCGAGAGCTGGCCCAAGACCGCCCGGCTCGGCGTACTGTGCCTGTTCGCGGCAGGCGCGTTCGCCGTGTTCTATGCGCTGACTCACTCTTCGCGGGAGGAGCCACCGCAGTGTCGCATCGACGTCGTCATCCCCGCACCCGGCAAGGTTGGAGGTGAACTGCGCGTCTAGCTGACCAGTAAACGACTGTACGCCCTATTAAGACGCCAGCCCTGGCTTTCGGTAGACGGCCGGGGCTGGCGCCCCTCCACGCACGGCCCCCCGATGACGCGCGGGGCTAGTCGGCCCGGTCAAAAGTGGCCGGAGGCGAGAGCCACCGCGCTACAGCTTTATCGTGGCGCTGGCGGGGCGTGGGCCTGGTTTCGTCGGGTGCTCGCGTCGCTCGTCGAGGTCGCCGCGGCGGAAGCGCGGAACCCCGGACACGCCTACGGGCGCCAGGCGCTGCTCGTGCTGGTCACGCCGCAGCGTGCCGTGGTCGATCCCGATTCATGATGGTCGACGAGAGCGTCATGCCGGCAGTTCCCTCGGCGTTGGCCGCCGCCTATTCCGTGGCCTGGCAGGTGATCTCGTCGAGATGCTGTTCGGCCTCTTCTGAGTGGGGTACGCGGTGCCAAAGGCCGCCCAGTCCGACCTGTCGTCGCGCACTCGTTTGTAGCGGTGGGCTTCGGCCTTGGGAAACACGAACGGCCCCGCTCTCCGTCGCAGGAGGGTGGGGCCGTTCATCGCCTTAACTTCCGTCGGATGGTTGTCCGGCGGGGGTATTCCGCCGCTTCACCTTGACGTTCCAGCGCTTCCGCAGCCACTGGACGCCTTCATAGGTGCAGACGACGCTGGGCAGCGTGAAGAGCGCCGATCCCCAGCCCTGAGAAAGGTGCACGTTGATCACCGCGAAGACCAGGATCGGCCCGAGGAGGCCCCATGTGCGAAATTTTGAGATGAGGATCCAACATAAAGTGCGGTGGAGCCGGTAGAACCGTGGCTGATCCGGTGCCTGAAGTGCAGCTCGAAGCTGCCATACTCGCCGCAATTGCTGTATGGCGTAGATGACCTGCATAATTGGAGTGGCCTTCGCCTCGGCCAGTCCTCGCACCTCCGAGTAAAACTCCTCCCGGTAACGGCTCCGGTATTCGTTTGGCAATAGTCGCATCTCAACGCCGATTAAGTGCGACGCTGATCGCGCAACGACTGGTTCCGGCTTCGGGGACTGAGGTGCGAGCGCTGCCGGAGGCATCGGCTGAAGATTCGCCAAAAGGGACTGGGCCAGCCAGTAGGCTCGGTCAAGTTCGTGAGGAAGCTTATGGGTCCGGTTGTATTCCCTACGAGCCTGCTTAAGAACTGCGGCGAGCTCACGGTAACGAAGATAGTCGATAGTGCATTGGCGGGTAGTCTGAGGCCGGGCGAGAAGACGATTTGAAAAATTCGCGATCCACTCGGCGAGGAGGCATGCATGGTCCACGTAGGCGACTAGTACGACATTGAGATCACGGAGCGCTGCGCGCTCAGGGGAATCCTTGTACGCGCTCCAACTTTGGGGCGACTGGAGGATCAAACGGACACGATCGCGAGCCAGGATCCCCGCGTCTTGGAGGATAGAGCAAAGGTCTACGGCATCGCTTCTAAGCTCGTCCCCTGGGTAGTCGCGATGATCGATGTCCGCGGCCGAGTTGTTCTCACTCATATGGGACGGCCAGCCAGTCGGGAGCGGAAACTGTCGAGCTCGGCGACCTTAGTGCGAGCCTGGGCGAGGGCTAGACGAGAGCGCTCCACGCCCTCCGGTGTGAGCCGGTAATAGCGCCGACGGGGTCGTCCCTCTTCGCTGGGGTCGAGGTCCTCCCAGCGCGATTCGAGCCAACCAATTCCCTCGAAGCGCGCCAGGATCGGATGGATGGTGCCGCTGGGCAACCCGGCGGCGCCACAGATCTCCAGCCCGTACATCTCGCGCGTCGGGTCCTCCAGGAGCGCGCGAAGAACGAGCTGGGTTGGCATGGTCATTCTCGGCATGCTACCCATGCTGTAACTCTACCTAGGGGCTAGGTAGAGAACAACCAGGACAGGCGAAGTCGGCGCCGACCGTCCTCGTGCGGGCGCTGAGGTCGTGGGAACCCGACTTCCCGCAGGATGACCGGTACGCCACCGGCCCAAAGTGCCTCTAGTGTGTGCAACGTGGCACAGATCGAAGATCGACCGTCCGGTGATGGTGAGGTGCCGGAGGACGCGTCAGATCGTGAGCAGAGCACCCTCCCCGGAGAAGATTCTGTAAGGCTCGACGCCGCTGTGGACCCGCTCAGGGAGTACATGCGGCGGACCCTAGAGCCGCATACCAACGCCCTCTCGCAGGCACTTGCAGCGGCATGGCGGCCGCACGCCGAGCAGATCTCGCAGATCGTGACTGAGACGCTGCTGCCTCGGGTGGAGGGCTACTACCAGGAGAGGTTGCGTCTTCTCGCGGATGCTTGGCGTCCGGCTTTCTCTCGCCTTTGGGAGCAGATGGCTCCCGCGATGGCCGACCTCCAGAGATGGATAGAGGAGCAGCTTCCCCCGAACTGGCAGGATGCCGACATCGAGTACGGGAAGATCGAGGAGATCGTCTCTCGCGACAGTATCCCGCTCGTGTGGGTACCTCGTGCGGATATCATCTCCGCGATCATGAAGGTGGACTCTCGGGATGAGCGCGTCGCGATCCTGGTAGACCGAGGTGCCGAGATCGCGGAGGACTGCCTGGCGGTGCTCGATGAAATCCACCAGGAGGACCTGCTGACGCGAGCGGACTTCGCTCGCAAGGCCATCGCCGCATGGCGCGACGGACACATCGAAGCAGCTCAGGTACTCGCCGCATGCGTCACGGAGGCCCTCGTTACCAGGTACATCGGAAAGCCTTCAGACGCCGTCGAGCACGCAACGATCGACTGGGGTGAGCTTTCGCTCAGGCGCCTCAAGTGGGCGGCCGCCATCGGGCCGCTGCTGCAGTTCTACGCCAGGTGGTGGCCAGACAAGGGCGAGCCTCCGCTGACGACGTTGAGCCGGCACGTGAGCGTCCACGCGCCCTCCGCTCAGCAGTGCACGCCGGAAAACTGCACGATCGCCGTGATGCTGCTGACTTCTCTGCTCAGAACCATGCAGGAGATGCTCCATGAGCAGCAGCGGCGCGAGAAGGAGCATGCCGATCATTGAGGTGAAGAACACATAGGGCGCCGCTCGATGGGCGGCGCCCTTTACTTGTGCTTCGTGCCTACCGGGCTGCAGGCGTCGACGGTCGTGGGCCTGGCTTCCCCGGGTGGTCGCGGCGTTCGTCGAGGTCGCTGCGGCGGAAGTGCGGCACCCCGCATACCCCGATGGCGTTCAGGCGCTGCTCGTGCTGATAGCGCCGCAGCGTGCCGTAGTCGATGCCGAGGTACTCGGCGGCCTCCGGTCCGTCGAGTAGGTCGTCGGGGTGCTGGCGGGTGTCGACTGGCCACGTCGGGAGCTCGCGGCCGTCGCGGGCTGCTTCGACCTGCGCCCGGTCGAACAACGGCTTCCGGGCACCCGGATTGAAGGGGCGCAGACCGAAGCGCTCGGCGCCGCCGGTGTTGCGCCAGGTCTTGTAGCTGATGCCGAGCAGCTGCGCGGCGGCCTGGCCGTCAACGGCCTGGCGGTCGTGCGGGATCACGCGTCGTCCCTGTCGTCGAGGATGGCCGAGTGGTACGGCATCGTCGTGTCCGGGGTCATGGTGAAGGTGGCGGCGAGCTCGCCCGTGTCGGCGTTCACGATGGTCCACGACAGCGTCATGCCGGCGGTTCCCTCGGCGTTGGCCGCGGCCTGCTCGGTGGCCTGGCGGGCGATCTCGTCGAGACGCTGTTCGGCCTCTTCGAAGGTGGGCCGGCTGTCGATGACGTTCTCGCGGTCGTCTCTGATCTCGTACATGTGTGGTCCCCTCGGCGCGTGTTCGGTCTCAAGAAGGGTGCGCGGGCGGCGGCCCGGCCGTGTGGCCGAGCCGGATTCTGTGGACAGGAGGTGGCGGGCTCGAGGGCCCGCCGGTCACCTCCAGACCTCGGGAACCAGGGCGGCCGCCTGCGCCCAGGTGGTGGCCTGCCGGTCGAACGCCGCCCGGTCGTCGCAGACGATCCGGAGCGCGCCCACCTGGACCTTCAGCTCGCCGCAGCGGCTGGGGGAGTGCTGCGGGGTGCGGCCGTAGACCTGGACCCCACTGAACATCCCGATCAGGGACACCGCGCTGTGGACCACCTGTGTGCCCTGCCCCCAGCCGGGCACCTCGTACGGGGTGGCGGTCTGGCCGTTGAAGACGGCGTCCGCCTGACGCGCCGCGCGCCGCCAGACGGTGGCCATCTGCCAGGCGGCGATCCGGTCGCGCAGGACCACCAGGAGCCCGGGGATCAGGACGTGGATGGCGTCCGCCTCGGTCAGGACACGGGTCTCGTGGGCGCCCATGAGGCGGATCGAGATGACGGGGAGGTGGTGGCGGGTCTGCATTTCCCGGCTCCTCTCGTGAGGGTTGATCGGCCTGTCGTTCGGGGCTCTCACCCCCCTCCCGACACCCTTAAATCTACAACAGTTCTGCCCCGGATGGAAGAACTCCCAGGTAAAGAACTACGCTGGGAGCCTCGGCTGATCGGCCGATCGGGACTGGCGGACTCTCACCGGCGCGAGCCGACCCCCGTCGGTCCCTCAGACCTCTACCCGTCGCCGGTGCTTCGTCGCACGGTGGAGACGCGGCTGGGAAGCACGCGCCCCCGGCCTCCTGTGAGGGGTCGGGGGCGTTCTCACATGTGTGACGCAGATCACTATCGGCGCGAAAACACGTATCAACTACACCATTACCATTTCTCGGGCGCTTCCCGAGACCATGTAGACATGAACCTGAACATTAGGTGCGAGGTGTGCACCAACGTGTCCATGACCGTGCCCGACGCCGACTGGAACGAGGCTCAGCGGCATCTCGTCGGAGAGTGGTGGGACCGGCACCTGAAGGATGCCCACGATGGCGAGGAGGGTGTCGTGTACACGTTCGACGAGAACATCTTCTACGAGCGGCCTCGGCGCTTCTGAGACGCCCGCACACGGCTGCGCGTGGGATGCGCGGCGGATACTTTTTGATCTTGCTGCCCGGGTGCCACACCCGGGTGCCACACCCTCGCCACATCGGTGCCACCCCAGGTGCCACGAAGGGGTGCCACGACCGTGGCACCCCTCCTGACCTGTAACCCTCCCCCCGACCCCCCTACCGTGGCACGCCGAGGGGTGCCACGCGATCATTCAACCTCGGGCCGCTCCGGCATCAGGTACCTCTGTCGCTCGTCGTCGTACCCGCCCAAGATCCCCGCCTGGGCGAGCCGCTTCAGCTGCTTCTGCACCCACGCCCGGGAGATGTCCGTCGTCTCCCACAGCACCCGCAGGTCCCCGCTGGAGAAGTCGCGGGCGCCGTCGTCCCACATCTCCTGCAACCGCTTCATCAGCGCCGCGCCCCGCTCCTCCGGGCTCATGCGCTGCCCCGGCGGAGCGAACTTCCACGGCGGCTCGCCCTCATCGATGTCCGGGATCTCGTCGTCGATCCCGGCCTGGACCCCGGGGTCGGGGTCGTCGGTCTCCAGGTACTCGCTCGCCACGTCCTCCGGCACGTCGTCCTCCTGCTCGGTCTCGTCGCCCGTCTCCTCCGCTGACGTCGGCGAGCTGGACAGCCGGGACAGAGCCGCGGTCGTCGGATCGACCTTCTTGGCCGAGGCCGGCCACTGGGCGGCGTGGTTGCGCATCGCCGCGCTCGCGAGCTCGTCGTCGAACTCGCCGTCCTTGATGCCCCACGCGTACGTGCGCATCGGCATCGCGATCCGGCCCTGGTCGATGCCGGGAGCGTCCAGGAACGCCATGCCGGGCTGCTTGGCCGCCCACAGCTCCGGGCGGGCGTTCGCGTCCTGCTGCGCCTCCGACAGGCCGAACGAGGCGTCGGCCGCGTTCTCGACGCCGAAGCACATCTTGGCGAGCTGCCCACGGGCGATCGTCGGCATCTGCGTGTAGTCCGACCGCTGCAAGGACAGCACGATCGTGCCGCCGCCCGAGCGGAGCGCCTTCACCAGGGACAGGAACTTCTCCATCTCCGGGTCGGTCATCGCGTCCAGGATGTCCGGGCACTCCTCTAGCCAGATGATCCAGTACGGCAGGCCGCAGCCGGGCTTCCACTTCTGCAGCCCGAGCTGGGCGAGCTGGCTCGTGCGCTCCTTCACCCGGGCCTGGAGGTCGCGCAGCATGGCGCGCGCGCCCTCCGTGGTCGTCTCCAGCCGGTGCAACGCCCCGGCCAGCGGGCCGAGGGTCTGCGTGCCCTTGGTGACGTCGGCCGCGAACACCGCCACGTCCGTCCTGGTGATCGCCTCACCGAGGATGTTCCAGCACCCGCCGATGGACTTCCCGGCGCCCGACATGCCCATGATCTGCAGATGGTGACCCATGATCCGGTACTCGACCGGGTCCAGGTCCTGCCACAGGCCGATCCGGATCGGGTCGGCGATGCTGCCGCCGGGCCACGCCGGGCCCGGCCACAGGATCGGGGACTTCATCACCCGCGGGTCGGAGACCGTCACCTTGGCTTTGCTGGCGTCGTCCGGGTCGATGCTCGTGCTGATCGACCCGGGCGGCAGCGCACTCCCGGACTCGATGTAGCCGACCTTCTTCTGCAGGTCGTCGGCGGTCTGCCGGCCGGGCTCAAGCTGGACCTCGCCCTCCACCTTGTGCGCGGTCGCCTTCGTCGTCTTGGCCTCGATGGCCAGCCCGGCCCGCTCGGCGCCCTGGCCGAACAGGAACGCCAGCGGGTCAACGACGGCGCCGGGCTGGTCCCAGCCCTTGAGCCGGATCACCGTGCGGATGTTCCACGACAGGGCCATGGTGACGCCGCCGACGACGCCGAGCCGCCAGATGACCGGGTGCCCGGGGCCCGCGATGATGACGGCGACCGTCCACATCCCGGCCAGGTACGTGCTGGCCGTCGTGTGGATCCGCCCCCAGTTGCCGCGGGCGTGCGACTGCCCGTACGTCACCGCGGTCAGGATCAACACGCAGATGGTCACCATGGACGCCCAGCCCGCTATCCAGCCCGGGTCCGGGCGGTAGAGGACGAAGTGCAGGCCGGACGCCAGCCCGAAGCCGAGCATGCCGACGAACCACGGCAGGGCGACCGCGATCGCCTTGCCGATCTCCTTGGCCGCGACCTTCGACAGCGAGGACTCCTCGACGGTCGCGACTTCCTTGCTCCGTGTCGCTGTGGCTGCCATCACGAGTCCTTCGTCCAGTCGAACGTCTGCCGCTTGGCGGGCTTGGCCGGCGGCAGGACCTCGACGAACTCCTTGCAGAACTGGGCGTGGAACTTCACCAGCTCCACGCCGGCCCCGCGCTGGAGCTCGGCCGCGCGCTTGAGCCGCTTGACGACGCGGCGGGCGCGCATGCGCACGTCCGGCGCGCCGAACACCTTCAGGACCGGGTGCCCCTGGAAGCTGCGGATCAGGACGGCGTACAGCTCATCGGAGCCGAGGGCGAACTCCTCGCCGACGTCCCGGCATAGGTCGCGCCCGACCTTGGCGTACTGGGTGACGGAGACGGGCCCCTCCCAGGGGATCGCGGACAGTTCGGGGATCCGGGCCCGGCCCGGCTTGTCGGTGCTCATGGGGTCCACTCCCAGGTTTCACGGGCCGCGTCGGCGAGCTGGTGGGAAAGGAAGCCGACGCGGCGGGTGCCGATCGCGGCGGTGATCAGCGCGTCGAGCGCGCCCACCGCGAGCGTGACGAGATGGCCGAGGAATGCCAGCCAGATGACGATGCGCGCGAGCGCCACGAGGGCGAGGAACCGCGCCCGCTGCGCGCGGGAGCTGGGCGCGGTGGTGACGACGTACACGGTCCTCATCGGCGGCCCGCCCACCAGGCGAGGCACAGCGCGCCGACCGCGCCGGCCGCAACATGGGGGACCGGCTCGGGCAGGCCGACCACCTTGGTCAGGACGGCCCACGCGAACCAGGCGAGGATCAGCGCGGTGCACAGCGCCGCGAACACGTTCATGCGCTTCTTGCGCTTGACCCGGGCCATCACAGGACACCGTTCGTACGGCCCGTGGGGGCCGATCCGTTGACGCTCGCCGTCAACGCGTCGTCGGCCATCAACGCCGCGGCGCGCATCGCCGTGACCCTCTGGCGGATCGCCTCCGGGCTGACGTCCTCGCGGGTGTCCTCGACCTCGACCTCGACGTCGGTCTTGATGTAGCCCGCCTGCCGTTCACTGATCCCGGTCACGGTGGACAGGCGCTTGCGGGACAGCTCCACCCCGGCCTCCAGGCACGCGCGGTACACCAGCTTGGCCACCTCGCGCGGGTCCGGCTCGACGGCCGCCGGGGGCGTCTCGGGCTGCTCCGGATCGCCCTCCGGGGCCGTCCCGGCGTCCACTTCCGGCCTGGCCGCGGTCGTCGGTAGGGGAGCGGGGGAGTCGGAGCCGACGCTGGGGAACAGGTGCCGGAAGACGTGCACGAGGATGTGCGACCCGAAGAAGATCGCCGCGATGACCTGGAGGGCGACGAGCGCGACGACGGGCCAGGGGAGCGGCTTCACCAGCTCGGCGGTTCCCGGGTGTATGGCGAACCAGCCGAGTCCATGCAGGTGGTTGATGACGTACGAGGTGCCGGTGAACAGCGCGACGACGGTCAGACAGTAGAAACGTGCCCCCCGGGAGTGCCGCAGCACCATCGCCGCCACCAACGCGATGATGATCAGCCCGTCAGGGGCGAACGGATAGAGGCCGGCGCCCATCGGGTCGAAGTGTGCCCCGAGGGCCGCGTCCCGGTGAGCCGTCCACGAGCCGCGGAACGCCACGGCGATCAACGCGACCAGGAGCCCGCCGAGGGCGGCCACGGCGATCGACTCGCCCTTCGACGGGCGGCCCCGCCGTACGAGCGGGACGGCCCCGGACGGCGGCCGGGAGGCGGTCGAGACGTCCGCGGGGGATGGTTCCCGCAGGGCCGCGATGACGGCGTCGGCCTCCGCGCCGGCCGCAGCCTCGGCGGCGCGGTCCCGGCGGAGCCAGGACCACAGGCGGCCCGCTCGGCTGGGGGCCGGTACGGCCTGCGCCGGGTGGTCCGCAGGCGGCGCGTCCGGCTCGCTGGTTGTGAGATCTGGCGCGCTGATCGCGCCGTCGTTAGGGTCTCGCATAGCCCGGATCTCCTGTTCCGTAGGTGCATCTGGGTCAGGAGCCCGGCCGGTGCTTTGATCACCGTCCGGGCTCCGTTCAGTTGTGGGGTGGCCCCGCCTGACCCTCCAGTGGCGCGCGGGGCCACCAGCCCGCCAGGTTGGCGGGCCGATCAGAGGGTCAGACGGCGCGGCCGGTGAGGATCCAGTCCCACATCTCCCGGGTGATGGCGGTGCGTAGGCGCTCGGTCTCGACGGTGTCGTCGGCGTTGACGCGCTGGATGAACGCCAGCCCGCCCGTCTGGAACAGCGTGTAGACCACCGCCCGGCAGGGGCAGGTCTTCGACCGCTCCCGCACGCGGGTGTTGCGGTGCCAGTCCGGCTTCAACCAGCGCAGCTTCACGTGCCCAGGCCGAAGGTCGGGCACGTGAACGCCGTGGTAGCTGGCCAGAAGGAGGCTCACGCCTGAACCTCGGCGAGCAGCTGCTCCTGAACGGCGAGCAGCTCGGCGAGCTCGTCGAGGGAATGTGCCTCCAGCGTCATCGCGAGGGCGGTCTCGTGGGTCAGCCGGAGGGGAAGCTGACGCAGGCGCGTCGCGGACGGCGCCGGGACGTCTCGGATCACCCAGTTCTGGCCGTACCGATCTTTGAGTTCAAGGAGAGTCATGAACCGACAGTACGGCTCTCGGTCGGCACCTGTCTATATACCTGTCGGCGGCTGACCACGCACATAGAGATCAGAGTAGGGGCAGACAGGTACCCTCGTACGGTCCGACGTATGAGCCTGATCGATCCGGAGTCCGCGGTGCCCGTCTACAAGCAGGTGGCTCGTGCGCTGCGCGAGCGGATCGACGACGGCCGGCTCCAGCCCGGCCGCCCGCTGCCGTCCGAGCTGCATCTCCAGCAGGAGTTCGGCGTCGCGCGGGACACCGTCCGCAGGGCGATCGGGCACCTGGCCGAGCTCGGCCTGGTGCACACCGTGCCCGGCCGCGGCACCTTCGTCCGGGCCGGCCATCACGTGATCGATGCGCGACCCGGCATGCGTGTGTTCGCGAGGAAGGCGAGCGAGGCGGAACGGGCACGGTTCGACCTCTCGGAGGGCGCGTTCATGCTCGTGGCCGAGGCGGCCGGGGGAGAGGTCGAAGCCTGGCCGGCCGAGTCGGCCGAGGTGCGCATCCCGGAGTAGGTCAGCTGCCGAGCGTCAGTCTGAGCGCCTCGGCCAGCTGCGCCTCGGTGTACTGCAACCTGCCGCGATGGGACACCTCGACTCCGTAGAAGCGGCGTCCCGCCGGCGCCTTGACCAGGAAGGGGAAGACGCAGCTGCGCGTGCCCCAGGCCTGAAGGTTCGGCAGATCGAGTGTGCCCTCCCCGAGGTTGCCGATGGCTATGGTGGTGCCTTTCTCGTCGCTGACGACGACCTGGGCGCCCTGGCGGATGTCGCTGTAGCCGCCGTCCATCACGCAGGTCTGGCCGGGCCCTCCGTCGAGGCCCTGTTCGGTGACGCCGCCGGGGACGGTGATGGTCCCGAAGACGGCGAGCGTCTTGGGTGGCGCGGGGGCGGGCGGGTCGGCGGCGCACGCGGTAAGGGCGGAGGCGGCGGCAAGAATCAACGCGACACGGGTCCGCATGATCGCTCCTAGCGGGGTGGGGAGTCGGATGCGCCCAGTGGACGCCGCCGGCCGCCGGCCCGTTGGCTTATCCGCCCCGAGAGGATGGGGTCCCAGGTCCGGAGGCGCGTGCTTTAGAACAACTCTCAAAGGAGAGGTTCACCACGTCGGCCCGGCCGCCGCGCAGCGCGGCGAGCGCGCGCAGCAGCGCCGCCTCGTCGCTCACGCCGTCGCTGTCGAGGAGGCGCAGGACGCGCAGCCGGACGCCGGGCGCGTGCCGCAGGATCAGTCCGGCCACGAACGTGCCGTGCCCCGCCTGCCGGTCGCGCGCGCCGTCGCCGTCCGCGTCGGGCGTCTCGGCGATGTCGTCGCTGTACCACCGGGCCAGCCAGGGGTGCGGCGCCAGGCCGGTGTCGAGGACCGCCACGGTGACCTCGCCCGGCTCGCCCGGCTCGTACGGCGGCGCCGCCGCGGGCAGGGGCGGTCCGCCGGGTCCGCCGAAGAACAGCGGCTGGCCGGACAGGACGTGGTTGGGGGAGGCGGCGTGCCCGCGGTCGCGGAGCGTGGCCGTCAGGTCGATCACGTCGGTGCCCGGCGGCAGCCGTACGCGATGGACGCGGCCGGCGCCCGGAAGGGGTTCTGAGGCCAGGGCCCACCGGGCGACGGCGGCGGGGGAGGAGGTCAGGAGTTCGTCCGGACGGATGAGAACGGGCCGTCCCGGGAGGGGTTCGACGAGCCGGCTGCGCATCGGGGGGCCTTTCCGTGATGGTTACGGAACGCGTCCTTCCCGATTCGGTTGGTCGCCAAGCACCAATCGGTATGACCCCCCTCTGGTGCCAGACTGCGACGGACGGTAGTCTCTCCTACAGTCATCCAACCGTGATCATTCCAAGTGTGAGGCCGTTGGGGAAGGCGCACCTCATGCGAATTGGGAGGTCCGGTGGCTGCTGCTCGTGGCGTCCTGTACGTCCACTCGGCTCAGCCTGCGCTGTGCCCGCATATCGAGTGGGCCGTCGCAGGCGTTCTTGGCGTGCCCGTCGACCTGACGTGGACCGCCCAGCCCGCCGCGCCCGGGACCCTGCGGGCCCAGGCCGAGTGGGAGGGGCGTCCCGGCACGGCGGCGGCGATCACGTCCTCACTCATGGGCTGGCAGCGCATCCGCTTCGAGATAACCGAGGACGCGTCGCCGGGCGTCGACGGCTCCCGGCACGCCTACACGCCGACGCTGGGCGCCTTCACGGCGGTCGTCGGCGCGAACGGGGACATCCTGATCCCCGAGGACCGGCTACGCAACGTGATGCTGATGGCGGCCCAGGGCCGGGTCGTCCTCGAGGAGGAGCTCGACCGCCTGCTCGGCAAGCAGTGGGACGAGGAGCTGGAGTCGTTCCGGTACGCGGGCGAGGGCGCGCCGGTGCGCTGGCTGCACGCGGCCGTCTGACGCCTTTATGCGGATGGTGATAACAATCCGCCCTTGCGCCTTGTGAAAGCGACATAGCAAGTCGTCTTTTTCGCAGATATACCGGGACTCATCCACGTCCGCACCCCCCGACGCGGACCCGAGGAGGAGTCCATGAGCGTTCTTGCCCGGCGCCTGGCGATCGGCGTGGCGGCGGCGGCGCTGCTGGCCGGCCCGGCGGCGCCCGCCCAGGCGGCCGCCGCCTACGACTACCACCCCAGCGACGCCGACTGGGCCGACTGCCCACGGCTTCCGGCCGGTGCCACGCCCGACACCTGGAGCTGCATCTTCATCATCACCGTGGGCGGCTCGATCAAGCTCGGCTCGATCAAGCAGGACATCAGCGAGCCCCTGCGGATCACCGTGGCCCAGGGCAAGCTCGCCGACGGCAGCACGGCGGCGGCGTTCGGCAGCGTCGCCGGCGGCCGGATGAAGGTGCCCGGCGGCCTCATCGGCAAGCCGTTCGAGGTGCCCAAGCTCACCGACGTGTACGTGGAGACCCAGGGCACCGGGAAGGTCGAGGCCGGCCCGATCTTCCCCGGAGGTGTCGGCATCAAGATCCGCATGATCCACTCACTGCTCGGCAAGAGGTGCTACATCGGGAGCGACGCCGCTCCGATCGTGCTGAACCCCGAGGTCACCTCGCTGGACCTGACGTCCATCGACGGGACGCCGGTCTTCAAGGTCGCGGCCACGGACACGACGTTCGCCGTGCCGAAGGCGTCGGGCTGCGGCCTCGACTGGGGCCTGGTCAACACGGCCGTGAACCTGCGGGCCGGGCTGCCCTCGCCGAGCGGCAAGAACGCGGCCGACTTCCAGTGGTTCGTCCGCGGCAAGTCCTACCTGGAGCTTCCCCAGCTCACCTCCTGACCTCGTCCGCATCCGCCCGGCCCCCTGCCTGGGGAGGCCGGGCGGGTGACGCCTCAGGCCAGCCCGTCCAGCAGGGCGATGTCCTCGGGGGGCAGGCGGAGCCGGGCCGCGGCCATGTTCTCCTCCAGGTGAGCGAGCGAGGAGGTGCCGGGAATGGCCAGGGTGACCGGGGAACGGCCGAGCAGCCAGGCGAGCGCCACCTGGGCGCGGGTCGCGCCGCACCGTCCGGCGACCTCGTCGAGCACGGCCAGCCGCTCGGCCGAGGGGGCCATGCCGGGCGGGGCCTGCGACAGATCCACGTCGGGCCGGAGCAAGCCGGCGGCGAGCGGGAAGTAGGCGGTGAACGCGATGCCGGCGGCCTCGCACGCGGCCAGGACGTCCGCGCCCGACCGGTCGAACAGGTGGAGCCGGTTCTGCACCGCCGCCACGGGCGCGATCGCACGCGCCTCGGCCAGTTGCCCCGTCGTCACGCCGCTGAGTCCGAGCGCCCGGATCAACCCGCGTCGGTGCAGCTCGGCCAGCGCCCCGAAGGACTCGGCGAAGGGCGCCTCGCCGGGGAACAGCAGTCCGTCGCCGCCCACACGCAGATAGACGAGATCGAGCCGGGCCCGGCCGAGCCGGACCAGGTTCTCCTCGACCTGCTCGCGCAGCCGCTCGGGCTCCGCGGCGGCCTCGAACCCGCGCCACTCGTCGCGGACCACGCCGACCTTGGTGGCGACGACCAGGTCGTCCGGATAGGGGTGCAGGGCCTGTCTGATCAGGTCGTTGGCGACGTGCGGGCCGTAGAAGTCGCTGGTGTCGATGTGGGTGACGCCGAGTTCCACGGCCCGGCGCAGCACGGCGAGTGCGGTGGCGTGGTCCCGCGGCGGGCCCCACACGCCCGGACCCGGCAGCCGCATCGCGCCGTATCCCAGCCGCCGTACGGCCAGGCCGTCCGCCAGCCGCAGGACGTCGCCGGTCGTTACGGTCATTCGGGCCTCCTCATGCCGGCCGCGGCCTGGTCGCCGCGGCTACGGGAGAGGCGGGCCTGGATCGACGCCGTGGTGATCGCACCCTCGGGATCGCGGTCGAGCTTGTGCCGGCGCACCAGGTCGTGCACCCCCTGACGGGTGATGCCGAGCATCGCCGCCGCCACCGAGACCGGCACCGCGGTCGCGGCCGGGTGCCCCGCGCGCCGGGCGACCGCCCGGCCCAGTGGCGTGCCCCACCAGGCGGCGGGCGGGTCGAACGGCGCGTCGCCCGGATACAGCGCGCTCACCAGCCGGATCGCGAGGAAGGCGGCCGCGCGGTCGTCCTCGCCGCACAGCACGTCGGCCCAGGCCCGGCTCTTCACCGCCAGAAGCTCGCGCAGTCGCGTGTCCTCGCCGGACAGCTCGCCCGGCTCGAAGAGGATCTCCAGCGCGTCGAGCACCCTGCCGCCGACGACCCGGCACAGGTCCTCGGCAAGTTCGCGGCGCTCGTCCATGCCCGCCTCCCTTCTACTTGACGACAAGCATCAAGTACTTGTCGCCTAGCGTCAAGTAGCTGAACGTCCGGTCCCGGAGAACGCGGAAGCGCCGGTCCCCGGATGCGGGGACCGGCGCTTCCGGTACGTCGTCAGAGCGGGATGTTGCCGTGGGCGCCGCGGGCCGGGGTGGCCTGGGCGAGCACCCGGGCGATCATGCCGCGCGTCTTGGCCGGCTCGATCACCTCGTCGATCACGCCGAGGTCGAGGGCGCGCTGGAGGCCGCCCGCCGTCTTCTCGTGCTCCTCGGCCAGCCGGGCCTCGAGCGCGGAGCGCTCCTCCTCCGGGGCGGCGGCGAGCTCGCGCCGCTTGAGGACGCGGACGGCCGCGACCGCACCCATGACGGCCACCTCGGCGGTCGGCCAGGCGAACACGCGGGTCGCGCCCAGTGCGCGGGAGTTCATCGCGATGTAGGCGCCGCCGAACGCCTTACGGGTGATCAGCGTGACGCGGGGCACCGAGGCCTCGGCGAACGCGTGCAGCAGCTTCGCGCCGCGCCGGACGATGCCATCGTGCTCCTGGCCGACCCCGGGGAGGTAGCCCGGCACGTCCACGAGCACCACCAGCGGCACCCCGAAGGCATCGCACATCCGGACGAACCGGGCGGCCTTCTCCGCGGAGGTGGAGTCGAGGCAGCCGCCGAGCCGCATGGGGTTGTTGGCGATGACGCCGACCGTGCGGCCACCGAGCCGGCCCAGGGTGGTGACGATGTTCGGCGCCCACTTGGGGTGCAACTCCACACCGGGCTCGTCGAGCAGCCCGTTCACCAGTGGGTGCACGTCGTACGCGCGGCGCGGGTTCTCGGGGAGCAGGCTGCTGAAGTCGACCTCGTCCACCTCGCGCATCCGGCCCTGGTGGCCGAGCAGGCAGGCGAGCTGGCGGGCCCTGAGCAGGGCCTCACCTTCGCTCTTGGCGACGACGTGGACGACGCCGCTGCGCTTGCTGTGCGGCTCCGGTCCGCCGAGCGAGGCCATGTCGGTCTGCTCGCCGGTCACGCTGCGCACGACGTCGGGCCCGGTGACGAAGATGCGGCCGTTGTCGGCGAGGATCACGATGTCGGTCAGGGCGGGGCCGTAGGCGCCGCCGCCGGCCACCGGGCCGACCACGACGGAGATCTGGGGGACCAGGCCCGACGCCTTGGTCATGGCGGCGAACACCCGGCCGACCGCGTGCAGGGACTCCGCGCCCTCGGCGAGCCGGGCGCCGCCGGAGTGCCACACGCCGATGATGGGCACCCGCTCGCGAACGGCCACGTCGTAGGCGTGGACGATGTGCTCACAGCCCTCCGAGCCCATCGCACCGCCCTGGACCCGGGCGTCGCTGCAGAACGCCACGACCGGTACGCCCTCGATGCGCCCGGTCACCGCCCGCACGCCGCTCTTGTCCTCGGGGGTGATGGGCCGGATCGAGCCCTCGTCCAGCAGGTGGCCGAGGCGCACCAGGGGGTCACGGGCGTCGACGGCGGCCGCGTCGGCGGCGTCGGCCACCGTTCTGCTGTCCAGCACTGTCATTCGAGACTCCCTTGTCAAAACGTCGTGAAGGCCACGGCGACGTTGTGTCCGCCGAACCCGAAGGAGTTGTTGATCGCGGCGAGCTGGTCGCCCTCGAGCTTGCGGGGTTCGCCGCGTACGAGGTCGACTTCGATGCCGTCGGCCGGGTCGTCCAGGTTCGCGATGGCCGGCACGATCCGCTCGTGCAGGGCGAGAATCGTGAAGATCGACTCGATGCCGCCGGCGCCGCCGAGGAGGTGGCCGGTCATCGACTTGGTGGCGGTGACGATCGCGTGGTCGCCGATGGCCTCCTTGATCGCACGGGCCTCGATCTCGTCGCCGAGCGGGGTCGACGTGGCGTGGGCGTTGACGTGGACGACGTCCGACGGGGCGAGGTCCGCGTTCTTGAGGGCCCGGAGCATGGCCTCCGTGCCGCCCTTGCCGTCCGGGTCCAGCCCGGTGATGTGGTAGGCGTCGCTGGTGTAACCGGCTCCTGCGGCCACGGCGTAGATGCGGGCGCCGCGAGCCAGGGCGTGCTCCTCCGACTCCAGCACCACGATGCCCGCGCCCTCGCCGAGCACGAAGCCGTCGCGGCCCTTGTCGAACGGGCGGGAGGCGCGCTCAGGCTCGTCGTTGCGGGTCGACATGGCCCGCGCCGCGGCGAACGACGCCACGTTCAGACCGTGGATCGCCGCCTCGGTGCCGCCGGCGACCACCATGTCGGCCCGGCCGGAGCGGATCATGTCGATGCCGTAGCCGATGGACTCGGCGCCGGTGGCGCAGGCGCTGACCGTGGCGTGCGCGCCGGCCTTGGCGCCCAGCTCGATGCTGATCCAACCGGCCGAGCCGTTGGGCATGAGCATGGGCACGGTGAACGGCGACAGCCGGTTCCAGCCCTTCTCACGGTAGAGGTCGTAGGCGGACAGGATCGTTCCGATGCCGCCGATGCCGCTGCCGACCACCACGCCCAGACGGTCCCCGTCCACCTCGGGGGCGCCCGCGTCCTGCCAGGCCTGCCTGGCGGCGATCAGGGCGAACTGCTCGGCGCGGTCGAGCCTCCTGGCCTCGGGCCGGGGTAGCACCTCGCCGGGGTCGACGGCCGCCACACCGGCGAACTTCACCGGCACGGTGTCGACCCAGTCCTCGGTGAGCGTGCGGATGCCCGACCGCCCCTCGAGGAGCGCCGACCAGGTCGATGCGACGTCTCCACCGAGGGGCGTCGTCGCGCCGAGCCCGGTGACTACGACACGTACCCGGTCCTTACTCACTTGTCTGCACTCCTCTTGGTATCGGGGCGTGAAAGGGGGCCGGACGCGCCCTGTCGCCTCGCCGGAGGCGAGGCGGGCACGTCCGCGCGGCCGTCGTGCGGCGGAGGTCAGGCCTGGATGAAGTTGATGACGTCCTTGACGGTCTTCAGGTGCTTGAGCTGGTCGTCGGGGATCTCGACGCCGAACTCGTCCTGGGCCGCGACGGCGATCTCGACCATGGAGAGCGAGTCGATGTCCAGGTCGTCCACGAAGCTCTTCTCCGGGGTGACCTCGTCGGCCGAAATGCCGGTGATCTCGTTGATGATCTTGCCGAGGCCCGCGAGGATCTCCTGCTCGGTCAGTGCCATGTCGCGACTACTCCTTGGATTTACTGTCTTCCGGGTTTCCTGGGTTGCCCCAGCTCTGTACGGCAGGCCGTACAAGTTCCTCAGGGGATCTCGATCACCTGGGAGGCGTAGGTGAGGCCGGCGCCGAAGCCCAGCAGCAGGGCCAGGCCGCCCGACTGGACCTCGCCGCGCTCGATCATGCGCGAGAGCGCGAGCGGGATCGACGCGGCGGAGGTGTTGCCGGCGAGCACGATGTCCCTGGCGACGACGGCGTTGTCGGCGCCCAGCTTGCGCGCGATGGCCTCGACGATCCGCAGGTTCGCCTGGTGGGGGACGAAGGCGGCCAGGTCGGCGGGGTCCACGCCCGCACGCTCGCAGGCGAGCTTGGCCACCGGGTGAAGCGCGGTGGTGGCCCAGCGGAACACCGTCTGGCCTTCCTGGTGGAGGAAGGACCGGCGGTCCTTGATCATGATCGCCTCGGCCTTGTCGCCGGCGCTGCCCCAGGCCACCGGGCCGATGCCCGGCCGGTCGGAGGGGCCCACGACCGCGGCGCCCGCGCCGTCGGCGAAGATCACCACCGTCGACCGGTCTTCGCCGTCGACCCACTGGCTGAGCTTCTCGCTGCCGACGACCAGCACGTTGGTCGCCGAGCCCGACCGCACCGCGTCGGACGCGGCGGCCAGCGCGTAGCAGAACCCCGCGCACGCGGCGTTGAGGTCATAGGCGCCGGGGGCGGTGATGCCGAGCCGGTGGGCGACGCGGCCGGCGGCGTTGGGGATGGGAGCCTCGATCGTGCAGGTGGCCACGATCACCAGGTCGATGTCGTCGCTCGACAGGCCGCTGGCCGCCAGGGCCTTGCCGCCCGCCTGCACGGCGAGGTCGATCTCCGACTCCTGCGGGCCCGCCACGCGGCGTTCCTTGATGCCGACGCGGCTCTGGATCCACTCGTCGTTGGTGTCGAGCCGGGCGGCGAGGTCGTCGTTGGTGACGACCTGGGCGGGCTGGTAGCCGCCGAACGCGAGGATCCTCGCCGCAGGGGCGCCTTGGCCGAGCCTCACTTCAGCACCTCCCGGGCGGTGTCCAGGTCGTCAGGGGTCTTGAGCGCCACCGTCTTCACCCCGGGCAGGGCCCGACGGGCCAGGCCCGTCAGCGTGCCGCCGGGCAGCAGTTCGATCATGGCGGTGACGCCGCGCTCGGCCATCGTCGCCATGCAGGCGTCCCACCGGACCGGGTTGGCCACCTGATTGACCAGCCGGTCGAGGAACTCGTCTCCGCCGCCGACGGCCGCGCCGTCGGAGTTGGACAGCAGCGCGACCGACGGGTCCGCGGGGGTGAGGGCCGCGGCCTCGGCGCGCAGATAGTCGACGGCGGGGGCCATGTGGACGGTGTGGAAGGCTCCGGCGACCGCCAGGGGGCGCACCCGCGCCTTCTCCGGCGGCTCGGCCGCGAAGGCCTCCAGCTGCGCCCGCGTGCCGCCCGCGACGATCTGGCCCGCGCCGTTCATGTTGGCGGGGGTCAGCCCGTGCTTGGAGATCGCGGCGAGGACGTCGTCCTCCGCGCCGCCGAGCACCGCGCTCATGCCGGTCTCGGTGACGGCGGCGGCCTTGGCCATCGCCCGGCCGCGCTCGCGCACCAGGGCGAGGGCCTGCTCGGGGGTCAGCACCCCGGCCATCGCGGCGGCGGCGAGCTCGCCCACGCTATGCCCCGCGACCATGTCCGGCCGCACCCCGAGCGTCTCGAACGACGCCAGGGCGGCCGCCACGAGCAGGGGCTGGGCCACGGCGGTGTCGCGGATCTCGTCGGCGCCGGCGGTCGTCCCGTACGTCACGAGATCGAGCTCCACGATCTCCGACCACGCGGAGATCCGCTCGCGGAACTCGGGTATCTCGAGCCACGGACTGAGGAATCCTGGGGTTTGGGCGCCTTGGCCCGGAGCGACGATGACGAGCACGTACTCAACCCTGCCCTGTAGAGGTTCACCACACTGATGGAGATCCGAACGAACTTTGTGGCCGCCGCGTTGTGGGGTACCTACAGTTTCGGTGTCGAAGAGATTAAGGCACCCGGCTCAGGTTACGGACAGGCGCCCGAGTATGAGCCCCACCTGGAGGGTGAATGCGGACCGCCCCTCCGTGGGCTGGTACCCGGTCAGTTCCGTGATCTTACGTAGACGGTACCGCACGGTGTTGGGATGGACGAACAGCAGCCGGGCCGTCGCCTCAAGGGAGGTCCCCTGCTCCAGGTACGTCGCGAGCGTGTCGAGCAGCGGGGTCCCGGCGAGCGGCTTGTAGACGTTCTCCACCAGCTGGGCGCGGGCGTCCTCGTCGCCGTCCAGCGCGCGCTCGGCGAGCAGGTCCTCGGCGAGGACCGGGCGCGGGGCGTCGGGCCAGCCGGCGGCGGCGCGCAGGCCGGCGATGGCGGCGCGGGCCGAGCTGGCCGCCGCGTGCAGGTCGGGCACCTCCGGCCCGATCACGACGGGCCCGGGACCGAAGCGCGCCACCACGCCGCGCGCCGCGTCCTTGACGCCGTCCGCGCCGCCCACGATGACGATGAGCCGGTCGCCCTGCACCCCGGCGAGCAGCTCGTGGCCGAGGCGCCGTCCCTTGTCGCGCAGCCCGTCGATGACGCTCTGCGGATCCTCGTCGGGGGCGTATCCCGCGAAGACGACGACGGGCGCGGAGGTCCAGCCGAGCGCGGCAGCCCACGAGTGCAGCCCGTCGTCGACCTGGCCGCGCACCAGCGCGTCCACGATCAGCGCCTCAAGCCGCGCGTCCCACGAGCCGCGCGCCTCGGCCTCCCTGGCGTACACCTGGGCGGCGGCGAAGGCGACGTCGCGCGTGTAGCGCAGCATCGCGTGCCGCAGCAGCTCCGCGCCTCCGGGCGCGGCCAGCTCCTCGACCTGGGCCTCGACGACCTCGACGACGATGCGGACGAGGTCGACCGTCTGCTGGAGAGACACGCTGCGCTTGAGTTCGCGCGGCGCGGTGCCGAAGAACTCGATGCTCGGCGTCGGCCGCCCCTCGCCCGCGTGGCCGAACCACTCCACGAACGCCGCGATTCCGGCCTGCGCCACCAGGCCGACCCACGACCTGTCCTCCGCCGACAGCGCGCGATACCAGGCCAGCCGCTCCTCCATCCGGGCCATCGCGGCCGTCCCGAGGCTGCCCATGGCACGGTCGAGCCGCCGCGCCGTGTCCTCCCGGATCTTGTCGCTCATCGGCACATCGTCTCCGGCCATCCGGACCACGTCGTCGCTCTGCCCGTCCGTACGCACCTGTCCGCCGTTCCACGCGCCCCGCTCGCTCACGCCCTCTAGCGTGCCAGGTCATCCCGGTGATCGTGCCGTACGGGGGTGTGGAGGGTGTCGCCGCAGGTAGGAACGGCGGCCCGCGGCCTCAGGAGCCGATGCGGTGCAGGACGACGATGTCGTCCCGGTCGAGGCGCAGCTCGTAGCCCTCGGTCAGATAGCTGTTCACCACGCCGCGCAGGTCGTTGTTGACCGAGGCCACGATCCAGGGCGTGCCGCGCTTCTGGTAGTCCCACCACAGCACGGTCGTCCGGCCGGACAGCCGCGCGCCGAAGTCGTCCGTCGCCTCCACCACCACGCCGTCGGGAACCAGGCTCATGGCCTGCTCCCTGGCCTCCGTACGCGGATCGGGGTGGTAGAAGTCCGGGCTCATCAGGTTGTCGAACGGCCGGTAGGGGACCGTGGTGACCGCGACCGCGAAGACCGCGGCGGCGTAGGCCAGCCGCAGGCCGTGCCCGGGGCGCGGCACCCCGCGCCGCTCCAGCCACCGGATGAGCCGGGCCGCGCCGTCCACCCCGGCCATCAGCAGGATCACCACCACGAACGCGTCATAGTGCCAGCCGGTCGACCACCAGTTGTCCGAGTCGGCCAGCAACCGCTCCAGGATCAGCGGCAGCGCCGCCAGGACCAGCGGGGACAGCAGGCACAGGAACAGCGCCGGCCACAGCAGCAGGCCCCAGGTGTCCCACTTCGAGTGGTCGTCGAAGAGCATGGCGACGAACTCGTGCGGCCGGGTGACGGCGCTCCACAGCATCTGCGGCAGGTCCTCGCCGAGCTTGGAGTAGCGCGTGTAGTAGGCCGGGTTGCCGCCCGCCAGGGGGATCACGAACTTGCGCACCACCTCGAACACGGCCACCCCGGTGAACACCAGCCCGGAGCCGAGCCTGCGCTGCCCCATGAAGAACAGCCAGACGCCGATGCCCGCCACCATGAGGCCCAGGTCCTCCTTGGTGAGCAGCAGGCCGAGCACCGCGAGCAGGCCGGGCAGCCGCCGCCCGGCGTGCAGCCGCTCGATGGCGATGGCGCTCAGCAGCGGCACGAAGGCCACCTCGTGGAACTCCACCGCCGTCGCCTGCGCGATCGGCCAGGAGATGGCGTACGCCACGGAGACGAGGTAGGCGTGCGGGGTGCCCAGCACGCGGCGGGTGAACATCCACACGAACGGGATGGCCAGCGCGAACAGCACGGCCTGTGCCACGAGCAGCGTCTCGGGCCCGTTGTGCAGCCAGTAGAGGGGCGCCAGCACGGCCAGGATCGGCGAGAAGTGGTCGGCGAGCTGGATGTAGTCCATGCCGAGGCCGCCGGTGACCCCGCGCAGCGGCACCGTGGGCGCCGAGAAGTGCGAGTATCCCCGCACCGCCTGGTCGAAGATGACCAGGTCGTAGGTGGCCACCTGGAAGTGGGCGAACCTGAGCAGCGAGAGGGTCCAGTTCAGGGCCGACGACAGCGCGCAGAGCACGGACACCGCGATCAGGTGCCGGTTGGACCTCAGGAACCGCGAGACGGGGTGCGGAGCCGCCGCGCCGCCCGGCCGATCCTCCGGTTCGACGGCGGCCGTGGCGCCGGCGGTGTCTCCGGGTTCCGCCTCGCCGGCTGCCCGGGTGCCTGCGGTGTCTCCTGGCTCCGCGACGGCCGTTCCGTCCACGGCGGCTGCCTCCAGGGTGTCGTCGGGGTCGCTGCCTTTCCGGGGCGGCTCCTCCGCCGGTTGCCCGGACGTCGCGGTCCCCGTGATCACGAGGAGGAGAGTAGGCCCTCCGGGCGGGAACGGTCTATACGGGCGTATCCCCGGAAACTCCACGATGGGACGCCCGACGCTCCCACCTGGGCCTCCTCACACGCGCCCATGAATCTTTCACTGGCGCGGGACTGTTGGCGGGTCGGATGACCCGCAGCGAAGCGAGGATCGTCTGACCGGCCCTTGCGGGGGTCCGGGGGTCGTCCCCCGGTGTGGACGGGTCGGATGACCCGCAGCGAAGCGAGGATCGTCTGACCGGCCCTTGCGGGGGTCCGGGGGTCGTCCCCCGGTGTGGACGGGTCGGATGACCCGCAGCGAAGCGAGGATCGTCTGACCGGCCCTTGCGGGGGTCCGTCCGGGGGTCGCCCCTGGTGTTGGCGCCTCAGATGACGGCGACGGCCGTGATGAGGCCGATGAAGAAGTGGGTCACGCCGAGGAGGACGGCGGCGGGCTGCAGCGTGGCCTCCCGGACCAGCTCACGCACCGAGATGCCGGCGACCTTGTCGAAGGCCACCATGCCGATGGTCTGCACGGCGATGCCCACCAGGCCGAACACGAGCGTCGCGAGCAGGCCCTCGCGCAGCGCGCCGCCGGACGACCAGATGGAGGCCGCCACGACGAGTCCGACGCCGGCGACGCTGGAGGCGGCCAGCACCGTGGCGTTGGGATTGCGGTCGGCGCGGATGATCTTGCTGAGCCGCCCGGGCGTCGCCAGGTCGATGACGTAGAACCCGGCGACGAGCAGCAGCACGCCCAGGATGGCGTACGCGAGGATCGCCAGGGCGCCGTGCGTGAGCACGTCGACGATGGAGGTTGTGGTGTTCACGGGGGGCCTTCGCTTTCAGCCGTGGATGCGATGGGGGACGAAAGAGGACGTGTCGTCGGTGACGAGGCCGGAGGTCTCCCGGATGCCGAGCCCGGCCGACTCGTCGTCGACCATCCACGCCCCGAGCACCGGACGCCAGCCGTCGAAGTCCGGCAACGGCAGGAACTCCTGGTAGACGAAGCCCTCCCTGCCGTAGTCGCCCTCGGTCTCCATCTCGACGCCCGGCGCGGCGATCCGCATCGAGGCGCCCTCGCGGCCGAGCAGCGGCTTGCGCACGTATCCGGGGCCGCCGGCCAGCTCGCGGGGACCGTCGAGGTAGGCGGGCAGCAGGTTCGGGTGGTCCGGGTACAGCTCCCACAGGATCGCCAGCAGGGCCTTGTTGGACAGCAGCATCTTCCACAGCGGCTCGATCCACGTCATCGAGATCTGCTGCGCGAGCGCGTGCGGCGCGAACGGCTCGGCGACGATCCACTCCCAGGGGTACAGCTTGCACAGCGTGCGCAGGACCCGGTGCTCCATGTCGACGAACCGGCGGTTGAGCGCGTCCCAGCCGATGTCCTCCATGGCGATCGCCGCCGTGACGAGCCCGGCCTGCTCCGCGGTCTCCTGGAGGTAGCCGATGGTCATCACCTCCTCGCCCGTCTCGTCGGCGCTGGTCCACGCGAAGTGGGCCGGGCCCGTCTGGAGCGTGAGGGACTTCCAGCGGTCGACAAGGCGCTCGTGGATCGAGTTCCACTGGTCGTCTTCGGGATACACGTCCTTCAGCCAGAACCACTGCACGACGGAGCTCTCGACCAGGCTGGTCGGCGTGTCGGCGTTGTACTCCAGCAGCTTGGCCGGTCCCGTGCCGTCGTAACGCAGGTCGAACCGGCCGAAGACGTGCGGGTCGCGCCGCCGCCACGACTCCGCGACGGCCGCGCGGCAGTGCGGCGGGATGCCGAGGTCGGCGAACCGGTCGGAGGCCACGATGTGGTCGGCCGCGGCCAGGCACATCCGGTGCAGCTCTTCGACCTGCTCCTCCAGGGCGAGGACCTCGTCCATGGTGAAGACGTAGTGGACGCTCTCGTCCCAGTAGGGCCGGGTGAGGCCCTCGGGGTGGGCGGAGCGGTGGAACGCGAGCCCCTGCGATTCGATGAGGGCGGCCCAGTTCTCCCTGGGCGCCGAGGTCAGCCTGCGCACGTGCCGGCCCCGCTCAGCCGCCGCCGCCGAAGTGGAAGCCGAATCCGCCCCGCTGCACGACCCGCCCCGACCGGGTCGTGATGTGGGCGTCGGCCGGCCGGACCGTCGTGCCGCGGTAGATCCGGCCGCCCATGCGGGTGCCTCCGTAGTACCAGCGGTACGCGCCGTGCGAGCCGTAGTAGTGGCTGCTGCCACCGCCGTCGTCGTCGCAGTAGTCGTCGTCGACGACCAGGTAGGACCCGTCGGGGTTGAGCGTCGAGGTGTCCACGCAGTCGGCGCCGACCTCCTCGTAGTCGTCCTGCGCCGCGCAGAAGCCGACGACGAGGACGGACAGCACGCCCAGGGTGCCGAGTTTGATCGCGGTGGAGGACTTGATACCGCTCCCGGGCGGCGGCGTCTTCGGTGGCGTCTTCGGCCACGGCATGCCCATGGCCATGGGATGGGTGGGCACGGAGGAGCCGTCGAGTGGCGTCTTCTTCGGTGGGGGGCTCTCCCCGGGCTCTGCCAATCGGGCTCCTGCTGTCGAGATCGGCACACATTATCGTCTCGTTGGACGAACGGGACAGGCGCGCGCGGGGTTCCTGATCGGTCTGTTATGTCCGCCCGGCTGAGATGCCGTACGCCGGGTAGCGTGCCGGATGTGGATCCCGTCGAGGCGCTGAAGCGCATCGCCTTCCTGCTGGAACGGGCCGGCGAGCCGACCTACCGCGTGCGCGCCTTCCGGGGCGCCGCCGCCGCGATCGAGGACATGCCCCGGGAGGAGTTGGCACGGCTCGCGCACACCGGCGGCCTGACCGACATGAGGGGCATCGGCAAGGTCACGGCCCTGGCCATCACCGAGGCGCTGGACGGCGCCGTGCCGACCTACCTGCGGCGGCTCGAGGACACCAAGGACGTCGACCTGGACGAGGCCGCGCAGGCGCTGCGGTCGGCGCTGCGCGGCGACTTCCACAGCCACTCCGACTGGTCGGACGGCGGATCGCCCATCGAGGAGATGGCCGACGCCGCCCGCGCGCTCGGTCACGAGTACCTGGCGCTGACCGACCACTCGCCCCGGCTGACCGTCGCGCACGGCCTGTCCGCCGACCGGCTGCGGCGGCAGCTCGACGTGGTCGCCGAACTCAACGAACGGTACGGGGGGGACGGCGGCCCGCCGTTCCGGATCCTGACCGGCATCGAGGTGGACATCACCACAGACGGCTCGCTCGACCAGGAGCCGGAGCTGCTCGAACGGCTCGACGTCGTGGTGGCGAGCGTCCACTCGCTGCTGCGGATGGACGCCGCGGACATGACCCGGCGGATGGTCACGGCGGTGGCCGACCCCCACGTGGACGTCCTCGGTCACTGCACAGGCCGGGTCGTACGCGGACGGGGGCGGCCGGAGTCGCAGTTCGACGCCGAGATCGTCTTCGAGGCGTGCCGGAGGTTCGGGGTCGCGGTGGAGATCAACTCCCGGCCCGACCGGCTCGACCCGCCCAAGCGCCTGATGCGGCTGGCGTACGAGATGGGCTGCGAGTTCGCGATCGACTCCGACGCACACGCGCCCGGCCAGCTCGACTGGCAGCGGTTCGGGTGCGAGCGCGCAGCCCTGTGCGGGATACCGCCCGAGCGCATCCGCAACACCCGCTCCTGGGGGACTGCTGCGGACTTGGGGTGATAGTGCTGTGGCGTCCGAGTGAGGTGTGTTGGGCGGGTTTCGCCGGACTGATCGACGTAGCGTCGAATCATGAAACGCCGCGACGCGCTGGTGAAGGAGCTGGAATCCGCCGGATGCCTGCCGGCCCGCGAGCTCGCCTCGCGCCTCGGGGTCAGCAAGAGCACCGTCGTGCGCGACGTCGCGAAGCTCCGGGAGGCCGGTGTCCCGATCCGGCTCGACCAGGGCGGGTACGCGCTCGCGGGCCCCGACTCCGTGAAGCGCGCCATCGACAGGGCGCTGCACGGGCGGCACGTGCTGCGCCTGGAGTACGTGAACAGCAAGGGCGTGCCCACCGTCAGGGACGTCGAGCCCAGCATCTGCCTGGGCGGCCGGGGCGGGCACTGGTATCTGGTGGCCTGGTGCCGGTTACGCGACGACGTGCGCGTCTTCCGGCTCGACCGGATCTCCTGGGCCGAGGTCCTGGACGAGCGCTTCCCCGAGCCGGGGCGCGACCGCCTGGCCGAGCTCGCCGAGGCCGTCGGCGGCTGAGCCGCCGCCCCGCGGCGCCGGGCGGCGGCGTGCGTACGACCGGAAACGCGGGCGGCACGGCCGGGGGCGGGTGCGGCGGAGTCCTGGAGGACCCGCGAATCCGTGAGCCGGGCGGACGGGCGTCGCTCGGGTGCCCTTTCGACGTGCGCCGATGGGGTTTAGTCGAACGCGTCAGCGAGAAATGTCGGTGGGGTGGCCTACCCTCTGCGGCGTGAACCGTACCGACCGGCTCTACGCGATCGTCGAGGACCTGCGGGCGATCTCCCCGCGCTGCCGGTCCGCGCGTGAGCTCGCCCTGCGCTTCGAGGTGAGCTCGCGGACCATCGAGCGGGACATCTCCGCGCTGCAGCAGGCCGGCGTGCCGATCTACGCGGAGGTCGGGCGCAGGGGAGGGTACGCGCTGGACAAGAGCATGTCCCTGCCCCCGCTCAACTTCACCCCCGCCGAGGCCGTGGCGGTGGCGATCGCCCTCAGCCGCACAGAACAGCAGCCCTTCGCCGACGAGGCGCGCAGCGCGCTGCGCAAGCTCGTCGCCGCCATGCCCGGCCCCGAGGGGGAGCGGGCCCGGCAACTGGCCGCCCGCGTGCAGATCCTCACCGACGACAAGCCGGAGTCCCGATACACCGGGTCGATCGGCCGCGTCATCGAGGAGGCCCTGCTCAAGGGGGTCGTCTTACGCATCCACTACAGCGACGCCCAGGGTGTGCTCACGACAAGGGAGGTGGAGCCCGGGGCGTTCGTCGGCGGGCGGAGCGGGTGGTGGTATCTGGTGGCCTGGTGCCGGCTGCGCGACGCCGTCCGCGTCTTCCGGCTCGACCGGATCGCCGAGGCCGTCCTCACCGAAGATCCGGTGCCCGGCCGGCCCCTGGAGGCGTTCGACGCCGGCGTGCCCGACATGATCGCGCGGACGCCGGTGCTCGACTGACCGTTGATTCGAAAAGATGTTCGTTAGTTTCCGGGAAACGCCGACAGGGGGGTGTCGCCGGAGGGCGGGAGGCTCTACTCACACGACGGACCGGTCATGGTCCACCGAGCGCCTTCCCCGCTCGTCACGCCGTCTGCCCGGTGCCGTCGCGCAGGAACGCGAGCGCCCACTCAGAAGGCAACAGAGAAAGAGACCGACGATGACCACTCCCGCCGCCCCCGCCGTCAACACGGTCGCCTGGTTCGAGATCGCGAGCGACGACCCC
Source organism: Microbispora sp. KK1-11 (assembly GCF_006874435.1). Classification (NCBI taxonomy): domain Bacteria; kingdom Bacillati; phylum Actinomycetota; class Actinomycetes; order Streptosporangiales; family Streptosporangiaceae; genus Microbispora; species Microbispora sp. KK1-11. The sequence goes on along the minus strand of NZ_VIRJ01000006.1, from coordinate 252,233 downwards.
GAGGGGGTCCAGCGCTTCTACGGCGACCTGTTCGGCTGGCGGTTCCGGACCGACGAGGACTCGGCCGCCATGGGCATGGACTACCGGCTCATCAGCTACGACGGTGACGAGGAGATGCGCGGCGGCGTGTTCGGCACCCGTGGCGACATGCCCGGCCACGCCGTCTTCACCGTGCTGGTGCGGGATGTGGCCGAGACCTGCCGCAAGGTGGAGGCCCTGGGCGGCAAGGTGCTCAGCCAGGTCGTGGGCAACGAGGGCGGCCCCGACTTCGCCTACCTCCACGACCCGTCCGGCAACCTCTTCGGCGTCTTCGCTCCGGCCGGCGCCTGACCGGCCGGAGCGTACCCAGGCCGTCCGAACGCCCGCCGGGATCCCCCGTGCTTCCCCTGCGGCGCCTTTCCCCCCGGGCCCTTCCCCTCCGGGCCGTCAGGGCGTTCGGACGGCCGTTCCCCGCCCCCGCCGGCCGGGTGGGGTCCGCCGGCCGCCCGTTCGAGGTGCCGATACGGGCGGCCGGCGGCGGCATTGCCACGCATGTGGTGGCGGTGCCCGCCAGGTGGCCGGCGGTGGGGTGCCATCTGTGCGGTGGCGGGGACACGCGGCCGGACGCGCGACACCACGCGTGCCGTGGCGGTGTCAGGCGGCCGGTGGCGGGGCCCCGTCACGCCTCCGGCGGCCGGTGCTGCAACTGGCGTCGCAGTTCGGCGATCTCCCGCTCCAGGTCGGCGACGTCCGGGGCGTTGGAGTCGGCCGGGCCCTGGCCCGGTGCGGCCTGCGGTCGTTGCTGTTCATAGGGCGAGGGAGCGGGACGCACGTACTGCGTCGCGCCGTCGGGCCGCTGGGGGTCGTAGCCCCGGCCCGGCCGCTGGGGGTCGTAGTCGCGCGGGCGCGGAGCCTCGTAGCCTCCGGCCGTCCGCCCGGGCTGGTGGCCGTTGGCCGGCGGCAGGCTCTGCGGCTGCCAGCCCTGAGGCAGCCCGGGCAGCACCTGGCCGTTCACCGGCTGCCGGTCATAGCCGCCGCCGTTCACCCCCGGGTAGGGCCCGCCGTACGCGGGGGAGGGCGACTGGCCCTGCGGGGAGGAGGGGGCCTTCTTGCGCCTGCGCATGAGCACCAGCAGCAGGAGACCGCCGCCGACCACGACCAGGACACCGGCGCCGATGGCGATCCACAGCCACACCGGCTGCGGGGTCTCGTCCTTGCCGGACGAGATCGCCTGCTGGGAGTCGGTGATGTACTTCGCGACGTACGGGTGGCTCGGGAACAGCGCCTGCACCTCGCGGAACTTCGGCAGCGCGTCCTTGTAGTGCCGCTGGAAGAAGTCGTCGAGCGCCTCGTTGTACTTCGTCGTCGTCAGCGACGCGGCGGGCTTGACGTTCTTCTCGTTGAGCTTCTCCTTGATGATCGAGACCGGGAGCACGAAGCTCTCGTTCTCCGACGCCTCGCCGTTCTCGCTGACAGTGCCGGCGATCAGCATGCCGACGACCTTGCCCGCACGGCTGAAGACGGGACCGCCGGAGTTGCCGTGGTAGGAGGGCGCCTGCGTCTGGATGTACGGCACGCCTTCCTGGGTGCTGCGCTTGGCGTTGTACGGCCCCTCGGTGAGCGCGGGGTCGAGCTTCGACTCGATGCTGAACCACGGCGTGTTGGTCACCAGGCCGGGGAAGCCGCTGATGTAGAGCGTGTCGCCGGTCTGCACGTCGATGTCGTCGCCGAGCGGCACGGTCGGCAGGTTCTGCTGGCCGTTGACCTTGAGCAGCGCGAAGTCCTTGCCCGGGTAGCTCTCGCCGACCGACACCAGCTCGGCCGGGACCTCCTTGGCCGTCTTGTCGACGCCGCCGCCGGGCAGGCTCTGCAGGACCGACAGGCTCTTCTGCAGGCCGCGGATCTCCAGGTGGGTGCTGTTGAAGGTGACGTAGATCTGCTGGACGAGCTCGATCATCTCCTTGTCGGCCTCGAAGTTCCGCAGGGCGTTGATCATGTCCTTCGCGTCCTGCTTGTTGAACTTCGCCAGCGCCTGCTGCGCGAAGGTCTGCGACAGCTCCTCGTCGCTCATCTGAACGCAGTGCGCGCCGGTGACCATGTAGCCGTCGGGGGTCACCCACCAGCCCGTGCACATGCCGCCGACCTGCGCCTTGACGGTGCGCTCCGGGCCGACGGGCTGGAGGTACCGGTCGACGTCGGCCGCCACGCGCTGGAAGAAGAACTTGGCGATGCTCCGCTCGTCGGAGGGGATCTTGCCGGCGAGCACGGCCTGGGTGGCCTCGTTGGTCAGCTGGTCCCAGGCCGCCTGCTTGGCCTGGCTGCTCGGGACGACGACCTCGCCCGAGTACGTGATGCTGGTGAGCTGCACGGCCGGGTGGGTGCGAGCGGCCAGCCGGGTGCCGACGGGGACCTCGTCCCCGGTGTCCGCCGAAGCGGGAGCGGCCACGACGAGCAGGGCGAAGGCCGCCATCGCGGCCATCCCCCCGGTCAGTCTGCCGAAGTATTTCCTGATATTTCCATCCACGGCAGCAAGCGTGATGGAACGGTCTTGTTTCTTGCTTGGAGGTGGCTTGGGATCGGACGGTGCCGCACTGCAAGAGCGTTTTCGCGCCGCTCAGGGGCGGTGTGGGCCTCAAAGACGACGGCGGCCCCCGCCGAGACGGGGGCCGCCGGACGCGATCCGCGGATCAGACGCCCATCGACTGGGTGTCGTTGGTCTCCGGGGTCTGCTGAGCCGACACCTCGGTCACCCCGTTCTTGAGGTGATAACGGGCGACGGCCTCCTGCAGCGTCTCGGCCTTGACCTCGCCGCGCCGCACGAGCTGGGTCAGCACCGCCAGCGTGATCGAGGCCGCGTCCACGTGGAAGTGGCGGCGCAGCGCCGAACGCGTGTCGGACAGGCCGAAGCCGTCGGTGCCGAGCGAGGTCCAGTCACCGGGCACCCACTGGGCGATCTGGTCCGGGACGGCGCGCATGTAGTCGCTGACGCCCACGAACGGCCCCGGCACACCCGACAGCTTGGTGGTCACGTACGGCACGCGCTGCTCGGCGTCGGGGTTGAGCAGGTTGTGCTCCTCGACGTCGAGGGCGTCCCTGCGCAGCTCGCTCCAGGAGGTGGCCGACCAGACCGAGGCCGACACGCCCCAGTCCTCCGCCAGCATCCGCTGCGCCTCCAGCGCCCACGGGCCGGCGACGCCGGACACCAGGATGTTCGCCTTCGGCCCGTCGCCCGTCGCCGGGGCGTAGAGGTAGAGGCCCTTGAGGATGCCCTCCACGTCCACGTTCTCCGGCTCGGCCGGCTGCGGGTAGGGCTCGTTGTAGACGGTCAGGTAGTAGAAGACGTCCTCGGGGTGCTCCCCGTACATCCTCCGCAGGCCGTCCTTGACGATGTGCGCGATCTCGAACGCCCACGCCGGGTCGTACGCCACGGCGGCGGGGTTGGTCGAGGCGATCAGCGGGGTGTGGCCGTCCTCGTGCTGCAGGCCCTCGCCGTTCAGCGTGGTGCGGCCGGCCGTCGCGCCGAGCAGGAAGCCCCGGCCCATCTGGTCGCCCAGCTGCCACATCTGGTCGGCGGTCCGCTGGAACCCGAACATCGAGTAGAAGATGTAGACCGGGATCATGTGCTCGCCGTGGGTGGAGTACGACGTGCCGGCCGCGAGCACCGAGCCCATCGAGCCGGCCTCGCTGATGCCCTCGTGCAGGATCTGACCCTCGGTCGACTCCTTGTACGACAGCAGCAGCTCGCGGTCGACCGCCTCGTACGTCTGCCCGTGGGGCGAGTAGATCTTGGCGGTCGGGAACATCGCGTCCACACCGAACGTGCGGGCCTCGTCCGGGATGATCGGCACGAACCTGGCGCCGATCTCCTTGTCGCGCATGAGGTCCTTGAGCAGGCGGACGAACGCCATGGTGGTGGCGACGTTCTGCTTGCCGGAGCCCTTGCGCAGGCCCGAGTAGACGGGGTCGCCGGGGAGCTTGAGCGGCTTGGCGCGTACTACCCGCTTGGGCAGGTAGCCGCCGAGCGCCGCCCGGCGCTCCTTCATGTAGGCGATCTCGTCGTTGTCCTCGCCGGGGTGGAAGTACGGCGGGAGGTCGGCCTCGAGGTCCTTGTCCGGGATGGGCAGGTAGAGCCGGTCGCGGAACTCCTTGAGCTCGGCCTTGCTCATCTTCTTCATCTGGTGCGTGGCGTTGCGCGCCTCGAAGTCCTTGCCGAGCGTCCAGCCCTTGATCGTCTGGGCCAGGATGACGGTCGGCTGGCCGACGTGCTCGCGGGCCGCCTTGAACGCGGCGTACACCTTGCGGTAGTCGTGGCCGCCGCGCGACAGCTTGCGGATGTCGTCGTCCGACATGTGCTCGACCATCTTGCGCAGGCGCGGGTCGCCGCCGAAGAAGTTCTCCCGGATGTACGCGCCCGACTCGACCGAGTAGGTCTGGAACTGTCCGTCGGGCGTCGTGTTCATCTGGTTGACCAGCACGCCGTCGACGTCGGCCGCGAGCAGCGGGTCCCAGTCACGGCCCCAGACGACCTTGATCACGTTCCAGCCGGCGCCGCGGAAGTACGACTCCAGCTCCTGGATGATTTTGCCGTTGCCGCGCACCGGGCCGTCGAGCCGCTGCAGGTTGCAGTTGATCACGAAGGTGAGGTTGTCGAGCTCCTCGCGGGCCGCGACGCCGATCGCGCCGAGCGACTCGGGCTCGTCCATCTCGCCGTCGCCCAGGAAGCACCAGACGTGGCTGCGGCTGGTGTCCTTGATCTTGCGGCTGAGCAGGTAGCGGTTGAACCGCGCCTGGTAGATCGCACCGATCGGGCCGAGGCCCATGGAGACCGTGGGGAACTCCCAGAAGTCCGGCATCAGCCGGGGGTGCGGGTAGGAGGGCAGACCCTTGATCCCGTGGGACAGCTCCTGGCGGAACGCGTCGAGCTGGGCCGCGTCGAGGCGGCCCTCCAGGAAGGCCCGGGCATAGATGCCGGGGGCCGCGTGGCCCTGGATGAAGACCTGGTCACCCGACTCCCCGTGGTCCTTGCCGCGGAAGAAGTGGTTGAAGCCCACCTCGTACAGCGAGGCCGCGGACGCGTAGGTGGCGATGTGGCCGCCGACGTTGGTCCGCGCGTTGGCACGGGTCACCATCACCGCCGCGTTCCAGCGGATGTAGGCCCGGATGCGGCGCTCGACGTATTCGTCCCCCGGGAACCAGGGCTCGCGCTCCGGGGGGATGGTGTTGATGTAGTCCGTGCTGCGCAGGCCGGGCACGCCGACCTGGTGTTCGCGGGCGCGCTCGAGCAGCCGGAGCATCAGGTATCGGGCCCGGGTGCGGCCCTCGGTCTTGATGACGTTGTCGAGCGATTCGAGCCATTCGTTGGTCTCGCTCGGATCGACATCAGGCAACTGGCTGGGTAGGCCGTCACTGATGATCGAAAAACGCTGGCGTCCGGAAGCCACTGGGTCTCGCCTTCCGAGAATGGACTTTGTCTCGTCGGATCTGTTACGTCTGTGTTGCCTGCTGCGATGCGGTCAGCGCTCGATCGCGGCGTTGCGGTCTTCTTCCATCCTGTCTCGTCCCACCGGAAAGTGCATCTCTACTGCCCGGTAACCGAACCGTCCGCACTGCCCGGCAACCGAACCGTCCGCGCTGGCCGCAGGGCAGGTCTTGGCCTAGACCACCGATGGTAGGACGATTTTTACCTACCATCCATTCCCGGCCGCCGCCGGGGGCGTCGCAAGGTCGCCGGGGTCACATCGTGCCTGGTCGGAACCTCCGTACCCGGCCTGGCCGCGCCCTACCCGGAAGGCGGGGCGCGGTGGCCGCGCGGTCGCGGTCGACGCCGTCCCGCCATTGTCTCCGGAACCCTCAGCCTCGCCTGTCTCCACGTCTCCGGCACGTTTCCGGGATCGCGCGAGCGGGGCCGGGGGCGGCGTGCCGACGTGTAACGTTTTGGTATGAGTTGTCCCTTCCTCTGAGAAGAGGGGGGTTTCTCCTCTTTCCAGGTGGCGATAGCCGTACCAGGCTCTGGAGAGAGGGGGATCGAGATGCACGCAACGGTAGGGGACCGGCTGGTGGTGCACGGTGCCGTCGTGGGCGACCACGAGAAGCACGGTGTGATCGTCGAGGTCCGCGGTCCAGAGGGCGGCCCGCCGTTCCTGGTGAGGTACGAGGACGGGCACGAAGCGCTCGTCTTCCCCGGTCCGGACGCCGTCGTCCTCCCAGCTCAGCGCGAATCGTAATATCGCGGATGTGAAATCGACGGTGATCGAGGTGCGGACCGGCGCGCGCGAGCGCGTGCACGACATAACGAAGGAGTGCGCCGATTTCGCGCGCGAGTGCGGGGGAGACGGGCTGCTGCACGTCTTCGTCCCGCACGCGACGGCGGGCGTGGCGCTGCTGGAGCTCGGCTCCGGCAGTGACGAGGACCTGCTGGCCGCTCTGGGGGACCTGCTGCCGGCGGACGACCGATGGCGGCATGCGCACGGCTCCCGTGGGCACGGTAGGTCGCATGTCATGCCCGCCTTCATCCCGCCGTACGCGACCGTCCCCGTCCTCGGGGGCAGGCTGGCGCTGGGGACCTGGCAGTCGGTCGCCCTGATCGACCTCAACGTCGACAACCCCGACAGGCGTGTTCGTTTGTCGTTTTTGACCGATTAAGAGATAACGGTGCGGGTCACCCGCCGTGGCGACCGTTGACGACGACGGGTCACAGCGTGTGGACTGTGCCGAAGCATGGCTCTCAACGAGCCAGGACAACCGCATGGGCGGGGTCACCCAAGCAGGAGGGATAAACGTGAGCGCGACCGCGGGTCAGGCGCAGGACGAGCGCGGCCTGGCCGAACGACTCGGCCTCAAAGCCGGTCAGGTGGTGCAGGAGGTCGGCTGGGACGAGGACTGCGACGAGGCGCTGCGCCAGTCCATCGAGGAGCTGACCGGCAACGAGCTGGTGGACGAGGACTACGAGGACGTCGTCGACGTGGTGCTGCTCTGGTGGCGTGACGGCGACGGTGACCTCTTCGACGCGCTGAGCGACGCGATGACCGCACTCGCCGACGGAGGCCAGATCTGGCTGCTGACCCCCAAGGCGGGGCGCGAGGGCCACGTGGAGCCCAGCGACATCGGTGAGGACGCGGCGACCGCCGGGCTGTCGCAGACGAGCAGCGTGAGCGCCGCCAGGGACTGGTCGGGCACGAGGCTCGTCGCCCCGAAGGCTCGCCGCTGAGTATTGCCCTGCCGTACGGCCCGGGGATGCCGTACGGCAGGATGATGGGCGGACACCTGGGGAGGGACTGCTCATGGCGATAGAGGTCGGGCAGCAGGCTCCGGATTTCGCACTCAAGGACCAGCACGGCGTTCCCGTGCGCCTCTCCGACCTGCGGGGCAAAACGGTCATGCTCGTCTTCTATCCCCTGTCCTTCAGCCCCGTCTGCCACGGCGAGCTCGCGGCCATCCGCGACGAGCTCGCCGGCTCCCTTCCTCCGCATGTCCAGGTGCTGGCGGTGTCGGTCGACTCGATGTTCAGCCAGCGCGCCTGGGCCGACCAGGAGGACTTCTCCTTTCCCTTGTTGTCGGATTTCTGGCCCCACGGTGAGGTCGCCCGGGCGTACGGTGTCCTCGATGAGGACAGGGGACTCGCGCTCCGGGGCACGTTCATCATCGACGGCGAAGGCGTCGTGCGCTGGAAGGTCGTCAACCCGATCGGTTCCGCACGCGATCTCGACGAGTACCGGAAGGCGCTCGCGGAAATCTGATCGTTTCATTGCCCGCCCCCGGGCACTGACATATTCGACTCCGACTCCGACTCGCCCCATTGGAGGCCACGATGCCCTGCTACAGGTGCGGGGCCCGGCAGACCGACCCCGTCCGCGGCGCCAGCCCATGGAAGCGCGCGGTGCGCCACGAGGCGCAGGTCCTCGTCTGCCCGGACTGCCAGCGTGTGCACGACCTCGATCTCGACACGTGCGCCTCGTGCGGCTCGATCGCGCTGATCTGCCGCCTGGGGGAGATCGAATGCCGCTCCTGCGGTGAGGTGCGGCTCGCCCGCGCCGGTGAGCCGCTCGTCACGGCAGGCTCGCCGGGCTGCGCTCGCATGCCCGGTCTCGCCGCGGAGGTGGAGGCGGCGCTCGACCGCGTCCTGGGCCGCTCGTGACATACGTCGTCGCGCTGGATGTGGGCGGCACCTCCATGAAGGGCGGCCTCGTCACCCGCGGCGGCGAAGTCACCGTCCTCGCCGGGCGCCCCACGGGCCGCGAACAGGGTCCGGACGCGGTGGTGGAGGCCGTGCGCGCCTACGTCGGCGAGATCGCCGACCTCGGCCGCTCCCGGTACGGCGTCGAGCCCGCCGGGGTGGGCCTGGCCGTCCCGGGCATCGTCACCGCGTCCAGCGCCGTCTACTCGGCCAACATCGGCTGGCGCGACGTGCCCGCCGAGGCCTTCACGCCTCCGGGCGTCCCGGCGCGGCTCGGCCACGACGTCCGCACGGGCGGCCTGGCCGAGAGCGTCTTCGGTGCGGGTCGCGACGTCGCCGACTTCCTCTTCCTGCCCATCGGCACCGGCATCGCGGGAGCGGTGGTGCTCCGCGGCGAGCCGTACGGCGGCGCGCACGGCTGGGGCGGCGAGATCGGGCACGCGTCCGTCTGGCCGGCGGGGGAGAAGTGCGCCTGCGGGCAGATCGGCTGCCTGGAGACCTACGCCTCCGCCTCGGCCGTGGCCCGCCGCTTCACGGTGCGCTCCGGCAGTACGGCGACCGCGAAGGAGGTCGTCGGGCTCGCGGTCGCGGGAGACCCGGTGGCCGCCGAGGTGTTCGGCGAGGCGATCGAGGCCCTGGCCATCGCCCTCGCGTCGTACGTGCTCGTGCTCGACCCGGCTCTGATCGTCATCGGCGGCGGCCTTGCGGAGGCCGGTGCGGCCCTGTTCGAGCCGCTGCGGGAACGGCTGGCCGGCCGGCTGTCCTTCCGGGAGCCCCCGCCCGTACGCCCGGCCGCCCTGGGCCCCCGGGCGGGCATGCTGGGCGCGGCCCTCCTCGGCTGGCAGGCGGCGGGAGACGACGACGCTGGCGCCGACTGGTCACTCGATGTGCTGAGAGGCGGGTCGGTGTCGTAAGGTGTAGTCCGGTCCGGGCGGTTAGCTCAGCGGTAGAGCACTCGCCTTACAAGCGAGGGGTCACTGGTTCGAACCCAGTACCGCCCACCTGCGAAAAGAGCCCCGTCTCCCATCAGGGAAAACGGGGCTCGTGCCATTAACGTGCCATTAGCGAACGCAATCGATCTTGTTTAGTGACCACTCGCCTCGGTCGGTAGGACCTGTGTGATCTTGCCGTTCATAACGTCGGCGATCTTGTGGTCTGCTTCCGCCGTGCGGTGCTGATAGATCATCGCGGCGCGCACGCTGTCATGGCCCATGCGTGCCATCAGGTCGCGGAGGGAAGCGCCGGCACTGGCCGCGATCGTGTTCCCGGTGTGGCGAAGATCGTGGAAGTGGAGCCCGGGAACGCCGAGCTTCTTGGTCGTCTCGCTCCACTTGGCGGCCCGCCGGAAGTTGCTGCGCCGCAGGATGCCGCCGTTCGCCCCGGTGAAGACGAGCGCGGTCGGTTCGGACTCGGTGAACTGGCCAAGGTGCTGACGTAGCGCCGGAATGATCGCCTCTGGGATCGCCACCGTCCGCAGACCGGCACGGGACTTGGGCGGCCCGACGAGGAGTTCGCCCGTGTCCAACTCGACGTGCTGTTGCCGAACGCTGACGGTCCCGGCGTTCAGGTCCAGGTCCATCCGCCGCAGCGCCGCGACCTCGCCCCACCGCAGGCTCGCGAAGGTGGCGAGCAGGATCAACGCGCGTAGCCGTACCGGCACCAGGTCGGCGAGCTGGAAGACCTGGGCCACGGTGAGGACCGGCCGCTCTTCCGACTTCTCCTCGCCGGCACCGCGAATGCGGCAGGGGTTGCGCGGGATGAGCTGATCGTCCGTCGCGGTCATGAGCACGGCCCGCAGGAATCGGTACGCCTTTGCGATCTCCGTTGCCCCGACGCCGTTGCTCGCCAGAGTCGCCCGCCACTCGCGGACCATCTCCGTATTGATCTTCCCGAGGGGGACGTTGCCGAAATACGGAGCGACGTGCCGTCGAAGAAGCCCGCTGTAGATCTCGACCGTCCGGGGTCGCAGCTCCGTCCGCTCACTGATCCACTTGGCCGCGTAGTCGCCGAGCTTGACCTTGGACCGCTGAGGGTCCGTCCAGTCCCCGGTGACCATCTTCGCTTCGAGCAGGGACAACGCCCGCTCGGCGTCGCGCTCCCGCTCGTATGTCGTCTCTCCACTGCGAAGCTTCCCGTCCGGTCCGGGATAGCGGATCTGGAAACGCCCGGACGGCAGCTTACGGATGCTCCCGAAGCGGCGGTGACCTGCCTTGTTCGCCATCAGGCCGCCCTCGCTTCCGTTGCCGAAAGATTCGGCCCGTCCCCGAGCGCCTGGAGTTGATTCATGTGGTTGCGCCAGCGCTGGCGTTCGTGGACCGAGCGGAGGAGTCGCACGCCGATGGGGGCCAGTTCGGGATCACCCGGCTTCACGGGCTTCCAGACGTAGCGGTGGGGATCGACCGGCTCGTCAGGCAGGCCGAGGGCTTCCAGGACCCAGGTACGCCGGTCCTGCTTATGCTCCGTGAGGGTCTTGTTCGACCACTTCCGCGACACGAGGACACGGCGGCCTGCGTAGCCGAGGTGATCGGGCTTGTGTGCCTTGCCCTTGCACCGGCCGGGGGCCATGCCGGGCTTGGCGCCCTTGGGCTGGATCCCGTACCGCAGCCAGTTCGGGCAGGTCGGCGAGCAGGGCTCGAACCGCAGGGCGTCGAGCAGGCGTTCGGCGTGTGCCTTGCGGCGTGGGTCGTCGGTGCCGAGGGCGTCGCCGAGGGACTTGGTCAGGTACTTCGACAGGTACTGGATGAGCTGGTCAGCGTCCGGGGTCCCGGCGAGCACGCTCTGTATGTCGAGCTGGTCGCCGAAGCGAAGCACGTGCAGAGGTTCGGCGTCCTCGTCGGCGTCGAGCTTATCGAGGGCCTGGTCCCAGGTCGGCAGCAGTTCCCCCGTGGTGGGGTCGAGGTAGCCGGCCCCGTCCTCCCAGACCGGCAGGTGCTCCCCCTCGAAACGGACGTTGTTGGTCGAGGGCCACCACACTTGGTGGTAGGTCGCGGCGATGATCTGCCGCAGCTCAGCACGCGGGAGGGTGCCGCGGATGGCCATGTGCAGGTGCGGGGCGAGCCGCTTCTGCGGTTCGACGGTGGCGAAGTACTGCACGTCATAGCCCGCGACCCGGCGGAGGTTCTGCACGAAGCGGTCGACGAGCTTGGAGAAGTGCAGCGCGTCCCGGGCCGCGCGGGCGTAGTCGTAGGCGTCCGGGTTGAGCGGCGCACCCTCCAGCACGCGCCCGTAGGAGGGCAGGGTGAGGGTGACGAACATCGAGGGCCGGTAGGTCGTGCCGTCGGAGCCGGTGAAGGTCCGCCCGAGGGTGGTCTTGGTCATCTGCCGCTTGGGTAGATCCGGCGCGTCCTGCCGCCGTTTGGTTGAGCGCGACCGTTTGCCGGAGGTGCGGCCGAGGACGTTGCCGCGCATGCCCGCCCGGTTGATCTCCTCGTCCAGGTCCTCGATCGCGGCGTCGAGGTCGGTGGTGTCGCCGCCGGCCTTTTCCACCTCGTCCCGCCACGCCTGGGCATCGGCCCGCAGCTCCACGAGATGACGCTGATACTCGTCGGCGTTATCGGGCAGGTTGACCGGTTCGTGGTCGAGGTGCCAGCCTTCCCGGCACTGCGCCCGCCGCAACTGGCGATTCCGCTTCGCGCACGGCGGGCACTTGCTCTCCAGCGTGGCGCCGCAGGGGACGTCGATGACCTCGACCTGACCGGTGAGGATGTCCTGCCGCCGGAGCGGAACCGGGCGGATGCACACCCCGTACTGCTTGGCGATCTCTTCCACGACCTCGCGGGCCAGCGGTTGAGTCATCCGGACGGCGCGGGGTGTGGAGCGGTCGTGCGGGTTGGTCACCGGTCACCTCCGTACCCGTCGAGGGCGTCGACCAGGTCGAGGCCGTCAACGATGACGGTGGCTTTCTCGCCGCACTCGTGGCACTCGATGGTCCCGCGCACGGAATCGAGCCAGAGCACATCGAGCGCGCCGCAGCATGAGCAGCGCAGGCCGTCGAGGATGTGAGCCAGGCGCATCATCGGCTCACTCCCGCGAACTCGGCGACCATCGCCCGGATGTCGGCGTCGGAGACGTACGCCGCACGCACGCGCAGTGGATCAGGGGAGGTCTCCAACCGGACGTAGCCGACGCCCGCGCCCAGCTCGGGAACCGGCGAGATGTGGTCGGCCAGCGCTCCCCGGTCGCGCGCCCCGTCACCGAGGACCATGTCCACCTGTTCCGACTCGTCCAGCCGGAGCGCGATCTTGTCGGGGAACAGGTTGCGGATGTTCATGACCTCCTTGCGCGGGTCCTGCAAGGCCGCCATGACGCCGACACCGACCGCGCGCCCTTGGGTGGTCAACGTGGCGAGGGCCGCCGTGATGCGCTGACGGAGTTGCTTGTCGGGCTGGTAGGCGGTCAGGAACGCCACCTCATCCACGAGCACCAGGACGAACGGGTCATCGACGGTTGGTGTGTGGGAGCGCTTGAGGCCGGCGAACCGGTCGGCCCGCTGCTGCATCACCGAGACGGCCTCATCGAGCAGGTCGGCGCACTCCTTCGGATCAGCGGCGTATCTCGCGCCGAACAGCGCGCGTCCGAAGGACAGTTCCATCCGCTTGGGGTCGAGCGCCCAGACCTGGACCAGGCCCGCCCGCATCGCAGGAAGGAGGCCGCGGATTGTCGACCACAGGTAGGAGCCCTTGCCCGCACCCGTGGCCCCGGCGATCAGGACATGCGTGCCGTGGACCTTGAGCCGCAGCGGTGTACCGTCCTCGCACCGGCCGATCTCGACCGGCCCCACCGATGACACATCAGGGATGGGAACGGCGGGCAGCGGATCGGCCAGCGGGTCACGCCGGGGGAAGGTCAGCACGAGCCGCCCAGCCCGAGCAACCGCCACCCGGCAGGATGCAGCGCCGAAGCCGTGGGCCAGGTGCTCGATACGGTCCGCCCAGTCGGTGACCGCTTGGCCGTTGAGCATCTTCACGCTGACGCGGTCGGCCCAGCCGTCGCACTCCACCCGGACCAGGCGGGGCAGGTAGTCGCGGCCCCGGATGTGCCGTCCGAGGCCGGAGACGACCATGACCGGTTGCCAGTGCCGCCGGTAGACGGCGACGAGCCGCCACCAGGCCAGCAGCGGCCAGCCGACCAGGCGCAGGAACGAGGCCCGATCCAGCAGCAGCCACGACAGGCCCGCCGAGGGCACGAACCCGGTCATCACCAGGGCCAGGCGCCAGCCGCACACGGTCCAGATCACCCCGAAGGTGACCGGGACGACCACCGCAACGGGATGCCGCACGATCAGGCGGACCAGGCCCGCGACGAGCCGCGACAGCCAGATCACGATCGTGACGATGGCGGGAGTCCGGACGACGGCCGGGCGGAAGACCACGGCCGTATCCGGTGTGGTGGAGACGAGGTTACGCGCCTCGTCGCCAGGCAGTTTTCGGAACATTAGACTTCGTGTCCTCTCGTGATTTCGCAGTCAGGGAGAGTTGAGGGGCCGCCGGAAGTTGCCGCTTCCTGCGGCCCCGCTTGCATGTCAGGCCGCCGAGTCGCTGGCCTGGGCGTGTTCGGCGTGCATGCGCTCGCAGTCGGCCAGGTACCGCGCGGCGGCGTTGAAGATCTCCCGCGCGATGTCCAGGTCCTGACTGGTGACCGGCCCGGCCCCGGTGGTCGAGACCGTCACGTCCGCCTCGTCGGACTCCAGGACCAGGTACGGCCGCCCGGACTCCAGCACCCGAGCCCGCGCCCGAGTGATCGAGGCGTAGAACGAGATCCCAATGCGGGGACGCTCGCCCGGGTCGATCGACATCGACAGGTGGGTGTACGGCCGCCCGGTCACGCCGCCGCCTCCTTGCCGTTGCCGGCCGCCTTGGCGTGAGCGCGAGGAGCGCGCATTTCCCGAGCCCGGATGGAGTAGGCGAGCCGTCCGGACCCGTTGACGTACGGGGTCACGGTCAGCCCGTCGAACTCGACCGGTGTGAACGGCAGGCCCGCCACCGGGGCCGGGGGCACCGGCTGAACCGGGGCGAGGATCTTGACGGCCACGGTCTTCTGCGCCGCCTTGAGCGACGGGTCGGCGTCCATCACGGGGATCTGCCAGACGAGTTCGCCCGTCTGCTTGTCCCGCGCCTGGACGAACCGGCCGTTGCTCGACGCCTCGAAGTCCTTGACCGGCTCGACCTCGCCCACGGCATAGCACCCGTAGGGGAAGATCTGGCCGAAGCTGATCGGAATGGGTCCCTGTAGAGCCATGTGGCACCACCTCCTCATCTTGTCCTGTCGGTCAGCTTGACTGACCAAGCTGCTCCTCCATGAAACGCGAAACCCGCTTGGCTAGTCAAGTACACCAAGCGGGTTCGCGGAGGAAAGTTGGATTACCGGATGGGGTAGGCGTCTTCGAGCTCGTGACGGTCGCCGGGGAGGATCGTCTCCACCACGATCCAGGGCTTACCGGTGGCGTCGCAGGCGACGGCATAGACGGCCAGCAGCGCGGCCGAGGCTTTGACGCCGAGGAGGTCGCGCTCCTCCGGTGTGGGGTTGCGGGCGGTCACGTGCTCGACGATGTGATCCAGCTCGACACCGGCCGCGGCTTCCACGTAGCGCCGTACGCCCTGCTTGAGATCAGCGGAGTCCGTCAGCGCCGTGCCTTCGGCCACGTCGGCCGGTACCCAGGTCGAGGAGACCTCGGATGCCTCATCGTCACTGGTGACGAGCGTCTTGCGGAGCACCACCGACGACTTCGGCGCGATGCCGAGGTAGGACGCGATGCGGTTGGGTGCCTCGGCCGGCCCCGCCGTGAGGAGTCGGCTGGAGACCTGGACCTCTTTGCGGTCGAGCAGTTCACGCCCGGTGCGTACCTGCTGGGCGGAGGCGATGGCCGGGCGTCCCCGGACGAACCGGCCCTTGCCTTGATGCGTGACGATCCATCCGTGATCGCGCAGCACGCCCAGCGCCTTGACGACGGTCGGCCGTGCCATGCCGAACTCGGCCATGAGCTGATGTTCGCTCGGTAGGGGAGAGCCGGGCGGATACTCGCCGGACTCGATGCGCCGTTCCAGTTCGGCGATCAGTTGCGCGTATTTGGGAGGGGTGTATTCAAATGACATCAGAGCCCCACATTCAACATGCCTGTCTAGCCAAGCAGGCTAGCAGTGCATGCGATGCTTGCGAAGGGCTTCCGCCGACATGAACTCCTACCCCTTGAGCGCGACGGCGCAGGACACCCGCGCCTTGATGGAGTCGACCACGCCGCCGCGCCCGTCTATCGGACCTGACCGGTCAGCAGCGCCGACCAGGTCTCCCAGCCCTGCCCCACTCGCCAGCGGTGGGTCTCGCTGATCTCAGGGGCGCCCTCGTTCTGCACTGTGCGCCGGATGAAGGCGACACCGCCCGACTGACACAGTTCGTAGAACCGGGCCTGACAGTCGCAGGTCCAGGCCAGCACCCGGACGCGCCGTGCCGGCGTCGGCTCCCACCACTCCAGCTTCCGGAAGTTGCCCCGGCGGAAGGGGACGTGCGCGCTGTGCAGGCGGTTCGGCTCGTCCAGATCGTTCACGAGCCCTCGCCAGCGAGGTACGGCGGGCACGGGTGGACGCGGCGAAGCTGCCCGTAGCGATGAGCCACCCGGCGCGCGGCGGTGACGACGTCGGAGGCCGGAGCGAAGGCGTAGACGGGCCGCCCGCTGGTCGAGGTACGGCCCGAGCGCCAGCGGAACCAACGGCCATCGGTCCACACGACCAGCTCGACCCAGACCGACACCAGCGCCAGCCCGTACCCCTCGTGCACGTCGGCCGCCACGCCGTACTGCTCCAGCTCCACACGCAGCCGCTCCGCAGTGCGGGCAGCGCTGACCACCGGAGGACGCCGACCGTACACGAGCTGATCGGCACCCATCACGCCGCCGCCGGCACGCCGGTACCCGCACAGTCGAAGCACTCGACCGCCACCAACTCCACGGCCACACCGTCAAGCCGAAGCCGGGCATCGGCCGAGGACTTCCGAACGAACCGCCAGCCCTTCCCCCGGCAGGCTCCGCATCTGTCCATCTCCGTAACCATGGGATCAAGGGTCGGAATTCTCGTTCTCCCAGCCCATCCCCGCGTGGCATCCCTTGACGGGATAGGTCGCGACCGCGTAGCAGTGGAAGGCACTTTCCGTTGCCCACCCGGTGCGAAGGGAAAGCCCGCGGATGCCGCCACGCATGGCCGAGCCGTACGAGGTCCCCGCCTCGCTATGGCACCGCCCCGACATGCTCGCCGCGCTCAAGGCTCGCGACATCGGCGCAGTCTTCCGCCTCGTCCGCCAGTACGGCGGCTTGAGCCAGACCGCGATCGGCAGCCTGACCGGCTACAGCCAGGGCAAGGTCAGCGCCATCATGAGCGGAAGTCAGCAGGTCACCGCCCTGGAGGTGTTCGAGCGCATTGCCGACGGCCTGCACATGCCCGACCAGGCCCGCATGGCTCTCGGCCTCGCTCCTCGCGACCTGGCCGCCGCAGCCATCCCACGGCAGGATCCCCGCCCAGCAGGTCCGCCGCCTACCGTTGGTCTCGTCCGACACGGAGAGGACGAGACCGAAGTGCGACGTCGTGACTTCGTCGGCCTCGCGGGGGCCGCCCTGTTCAGTGCCGTAGTAGCCCAACCCCTCACCCGCGACGAGGAAGCCGCAGGCGCCGACGATCTCGCCGCAGCCCTCACCGAATACCCGATCGCCGGCCCCCAACTCCCGGAGCTGTCGCAACTCGCCGCCGCCGTCGCCAGAGCGAAGCGGACCTACCAGGCGTGCCGATACTCCGAGGTCGCGGCCATGCTTCCCACGCTGATCCGCTCCCTGCGCCTCGCCTGCGCCACGCTCGACGGGGACGCCCGACTCAAGGCACACGCCCTGTCCGCCGAGGCGCACCACGTGGCCGCCTCCATCCTGCTCAAGCAAGAAGACAAGGGCCTCGCCTGGCTCGCCGCCGACCGCAGCATCCACGCCGCCCAGGCCAGCGAGAGCCCGCTGATGATGGGCTCAAGCGCCCGCATCATCACCCACGCCCTGATGGACGGCGGCCATCACCGAGCAGCCACCGGCATGGCGAGCAGCGCCGCCCAACGCCTCAACGCCGCACTGTCCCAGCCGTCCCCGAACGACCTGTCGGTCTACGGCACTCTCCTCCTACGCGGAGCTGTCGCCGCCGCCCAGCACAGCAACCGGCACACCGCCGCCGAACTCCTGGACGAGGCCGAGAACGCAGGCCGGCGACTCGGCTACGACGGCAACCACATGTGGACCGCGTTCGGCCCGAACAACGTCCTGTGTCACCGCGTGAACATCGCCCTCTCCCTTGGCGATGCCGGAACCGCGATCGAGAACGCCCGCAGGATCGACATCAACGCCCTGCCCATCAACGAGCGCAAAGCGACCGTCCTCCTCGACACCTCCCGCGCGTTCCTCGCCTGGGGCAAACACGACCGCGCCCTCTACATCCTGCGGGCCGCCGGAGACATCGCCCCCGAGGAAATCACCACCCGCCCCGCCACTCATAGGCTGGTCCGCGACATCCTCGCCGCCGCGCCCATCAGCATCCGACGCGAAGCGCGAGAGTACGCCGAATCCCTGGGAGTCACCGCGTGACCGAGTCCGGCAAGGTCCTGTACATCATCGTCTGCGCCGCAGGACCCGCCGGCGACGTCGGCAAGCTCGTCACCATGGCGCAGGACGACGGGTGGATCGTCCAAATTGTCGCCACCCCGAACGCACTCGACTTCATCGACGTCTCAGCGCTGGAGAAGCAGACCGGCCGCCCCGTCCGCAGCCAGTACCGCAAACCCGGTGACCCCAAGCCGCCGAGGGCAGACGCCATCATCGTCGCCCCCGCGACCTACAACACCATCAACAAATTCGCCCAAGGCGTCGCCGACACCTACGCCCTCGGCCTGCTCGCCGAAGCCCCTGGCCTCGGCATCCCCGTCGTCGTCCTGCCGTTCGTAAACACCGCCCTTGCCGCCCGTGCACCCTTCCGGTGCAGTATTCAGCGGTTGCAGGACGAGGGTGTATGTGTCCTTTTAGGCCCTGGCCAATTTGAACCTCATAATCCCGGTTCTGGAAGTGTTCACTTCGCAAGCTTCCCATGGGAGTCTGCACTCATGAAAGTCGCGCATTCGGCGGGCGATAGGCAAAGCTAAGGGCTAATATTGCTTACCGCTTCGATGAGCTGTCGGAATTTGCCGAACAGTTCATCGAAGGTCACTATCTCCACCCCGCTCAGACTCCTGCGGTAGAGCTCAAAAGAGTCGCGCTTGGCGGAACTGTCCAACTCGATGGCAGCGTTGCCTGCTATGACTATGCAGGGGGGATCGGCGGACTCCCATTCTGCATCATCAGACTTATGTATAATATAGTGACGCGAGAGTGTGCTTCTGTAATGCAATATCTGAGCCACTGCGCCAGCTAGCTCCATCGAGGGGCCGAAGACATTATCTCGATACTGCTTGCCCAGTAGCTTCGCTATTGGGGTTTTAATTTCTACGATGACTGCGGTACCTACAACCGAGTTCTTCAACAGGAAGTCGGCATACTTCCCATGGTGATTACTAAGATTCTTTCCGCCAAGGTAAGCCTTGTCCTGGTGAAGAATCAAAGGCGCATGTAGAATTTGGGAGAGAAGGGCAAAGTTATTTGTCAGAGTGCTCTGCCAAAATTCTTCAGAAGAGTTGTTTTGCTGCTCATCCCAGATTTTAACCACAGCTTTCATGGCTTCGAGTCCTGGAGAGCTGTATCCCTGCCAGACAAGGGGTTCCAGGTGTTGCGTATACATCAGGATGCAGCGTGCTACTTCTAGACGACTCATCAGCCATGCGGCTTTCATCGGTTCTGCAGAGGTAAGATCTTCCTTCAAGGCGCCAGCCAGTACATAGACCGCCCATGCCCAATACTCCTGAAGGTCATGCCGACCATCCACCTGTTCCAGGACGGCATTCAGTCCCTCCTCTGTATCCAGGTCGAGGCTAGAGAACATGGCACTGTTTTCGAGAACGCCTTCAGCGGTCTTCTGATAGTCGTCTAGCGACCGCTCCAGGTCGCTCTCAGTGTGAGCTACAGTATCTAAAAAGAATTTTCGGACTAGCCAGGAGACGCCTTCTCTTGTGAGTTTGCCGGTGGATATCCTCCTATCGAGTGATATTTGAATCGCCCCTGCCGGGACAACTATCGTCTCACCCTCCATAACGGTAAGTCCATCCGCTGACGGCGCTCGAAATATTTTCCGATGACAACTGTCGCAATCTTTTACCGCATAGATGGATTTCGGAGGCTCAATAAGTTCGTTGCACTCTGAGCAGCGCTCTTTGTAGTCGCGTGAATCGGTCATGCTATTCCTCTTGGGCCAGTTCCACCTGTGACGCAGAGGGTACACCCCGCTCCTAGCCGGTGCTGCCGAATTAATCTCATAGAAATCAAGCGGCGGCGCGCCGCGCCGCCGTACCCCCCGCGTCGACGTCCCCGCGCCGCGCTGCGGCCTGGGGGCCGGTCGCGGCGCGGGCGTCCGCGGGGCCTCGCCGCACGCGCACCGCGCCGTATCGAGCTATCGCGCCGAACGCCGGCACGCCGCCGCTAGCAACCCGCGATTCGATCCAACGCCGCTAACAGTTCAACCGCTGACGAGACCTCGACTCCTTCCGGATCAAGCGACTGGTCGTCACAGTTGATTCGGGTCACGTCCAGAATGCCGCCTCGGAAAACGGCGACATCGATCTCCACCGGAGGCTGCTCCAACCGGAGGATGTAGACGGGGTCCATGCCGGGTGCCTCAAACGGTCCTTCCATAGTCAGGGCTGTCCCTGCCGCTTGAAGCACCCCAGTACGATCACGCCGCCATTGCTCCATCGCAGCGATGATCGTCTCGTCATCGCCAAGAGGATGAAGGTCTCCCATGATCCGTCATCCTGACATCGCTCCGCACAACCATGCCTCCGGCGGGGGCCTCGGCTCCGGGATGATCGCGATGAACACGGGGCAGGTCGGTAGTGGCTGAGGTGGGCCTGATCGTCCCGCCTGCCCCGACCCAGGCAGAGCCCAGCAGCCCGACTCCTCCAGCCCAAGCCCGTCCGTAAACGTTGGCATCTGATGATTGAGGAACGGCGGCCGGTTGAGGTACACGCGAGGACGGGCTTGACCTTCCGTCGCCGGCCCGCTGCCGCTTCGCGGTGGGTCGAGGCAGACGGGAAGATCAGGCAGGGGAGATGCGTGCAGGTCTGCACCTCGCGGCACACCCCTTGATCGTCGTGCCATTAGCGTGCCATTAGACGGCGGAAAGGTGGCCGACAAGCCGTGATCACAAGAGGTCGCGAGCTGCGACAAGAGGCATGATCGCCGTGCCATTAACGTGCCATTAGACCAGCTCGGAGACGGTGGGCGAGGAAGCGGTGTCCCAGGTCCGCCCGCAGGTCAGCGTGCCACCGGGAGCGCTCATGGCTCCTTACAAGCGAGGGGTCACTGGTTCGAACCCAGTACCGCCCACCAGCCAAAACAAGCCCCGTAGCGATCACGCCACGGGGCTTGGTGCCATCAACGTGCTTCAGCTTCGAGTCTTGCCCCTTTGGTCGCCCGCCGGAAGTTGCTGCTCCGCGGGGTGCCACTCGGCTCTGGCGAGTAACGGCGTCGGGGTAACGGAGATCGCGAAATCGTACCGGTCTCTGCCAGGCAGGCATGGGCGAAGGCTGCATGCTTGCACTTTCGGGTGCGTCTCAACACATCGAGAGATTATGAAATGGCTGGGCTTTCATTCGCGTCGGGGTTCGTCTGCACGCCGATGCGCCCGAGGGTGGCGTGAGAACGTCCGGCCTGGAACTCGGCCTTCTGCAGGAGATCTTCGATCAATTGGGTGCGATGGAGCACTTCAGCGAGCCGGGCCCCCGGGTCCGGGTCGCCGATTCTGTCACGCAAGACATATCTAGTCGGCAGTGCTTTGACTTCGGTGCGCACATGGGCGGCTACGGTGGCGGCGGCCTCGATCATCTCGCGTAGGAGCCTTCCCGCTTCAAGCAGTTCGGAGGGGTTCAGCTCGCGCCCCTCCCTCACGGCCCGAACGCATTCGTCGAAACGCGCCAAGTCTTCCGTCTCCATCGTTGCCTCCCGTATCTTCCGAACCGACTGCGGGCTGCACCGTCACCGCCGGGATGATGCGGCCATATCAATACTGTTGTGCAAGGCAGAGCCTTTGTAGGGAGACGAGCGCAGACGCCCTCGTCGGCGGGACCCGTGACAGGGTCGCAACTTCTCCATGCGGCGGAGCCTGGCCGGTGATTCTGGGACTGCCGTTACGCCGCTCTCCTCCCCCTCGCGTTGGCCCTCGCCTGCCATCGACGATCTCTCAGGAGCCGGCTATCGCCGATGCTCGTGTCCTCGTCAGGCATGCAACCTAGACTGGGGCATGAGCGCCATGCGCGAGGAGCTGCACTATCTCGTGGACCAGTTGCCAGAGTCGGAGCTACGCCCGGCTCTGGAGTTGATCCGTGGCCGTCTAGACGAGCCTGCCTCGGCGGAGCGTGACCTCCCCTTCTTCGCGTCGTTCGAGGCTGAACCGGATCTCGCGGAACGGCATGAGGAGATCCTGCGCTCCGAGATGGGCCGTTGACGTGCTCCTGTGCGACACTGGCGTTCTTCTCGCTGCCGGCGAAACGCCAAGGATGAGCACCGACAGGCCTGTCTTAAGTTGCTGCGTCAGGCGGAGGGGCCGTTGCTTGTGCCGTCGCCGGTGATCGGAGAGGTCGGCTATCTCCTGGAATCGCGTGTCGGCCCGCAGGCTGAGGTCACGTTCCTGAAGTCTTTCGGCGGCAACGGGTCCCACGTGGCCGAGTTGGAGGACGAGGACCTTCCTCGGATGGCGGAACTCGTCGAGAGGTACATCGATCTTCCTCTCGGATTGGTGGACGCTACCGTCATCGCGATCGCGGAGCGTCTGGGGCTGAGGGAGGTCGCGACAGTCGACCACAGGCACTTTCGAATCGTGCGCCCGCGCCACGTCGAGGCTTTCACACTGCTGCCCGGCTGATCACGGTCGCGGCCGTCTGAGTGACTATCTGGGTGACAATCACCCTGCACGAGCCTGGACGGCGGTGGACAACGGTGGACCGTACAGCCAGGTGAGGGCGGGTGCCGGTGCTGGTCCCGCCCTTTCCTGGGGTGACTTACAAGCGAGGGGTCACTGCTTCGAACCCAGTACCGCCCACCAGCCAAAACAAGCCCCGTAGCGATCACGCCACGGGGCTTCGTGCCATTAGCTCTGGATCTTGGCCCCCTTTTGATCTTTCGATTGGCCACACCGTGGACCACATTGCCGGCTAAGCCACAAGAACACCGGTCGCCAGCCCAGCCGCTGCGATCAAAACTGTCCGTCGACGTAGGCTCCGACCTATGACGGACTCTGCACTTCCCTGCCCCGTTTGCACGAACGCGATGGAACCGGGGTTTGTTGTGGGAAGATCGCCTGGCGTCAAATTCAAGAAGCAGGCGGACGTGCTCGGCGACCTTGGCGGCGTGCTACTTACGAGCGGTTTCTTCAACCACAGCGCTGCGGCCTTGCGATGCAGCGACTGCGGCACCGTGGTCATTCCGGGCCGCTGAGCTCGATCGCACTTACCGTTGGGGCGCCCGACGAATTGTCGCTTGCGTCGCCCTCACCTGCGCTAGGACACTGGTCGCTCAGCTCTGTCCGGTTCGAAATGTTGTCGCCCTTCAACCGACGTCGTAGCTCAACTGACCTGGAGACAGCGCTGCCGTTGATCCGGCAGAGCTACCCTTCTCTCTGCGGCAACGCCAAGGATGAGCACCACCACGCCTGTCTGAAGCTACTGCTGCCAGGCAGTGGGGCCGCTGCTGCTCGCGCCGTCCCGAGTGATCGTGAGGTCGGTCACCTCCTGGAGTCGCGCGCCGGCCCGCAGGCCGAACCACCTTCTCAAGTCCTGTGTTTGCCTGGGCCGCATCGAGTGCCTGTACGTCACACTGGCGGCATGAGCGCGCAATCGCAGGAGTTCACACCCGATGGTCCCCTGCCGGAGAAGAATCTGCGTGCCATCCGTAGGGCGTTGGTCGTGCCACAGGACCGAGATGGGTTCGACGCAGGTCTTGACGTCGTACTTGCTGAGGTTCGTGCCAGTTTGGACCTCGGCCGGTTGAGCGAGTTCATCCACACCTGGTGGCTGATCGCGTGCGACTCCTTGAAAGATCCGCAGGGCCGCAGAGACCTCTACCAGCGGGCCGTCCGTGTCCAGGAACTGGCCGACGCCGGCAAGCCGATTCCTCGGGGCGCCAAGACGTGGCGCGAACTGCTCGCTGAGCGCGGGGTCGAGCGGTAGGTGTACTCGATCGTCGAGCCCGATCCTGTCGCTCAAGAACAGATCGCGGCCCTTTGGGCGCATGCCGCCGTTGCCCTGGTTTGATCTCGGCGTGGTGCGGAGAAACCTCGGGGCTGCAGGTCACCGAGGCCGGTTGCCCTTCCTTCTACGGTTGGCCGGTACGGCCCGGCGGCCGGAGCCGTTCTTTACGGGTTTTTGTGCCTGCCGCCGTGCTGGTTTCTCCGCAGGGGAGGCAACGGCAGGAGTACGGCCCCGCGAGCTGTTCACTGTCCGGCCGCGGACGATGCCGATGAAATCTTCCACAAGGTCAGTGGTCGCGTCCGTGGGCCAGGCCAGCGCGACCTGAGACTGCGGCGCGTCCGGCACCGGCCGGTAAGTGAGATCCCTGCGGTGGTGGAGGCGCGCCAGCGACTGCGGAACCAGGAGAAGCCCAGTGCCGGCCGCTACCAACTCGACCGCGTTCGCCGTTGTGGCCGGGCGGGTGAACGCGGGCAGCCCGGGCCGGATCGTCCACTCGATGGTGTCATCCAGAGGATGGAACACCTCGTCGTCGGCCAGGTCGGCGATGGCCACCTCGTCGACGGCGGCCACGGCGTGGTCCTTGGGCACCACGACCACCGTGGTCTCCACGTAGAGAGGAATCACGCTGAGCCCGTCCCGGTCGACCGGAAGCCTGACGAATCCGGCGTCGGCGCCCCCATCCCGCAGGAGTCCCACCACCTCGGCGGCGGGAACCGTGACCAGGGTAATCGGCACATCGGGCATCCTCTCGGCCCAGACGTTGACCCATTTCGCGGGTGTCACCCCGGGCACGTACGCCAGCCGGAACACCCTGCCGGTCTCCCCATCATTCACTTCCTCAGGGTATCGATGTCAGGGGAACCCGTTCCGACTGACTACTCTTGGCACCATGAGCTCGTCCAAACCGAAGACCATCCAGACGATGAAGCCCGCGACCGCGGCCAAGAAGCTGGGTGTCCTCCTCTCGGCCACTCCCGCCGAGTTCCAGGCGGGTGTCGTCTCCAGGGACGAGCTGAACGAGTTGCAGTCGAGGCCGCCCGCCTGGCTCGTTGACCTGCGCCGCAACGGCCCGCACCCCAAGCAGGTCATCGCCGCGAAGCTCAGGATCTCCATTTCCGGCCTGATCAGAGGCGGGATCACCGGACCGCTCACCACCGCCGAGATCGATGCGCTGAAGGCGGAGAACCCGGCGTGGCTGGAGCGCGAGCGATCCGTCCAGGCCGAGACCCGCAAAGAAGCACTCCGCCTCAAGCAACGAGACAGCTGAGATCCTGCACGTCTCCGACCCGAGACGAGCCCGTCGAATGAGCCGCCGAGAGGTCCTCGTCGCTCGAGGAACCAAGAAGCTTACGCACTGGGACTACCTCGAGCTGCGGGTACGAAACCAATCGGGACCTGGAGAAGGCGCTCCCGTTGATCCGGCAGAGCCATGAGTCCAGTCGAACAAGGAACTGTTCGATCAGGTAGTGGCGTCTCGAAGGTGAGCCATGCGGCATCTCAGGGAGCATGCGGGGAGCGCGACCTCTCGGTCTTCGCGTCCTTCGAGGCTGAGCCGGACCTTGCCGAGCGGCACGAGGAGATCCTGCGCTCGGAGATGGGGCGCTGACCCAGTCTCCATGACACTTGTCCCCATCTCGCTCTTCGCCAAGCAGCGGGACCGCTGCTCGTACCGCCCCCAGCAGCACCTGGTCGTCTCGTGTTCCCGGGTGCGTCGAGGAAGAGGCTCAAGCTGAAGCCGTGAGCGGTGGCGGGACGCACACGCTCCTCCGTCGCCCTTCTACGGGCGGCCGGAGACAGCCACCAGGACAGGGCCTGCTCGGTCAGGTCGAGGACCGCACCGCCCGGACGGTGGTGCGGGTCTGCTGCACGGCCGTGGTCAGTGCCCGGGATGGACGAGGCCGCATTCGTAGGCGAAGACCACGGCCTGGACCCGGTCGCGGAGACCCAGCTTGGCGAGGATGCGGGTGACGTGGGTTTTGACCGTTGGCCCGCTGAGGAAAAGTTCCGCGGCGATCTCTGCGTTGGAGCGGCCTCGGGCGATGAGCCTCAGCACCTCGAGTTCGCGCGGGGTCAGCGTCTCGAGTCCGGCTGGGCGGTCAGAGCCCGGCCGCGGGCGGCGGACGTAATCCTCGATCATTCGCCGGGTGATCTCCGGTGCCAGTAGTGCCTCGCCTGCGGCGACCGTACGGACGGCCCCGGCCAGCTCGCGCGGCGGTGCGCTCTTGAGCAGGAAGCCGCTCGCCCCGGCCCGCAGCGCCTGGTAAACGTACTCATCCTCATCGAATGTGGTGAGTATGAGGATGCGCGCCCGGCAGGTGCTGCCGTTCAGCAGGTGGCGCGTCGCCTCGATGCCGTCCAGGCGCGGCATGCGGATGTCCATGAGGATGACGTCGGGCTGCAGCACGGACCCCCGGTCGATGGCCTCGACGCCGTCGACCGCCTCGCCAACCACCTCGATATCGTCCTGACCCTCCAGAATCGAGCGGAAACCGCCGCGTACGAGGGCTTGGTCGTCGACGAGCAGGACCCTGATCATCGCTGGCCCGCCTCCAGCGGCAACTGTGCCGTCACGGTGAAGCCACCGCCGGGCGTGCCCGCTGTCTCAAGCGAGCCACCGTAGAGCCCGACCCGTTCGCGCATCCCGATCAGGCCGTGCCCGACACGGTCGGTGTCGGCTCCGCCCGGCCCGCCCGTTCGCCCGGTGTCGCGGATGCTCACCCGTACGGACTGATCGTCGTAGTGCAACCTGACGTGCGCGGTGGTCGGAGCGGCGTGTTTCAGCACGTTGGTGAGCGCCTCCTGCACGATCCGGTAGACGGTCAGGTCCACGCCGGGTGGGAGCGGCCGGCTCGAACCCTCCACGGTGAGCTCGACCGGCAGGCCGATCGCGGCCATGTGGTCGACCAGTTCGGCCAGGTCGGCCGTGCCCGGCTGTGGCTTGAGGGCGAGCTGGGCCCGTTCCCCGCGCAGCAGGCCGAGCATGCGCCCGAGTTCGCCGACGGCCTGCCGCCCGGTTTCCTGGACTGAGCGCAGCGGTGCTCGCGCCTTCTGCGGGTCACGGTCGAGCAGGTCCTCGGCGGCGCCCGCCTGGACCACCATGACGCTGACGCAGTGGGCGACGATGTCGTGCAACTCGCGCGCGATGCGGGCGCGCTCGTCGGCAAGCGCGACTCGGATCGCCTCCTCGCGCTCGGCCTCCAGCCGCCGGGCCCGGGCGCGGTCGTCGGAGTGGCTGCGGGCGCGGGCACGCAGCACCCGGCCGGCGACGAAGCACACTGCCAGCGGCACCGCGACGAACGGGATGTTGCCGACGGTGCCGGACTCCGGGTTGCGCAGGAACACCACGACCAAGCCGGCGCCGACGGCCGCCACGCCGATGAAGGCCCGCGCCGGCACGCTGTGCCTGGCCACCGAGTAGGTGGCGACCAGGATGGGCAGGAAGTGGCCCCACAGCGTGACCGTCAGCGGCGTCACCAGCATCGGCCCGGCGATCGCGACCGCGAGGATCACGGCGGTGGCGAGCGGCGTCACCCGGCGCAACGCCAGGATCGAGGTCGCCACCAGCGTGGAGGCGACCACGGCCGGCATCGGCCCGTACGGCGTCGAGTTGTCGAGATGGAACGCGATATCGGCCTGGGCGAAACCGGTGATCGCCAGGGCGAGCAGCGCGTCGGGGAGCAGCCCGGCCGGCCTGTGCCGCAGCCACGCACGCGCCGGCGACTCCACCCGGGCCTGGGCCGGGTTTGTCACGTCCATCACACCCGCAAGTTACCTACGGGCGCGCTCGCGTGGCGTCATCCGCAGGTCGCATTTCCGGCAGCGTGGTTCCCGACCGGGGTATCAACCGGTGCCGACCCCGGTACGACGACGCCGCGGGTGCGCGGGGCCGACGCTGAGGACTGCGCCGCCGACGGACGGCATCGCGCACAGCGCCTGGCGCTGCGAACCATGGAGGAGACCATGCCCGTGAACGTGAGGCGCCTCGCCGGATGGGCGCTCATCGTCGGCACGATCGTCGCGGGGGCGGGTTACCTCGCCGCCAACCTGCTCGCGCCGGGCAGCGGCGACGAGGTGTTCCGATACCAGAACTGGCCGCTGTTCGAGGGGATCGCGCTTGTCGGGGACGTCGTCATCGCGCTGGGGCTGCCGGTGATCCTGACCTTCGCCGGGCGTGCGCCGAAGCTGCACATCGTCGGCTACGCCGGCGTATTCGCCGCGCTGGTGATGCTCAATGTCGGAGAGGGCACCACTGAGGCGTTCGTCAAGCCGTATCTGGTCGGCCACGGCGGCATCCCCGCACAGGAACCGCCGGGTTTCGCGGTCTTCGAGGGTGTCGCGCTCCTCGCGCTGGTCGTCGGCTCGATCTGCCTCGGCATCGCGGTGCTGAGGGCGCGGACGCTGCCGTGGTGGATCGGGGTCGCGTTGATCGTCTCGTGCCTCCTCGGCGCCCTCGGGCTGCCCGGGGCCTGGTTCCTGGTGCCCGACGGCGTCTTCTTCGCGGCGCTGTTCGCCATCGGCGTCTTCGCCCTGCGCGGGAGGCCGGACCATATCCCCGCGACGGTCGGGCAGGCGGCCGCCGGCACCCGGGGATGACCTTTTCGCCCCGCCCTACCGGCTTCTCCTGGCCGCACCGCGAAGGAACCGGTACGTGCGGCATGAGGTCCTGACGCCGTGGACCCTCGCCACCTGAGCCGGCACTTCGCGGTACGGCTGTCCGGGCCTGAACAAGGGATACGGGCTCAGTCGTAGTTGGAGATCTCGATGAGGTTGTGGTCCGGGTCGCGGATGTACAGGCTGGTGATCGGGCCGAGCGCGCCCGTCCGGGGCACCGGACCCTCTTCGATGGGTACGCCCGCGGCGGTCAGATGAGCGGCCACCTGATCGAGGGGGGAGTGGGTGATCAGGCAGAGGTCGGCGCTGCCCGGCACGGGGCGGAGGGCGTGTGGCCGGATCTCGTGCCCGGCCTGGTGCAGGTTGATCTTGCTGGAGCCGAAGGCGAGCGCGTGGCGGCCACCGCCGAAGGTCACCGGCTCCATTCCGAGGGCGTCCCGATAGAAATCGATCGTCCGGGAGATGTCGGCCACGGTCAGGACCAGGTGATCGAGGCTCGCAATGCGGACGGCGAAGGTCTCCTTGACGGCCTCCCAGGCGACCGGTGGCAGGAGCACCCGGTTACGGGCGAAGAACGCGTGAAGCGCGGCCCCGTGTTTCGCGCGGATGTCCGCGTTGTGGCGGGCGACGTCGATCTCGTTCGCGGCCGTGATCAGGATGAACGCTCGGAGTTCGGCGACGGAGGGGTCAACCGGCCGGCCCGTGAAGCGGTCGACGAAGCGCAGGGCGGGATAGGTGGCCGCGCGGTCGCAGGATGCGTAGAGATACACCAGCGCCTCGGCCGGGACCCCGATCACCTCGGCCAGCGCGGTGCGATCGGCGAGGTCGAGGAGCCGGTGGCCGAAGCCGTCCGTGCCGTAGGTCGCGTGACACAGACCGGCGAGCTGCACCTCTTCAGGCGCGTCCCAGTCCTTGAGCTGGGCAGCGACGCGGTGCAGGTGCTCCAGGAGCGTGCCGCCGGGGTGGGGGATCTCGGCGGCGCCCTTGGAGGCGAGGAATGCTGTCGAATCCGTGAAGGTATCCGCTGTCATGTTCGCCTTGTATACACCGGCGGGTGAGACCGGCGCGGACAGGGGCGTGTGCGGGCTGGGGGCCGTTCTCGCGCGGAGCCGGCGCCGCGCCGCATCCGCCCGCATCTCGAAATGAGCGCTGCGGACGGCCGGGCCGCCGCCGCTCGACCGCTATGAGCGCCCTACAGCCTCACCGGCCCGCCTGGAGGAGAACATGGCGGCCGCCGATCTGATCCTTTCAGACGACGACCTCGCCGCCTTGGGCAAGCTCGCCTGATCAGGCCCCTCTGCCGGACGAAGCGGGCCGCAGCCGGTACCGGGTTGGATCAGTGCGGCGTACAGTCCGAGGCGGTCCACGATTTCCGGGAACGCCCGACAGCGACGACGCTCACTGGAGGCGTGTGATGACGCCCGCTCGCCCGGCCGTTCACCGCGGCGCTCGTTATGCCGCCGCGCGCAGACCTACGACCAGCACGCAGAATGCTTCCCTGCAATGGCAGATTCTGTTCCTGGTCGTCGCGGGAGCCTTCGCCGTGCACGCCAACGGCCTCGGCAACGGATTCATCTATTTCGATGACCCCGAGGGCGTGGTGGACGACGTCTCCATCCGGGAGTTCAGCGGGACCAACATCGGCCACTGGTTCACCACGCCGCTGCAGTTCATGTATACGCCGCTGGTGTACGTGTCGTACGCGATCGACTATCTGTTCGGCCATGGCGCGATCGGCATGTACCACTTCACGAACCTGACACTGCACCTGGCCAATGTGGTGTTGGTGTTCCTGTTGTTCCGCCGGCTCACCGAGCGCGCTTTCCTGGCCTGCTTCGTCGCGGTGGCGTTCGCGATCCACCCCGTGAACGTCGACACGGTCGCCTGGATCTCCGCCCGCAGCAACCTGCTGGCCACACTCCTCTCATTGGCCGCGCTCCTGGTCTACCTGCGTTACACCAGGTCACAGCGGTGGCAGCCGTTGGCCTGGTCCGTGGTCCTGTTCGGGCTGGCCGCGCTTTCCAAGTCGACCGCCGTCGCGCTTCCCCTGGTGTTGTTCCTCGTGGATCACCTTCAGGGCCGCAGGCCGAGCCGGCGTTTGTTCCTGGAGAAGATCCCGTTTCTCGTCATCGCCGCGGTCACGGTTCTCGTCGCGCTGAACGTACGGCAGGACGTGGTCCCGCAGGGCGGGTACACCGTTGTCGACCGGATCCTCCTGACCTGCTCGGCGTTGGTGAACCACCTGGTGCAGTCGGTCTCCCCGTTTCACCTGTCCCTCGCCTACGAGTACCCCCACACGCCGTTCCCCTGGTACTTCTACCTTTTCCCGTTGGTGCTCGCAGCCGGGGCCGCCGCTTTGTGGCTGGTGAGGCCGGCTCGCAGAATCATCGTTTTCGGACTCGGGTTCTTCGCGGTCACCATCGCGCCGACCCAGGCCGTGCTTCTCATCGACGGCTACCACGCGAACAGATATGCGTACCTGCCGTATCTCGGCCTCTTCCTCATCGCCGGACATTTCGCGGACAGAGCGCTCCGGCACCGCGATCGAAGGCTGCGTGCCGGCGTGATCGGGGCGACGGCGGTGCTCGTGGTCCTCTTCGCCGCGCTGACCATCATCAGGAACACGGCCTGGCAGAACACGGAAACCATCATGAGCGACGCCATCGCCAAAGAGCCCGGCGTTGCGTTCACGTACAACAGCCGGGGCATCGCCAGATTCCGCGACGGAAACTACACCGGCGCCACATCGGATTTCGAGCGCACCGTCGAACTCGACCCGGACTTCGTCCTCGCGCACCACTACCTCGGCATGATCAAGTACCACGACCGCGACTACACCGGGGCGCTCGGCGAGCTCGATTATGAGGTGTCGCGGCTTCCGACCTTCGCGGCCGCCTACAGCGAGCGCGGTAAGGTCAAAATCGCTCTGCGCGATTACTCGGGCGCGTACGCGGACCTTTCCACGGCCATCGCCTATGATCCGCAGCTGGCGGAGGCCTACTACTCCCGGGGAGCGGCCGGGATCGGGCTGGGTAACCCGCGCGGGGCGATATCCGATCTGAACGCGGCGATCGGGCTGATCCCGCAGTACGCCGACGCCTATTACCAGCGTGGAGTGGCCGAATCCCGGCTGGGCGACACCGGTGCCGCCTGCGCCGACTGGAACACGGCCGTGTCCCTCGGCAACCCCGATGCGAACAAATCCCTGGCCGACAACCGCTGCGCCGGTTGACCGGATCGCCTCGGCGCGACACCACGTGGCGCCGACTGCCGGCGGAGCGCGGGAACGAGCGGTAGGCGCCTCGATCGCCGAGCCCGCGCCTCCGCTTGACCTTGACACAGTGAGAAGGTCTTCACTGTGGCCGAGGAGGAGGTGGTTCCGATGACCACGCCGCAAGACGACACGAACACGTCGCGAGCTCTTCAAGCGCTGGAGAGCGGCAGCTCGTCGGTGCGGCTGCAGGCGGTGCTGGCGGTCGGCACGAGCCCCGACCCGCGGTTCATCGACAAGCTCATCGAACGATGCGCGGTCGAGCCCGATTTCTACGTGCGCGACATGCTCACGTGGGCGCTCACCCGTCACTCGTCGTCGATGACGGTTCCCAAGCTCATCGAGGAGCTTCGCTCGGAGCGTTCGCAGGCGCGAAGCCAGGCGCTGCACACGCTGTCCAAGATCGGGGATCGGCGGGCGTGGCCGGCGATCACGCGGGCGCTGCTGACCGACGCCGACGACGAGGTGGCGCGGAGCGCCTGGCGAGCAGCGGTCGTACTCGTGCCCGAAGGTGCAGAATCCGAATTGGCCGGGGTGTTGGCGACACAGCTCGGACGCGGCGAGCGTGAGACGCAGTTGAGCCTCAGCCGGGCGCTGATCGCGCTGGGTAAGGTGATCATGCCGCCCCTGGGCGCCGCGATGACGAGTCGCGACCCTCGCGTGCGTCAGCACGCGATCGCCACGGAACGGCTGTCGCACGACCCGGATGCCGGATTCGAGTTCGCGATCGAGGAGGCGAAGCGCGTCGCGGTCCTCGGCACGACCGGCCAGGAGGGGTGACAGGCGGTGTTGATCGGTGATGTGGCACGACGCTCCGGGGTCAGCGCCCGGATGCTCAGGCATTACGAATCGCTCGGCCTGGTGCGGCCGACGGGTCGCACCGAGGCCGGCTACCGGGAGTACTCCAGCGAGGACATCCGGCGGATCTTCCATATCGAGAGCCTGCGGTCATTGGGGCTGTCGCTGCGTGAAGTCGGGCGTGCGCTGGATGATCCCGGCTTCACGCCGTCGGAACTCGTCGACGACCTCGTCCGCCGGACGCGAGAACGCATTGCGGCCGAGACGGAACTGCTCACACGACTGGGCCGGATCGGTGCCGCGGAACCCGCCGACTGGGAGGACGTCCTTCGGATCGTGGCACTCCTCCAGGCCCTGGGGTCGGAGAGCGCAGGCAAGCGCCAGCGCGCGGCCCTGTCCTCGGTCGAAGAGGGTCCGGTGCCGGTGGAAGCTCTGGTCGAGGCGGCGCTGAGCGAGACGGACCCGAACGCCGCCGGGGCCATTCGATGGGCTCTGGCGCGATCGGGCGACAGCGGACTGCCGCTGCTGGCGGAGGGCCTCGGCTCACCGGCGGCCGAGGTGCGCAAACGTGCCGTCCAGTCCATCGCCGAGATTCCGGACGGTGCGGCCACCGCACTGCTGCAGCACGCCCTCACGGACTCCGACGCCGTGGTTCGCAGGTGTGCGGCGCTGGCGCTCGGGGCACGTGGAGTGGCCGACGCGGTCCCGACGCTCATCGACATGATCGTCGAGGGGGCGAACGACGTCGATGCGGCCGATGTGCTGAGCGCGCTGGCGAGCGATCCCGCGTTGACGGATCAGATCGCTGCCAGGCTCGTCGGCTGCCTCGCCCGGGGCGGCATCGAACCGTCCGCACGTCGGCGGCTGACACAGGCGCTCGCGGATATCCCGGGGATCACGGCGTCGCGTGCCCTCGCAGATCTGTCGAACGACGAAGATCGTGCCGTCGCGCTTACCGCGACGTACATTCTCAGGCTGCGTAACGCCCAATAGCGCCTGGCCAGGGCACGCCTGCCCGGCCCTACCGATTGACTGTGCCAGCCCGGCGATGCAGGGCGACTCCCAGCCGGTCGTCGGAGTCGAAGTGCACGTCGGTGGCGTCCTCCAGCCACAGGGTCAGCTCGGGTGGATCTCCCGTCTGCAGGCCGGCGTCGTAGCGGCGCGGGGCGACCAGGACGAGGCACGCGGTCAGTCGTGTGCCGACACGTTCGATCAGCAGGGTGTGGACCTGGGCGGCGGCCAAGTCATAGTCGGTCGCGAGTTCGAGCGTGGCCTCGGCCGTCAGCGGCATGAACAGGGGAGTCACGTGCCCTCGCCAGTCCCTGGTGTACAGAGGCTTCGCCACCGGTGGCGGCAGAAACCGCTCCAGTGAGTGCCCCGCGGCCGCGGCCTGCTCGATCATCCAGCTTCGCCGCTCCGATCCGAGATGGGCCATCCACGTGAGGGCAGCGCGGGCACGCCGCTCACGCCCGACGGAGGTGAGGGCGGTCGCGGCATGGAACAGAGGGAAGGTGTTGTTGTCCCACACGTCCGCGACCTCGTAGATCGTTTTCCGGTCGTACGTCCGGGCGTCCGCCGACGCCTCCGCGATCTGTACGAGCGACCTGTCCAGCAACTAGCCCAGGGCGCTCAGCGCCGTCCCACTTCTGATCATCTGGACGAGATATCACGATCGACGAAGGACCGGTGCGGCATCGCCGGCACGACGTGGGGGTGCGGGAAGTCGCGCAGGGGGCGGAACGGGCCGAGCAGCAGGATGGCGACCGAGAGGAGCTGGACGACGGCCATCAGCATCAGGGTCTCGCGTACGCCGATCGCCTCGCCCAGCAGGCCGCCGAGCAGCCCGCCGAGGGGGATCGCGCCGTAGTTCAGGGCCGAGGCGCTCGCGGTGATCCGTCCGAACAGTTCGGCCGGGCAGTAGTGCTGGCGGAAGGTGCTCGTCAGGATGTTCGAGGCCACGATGCCCAGGCCGGTGCCGAAGCCGGCGGCGGTGAAGAGCACCAGTCCCAGGCCACCGCTGCCGATCGGCCCGAGCAGAGCCATCGGCGCGGCGAGCGCCTCGCACAGCAGGAATCCCCGTGCCGTTCCGAAGCGTGTGGCCGTCCGGCCGGACAGCGCGGCGCCGAACAGGCCGCCCGAGCTCGCCACCGCCAGCACGACACCCACCTGTCCTGCCCCGGCGCCGAGGTCGCGGGTGAGGAACACGACCTGGATCGACGAGTAACCCATCAAGGCGATGTTGGACATCGCGCCGAAGGCGGTGAGCGTGCGCAGGTAGGGGTCGCGGACGACGAACCGCAGCCCGTCGCGGATCTCAGCGCGCAGCCGCCGTTTGGCGGCACTCTCCCGGTGGGTCTCGCGCGTGCCCACGGCA
Organism: Microbispora sp. KK1-11; assembly: GCF_006874435.1. Lineage (NCBI taxonomy): Bacteria > Bacillati > Actinomycetota > Actinomycetes > Streptosporangiales > Streptosporangiaceae > Microbispora > Microbispora sp. KK1-11. Next base: position 217,685 of record NZ_VIRJ01000006.1, on the reverse strand, counting down.
CGCAGGCACAGCACGGCGATCGCGAAGCTGACCGCGTCGGCCAGCACGCCGCTGACCGCGCCGAACCATTGCGCGAGCAGCCCTGCCAGCCCGGGGCCGGCGATCTGTGCGGCCGATTCGCTGCCCTGGAGCCTGGCGTTGGCTTCCAGCAGCCGCTCGCTCTCGACCAGAACGGGCAGGTAGGCCCGGTAGGCGAGGGTGAAGAACACCTTCGCCGCACCGCCCGTCGTGGCCGCCACGAGCAGGTGCGTCGTCGTCAGCGCGCCGAGCCATGCCACGATCGGCACGCTCGCGAACACCGCCAGGGACACGCTGTTGCAGACCAGCATCACCGGCCGTTTCGGCATCCGGTCCACCCACGCGCCCGCGGGCAGCCCGACCAGCAGCCACGGCAGCCAGGCGGCCGCGGTCAGCAGCCCGACGGTGAGCGGGCTCGCCTGCAGCGTCATCACGGCGACCAGCGGAAGCGCCACGCCGCCGACGGAACTGCCGAGCGTGCTCGTCGTCTCGCCGATCCACAACAACCGGAAGTCGCGAGTCCCCAGCAGTCCACCGCGTACGACCGGCGTCGTGGTCACGGCCGGCCCGGCACGGCGCGGACGGTGAGGAAGACGAGCTCGCGTTCCTCTCCGTCGTCGGGAACCTCCCGGTCGGCCAGCGAGGCGAACAGGGCGAAGATCTTCTCTTCCAGCTCGGCGAGCTCGGCGACCGACAGCCTCGCCCAGTGGTCGGTGGTGAACGCCGCTCGCCGCCACGGCTCCGGGTAGCCGTCGCGCTCGGCGAACCACTGCCGTACGAGCGAGGTCTGCCGGTCGAGGACGAGCGATTCCGCCGCCGCGGCCACGGGGTCGTCGGGGAAGTCCGACGCCGACCAGCTGAGGACGTCCGGTGACCTGCGCCACCAGCGTTCCCGGCGGTCACGCGCGAGCTCCGGCACCTCCTCCACGAGTTCGCTCCCGGCGAGGACCTTCAGGTGATGGCTGATGTTGCCGACGGCCTGCCCGGTCCTGTCGGCGAGCACCGACGCCGTCGAGGGCCCGTCCACCCGCAGGATGTCGAGCAGCCGCCGGCGCAGCGGGTGGGACATCGCGGCGAGCACCTTCGAGTCGCGTACCTCACGCGTTGGACGATCATTCACTCGTTCACCCTAGGTATACAAGAAGTGTTGTGCAACAGCTCTTGTAGGTCTGGGCGCCTTTTGCCGACCGGCTGGCCGACGCGATCGACAACTCGGCTTCGGACTGACGAAGATCGAGCACGGGTGACCGCGGCCGGGAGGCGTCGTCCTCCCGGCCCGGGTCGGCGGGTTCGGCGGCGGGCCGGTCACACCGTCAGAGCGCGGAGACGATCTCCTCCACGCGTTGCCTGGCGTCGCCGAAGAGCATCCTGCTGTTGTGCCGGAAGAACAGGGGGTTCTGCACCCCGGCGTACCCCGTGGCCATCGACCGTTTGAAGACGACCACGTTCTCGGCCTCCCACACCCGCAGGACGGGCATCCCGGCGATGGGGCTGTCCGGGTCCTCGACGGCCCCCGGATTGACGGTGTCGTTGGCGCCGATCACGAGGACCACCGACGTGGTGGCGAAATCGTCGTTGATCTCGTCCATTTCGAGGACGATGTCGTACGGCACCTTGGCCTCGGCGAGCAGGACGTTCATGTGGCCGGGCAGGCGGCCGGCGACCGGGTGGATGCCGAAGCGCACCTCGACCCCGCGTTCCCGCAGCCTGCGGGTGAGGTCGGCGACCGGATACTGCGCCTGCGCGACCGCCATGCCGTACCCGGGGGTGATGACGACGGACTTGGCCTCCTTGAGCAGGTCGGCGGTCTCGGCGGCGGTGATCTCCTTGTGCTCGCCGTAGTCGTGGTCGCCGGCGGGGCCCGCCTCGATGCCGAAACCCCCGGCGATCACGGATATGAACGACCTGTTCATCGCCTGGCACATCACGTACGACAGGTAGGCGCCGGACGAGCCGACCAGGGCGCCGGTGACGATCAGCAGGTTGTTGTCGAGCAGGAACCCGGACGCCGCGGCCGCCCACCCCGAGTAGCTGTTCAGCATCGAGACGACGACGGGCATGTCCCCGCCGCCGATGGAGGCGACCAGGTGCCAGCCGAGCAGCAGCGCCACGGCGGTCAGCGCGACGAGCAGCCCGAGATTCGGGGAGATCACGAACAGCACGGTCAGGACCGCGAACGCCGCGAGCGCGCCCAGGTTCAGGAGGTTCTTGCCCGGCAGCATCATCGGGCGGGAGTCGATCCGGGCCGACAGCTTGAGGAACGCGACGACCGACCCGGTGAACGTGAGCGCCCCGATGAACACGCCGATGGACACCTCGGCGTGGTGGACGCCCAGCAGCGAGCCGGGGACCTCCGCCTGCGCCCCGCCGCCGTTCTCGACTTCCAGGAAGCCGTTCCAGCCGACCATGACGGCGGCGAGGCCGACGAAGCTGTGCAGGATGGCGATGAGTTCCGGCATGGCGGTCATCTCGACGATCCGGGCTCGCCAGAGCCCGACGGCGGCGCCGATCGCCATCGCGGCCAGGAGCAGGACCACCGCGAGGGTCTCGCCGCCGTCCGCGGCGAGGACGACCGTCGCGGCGAGCGCGATGACCATGCCGGAGATGCCCAGTGCGACGCCGGAGCGCGCGGTCTCGTGCCTGGACAGGCCGGCGAGGCTGAGGATGAACAGAAGGGCGGCGACGATGTAGGCGGCCTGTGCGGCCGTGGCGAGGGTCACGGTCAGCTCCTCGTGAACATGCCGAGCATGCGCCGGGTCACGGCGAAGCCGCCGACGATGTTGATGCTCGCCAGCAGGATGGCGACGAACGACAGGACGGCGACGACCGTGTCGCCCTGGCCGATCTGGAGCAGCGCGCCGACCACGATGATCCCGGAGATGGCGTTGGTGATCGACATCAGCGGCGTGTGCAGCGCGTGGTGGACGTTGCCGATGACGTAGTAGCCGATCACGATCGACAGGACGAAGACGGTGACGTGCTCGATCAGCGCGTTCGGTGAGAAGGCGGTCAGGAGGAACAGCGCGGCGGCGACGGCGGCGGTGACCAGATGGCGTCGCCGTCCGGGCGGCGACGGCGGTCTCCCGGCGGGAGCCGCCGTTCCCGACACCTGGGCCGAGGGGGTGACGGGGGCCGCGCTCACCGGCACGGGCGGTGGCGGCCAGGTCTTCTCGCCGTCGCGGACGACGGTCATCGCGCGCTGCACGACGTCGTCGAAGTCCAGCACGAGCCGGCCGTCCTCGCCGGGGGTGAGCAGCTTCATCAGGTTGACGACGTTGGTGCCGTAGAGCTGCGAGGCCTGCGCGGGCAGCCGCCCCGCGAGGTCGGTGTAGCCGATGATGGTCACGCCGTTCTCGGTGACGACCGCCTCCCCGGGGCGGGTGCCCTCGACGTTCCCGCCCTGCGCGGCGGCCATGTCGACGACGACGCTGCCCGGGCGCATGCGCGCCACGTGCTCGGCCGTGAGCAGCCGGGGAGCGGGACGTCCGGGAATCAGGGCGGTGGTGATGACGATGTCCACGTCGGCCGCCTGCTCGGCGTACATGTCGGTGGCGCGGCGGTCGTAGTCCCGCGAGGTCTCCCGGGCGTACCCGTCCGTGCTCGCCTCCTGGGCGACCCCGACGTCGAGGAACTCCGCGCCCAGCGAGCGCACCTGCTCGGCGACCTCGGGACGGGGGTCGGTCGCCCGTACGACCGCGCCCAGGCTGGTCGCCGTGGCGATGGCCGCCAGCCCCGCCACGCCCGCGCCCGCCACCAGGACCTTGGCCGGGGGGACCTTCCCCGCCGCGGTCACCTGGCCGGTGAAGAGCCGCCCGAACGCGTGCGCCGCCTCGATGACGGCGCGGTAGCCGGCGATGTTCGCCATCGAGCTCAGCACGTCGAGCGACTGCGCACGGGACACGCGCGGCACGGCGTCCATCGCGAGCACGGTGATCGGCCGTCGCGCGAGCGCGTCCACCAGGTCGGCGTCGGCCGCCGGGCCGATCAGGGAGACGAGCGTGGCTCCCTCGCGCAACGCCGCGATCTCGTCCGCCGACGGCGCGTTCACCTTCAGTACGACGTCGGCGTCCCACGTCTCCTCGCGGCCGGCGATCCGCACCCCGGTTCTGGCGTACGCGTCGTCCGTGAAGCCCGACCGTCTGCCGGCGCCCGATTCGACGATCACCTCGTAGCCGAGCGAGACCAACTGCGGGACGGTGGCCGGGGTGGCCGCCACGCGTGTCTCGCCCGGCGCCGATTCGGCGACCACGCCCAGGCGTTGTGCTGACTGACTCATCACGATCCTTTCTGTCGGGCGGGTCGGGTTGGCCGACCCTGCGGTCGCCGCCGTCCTCCGCTCACTTGTGGGTCGCGGTGGTAGGGAACGGCGGCATGCCACGCGTCGCCGTACGGGCGGCGGTGAAAGGGATGGATGCGATTTGATGTGAATATCGGGGAGATTGTCCCGACTTCCCTGCGTGCGGATCAAGGCATACCTGCCGGTGGTCGTCCACACGGCATGAGTCCTGGGATCGTCCAGTTCACCGGCCGCTCGGTTCCCCGGGCGCTGCAACTTTCATCCGGGGCGCCGGCCGCCCCGGCCCGTCACAGCGGAAATACGAGGTCATCGGTGGCTCGCGCAGGCGGCGCCGGAGTCGCCCTGGCGCGGGACCTGGTGCGGTTGACATCATTGGCGATCATGGGCGCGGCCGCCGCTCGCCGCGTACGGCCCAGGGGAGCAGCAGTGGTCCGGGGGATGGACCCCGCTTCGAGGCGGAAGGACATCGTGCTCTGAAGCGGTAGGACACCGCGCGGCGAGGACCGGCAGGTGCGAGAGGAGACGGCACGTGACGGCTTTCGTCCAGGAAGCTGAGCACGACCCCGAGCGCGGGGAGCGAACCGGGCCGGACACGGAGGCCGACGGGCACTCGGGCCTCCCCGCCGGCGAGGCCGCCGCGGAACCGCTGTGGCGCAGCGCCACCGTCCGGGACGCCCTGCTGCTGTGGGTGGGCACCAGGGCGGGCATGCTCCTCGTGGCGGTCTACGGAATCCTGATCGTCTCCGGTCAGAACCACGCCCCGCTGCTGGAGCGGTGGAAGTTCTGGGACGTCGACCTGTTCCGGAAGATCGCGGAGTTCGGCTACGACGGCGATCCGAAGCTGGAGCCCGATCCGGGGCTGCCGGCGTTCTTCCCCGGCCTGCCGCTGGCGCTGCGGCTGGTCCATCTGGTGGTGGACGACTGGACGCTGGCCGGGCTGATCATCTCGTTCGCGGCCGGTGCGGTGGCCGTCGTGGCACTGGCCCGGCTCGCCGATTTCGAGGGGCCCGCCGGGGCGGGGCGCTGGGCCGTCCTGGCGCTGCTGCTGTGTCCCCCCGCCGTCTTCCTGTTCGCCGGCTACTCCGAGGCGCTGTTCCTCGCCTTCGCGCTGCCCGCCTGGCTGGCGGCCCGCCGTCGCACCTGGCCGCTGGCCTGCGCCCTGGCCGCCGGGGCGTCCTGCGTACGGATCACCGGACTGTTCCTGGCCGTCGCGCTGATCGTCGAGTTCGTCGTGAGCCGCATCCGGAGGGACGGCTGGGCGGGCTGGTGGCGGGGGGCCTGGCTGGCGCTGCCGTTCGCGCCGATCCTCACGTACGCCGCCTACCAGTACTCCCGTACGGGCGACTGGCTGGCCTGGAACAACGCGCAGCAGACCGGATGGGGGCGCAAACCGGTCTGGCCCTGGGAGGCGTTCCGCGCGACGTGGGACTCGACCGGCGGGGACGGCGGGTTCGCGCCGATGTTCCGCCTCGAGATCGCGGCGGCGATCGTGGGGGTGCTGCTGCTCGTCTGGCTGCTCGTCGCCCGCCGCTGGGCGGAGTTCGTCTACGTCGGGCTGCAGCTGGGCGCGCTGGTCACCTCCACGTTCTACATGTCGATCCCCCGGTCGGCGCTGCTGTGGTGGCCGCTGTGGGTGCTCATCGGCCGGGCGGGCGCCCGCCACCGGTCGGTGATCATCCTCTATGCCGCGGTGATCGGGCCGCTCATGGTGCCGATGATGATGTCCTTCCTCAACAGCTCCTGGACCGGCTGAGCCGCCACCAACCGGGGTGCTCAGCCGACCGCACCCATCACTCGCCCAGGGAGTCCACCTGGACGCGGCACACTCCATAAGGGCCGGTGGATTTCGCCTGCCGTACGGTCTTCCCGTCCACCTTTATCCGGCATGTCACCGTGCCATGGTCGGCGGCGTTCTGCACCCACAGGCTGACTATCGGGGTGCCTTCCGCCAACTGCTGGGACTTGGTGAAGGGCAGGGAGACGCCGGCCTCCTGCTTCAGGTCGAAGCCGGAGGTGTAGGTGATGTTGCCGGCCGAATCAGCTCCGCCGGCCCCCTCGGCCTCGAACACGACCTCGTGCTTGGGCCCGTCCGCGTCCACCGGGAAGCTGGGGAACGGGGTGAGCTGAGAGATGGCCTTGTTGACCTCTTCCGCCCCCTTGTTGGCCGCGACCACCACCACCGCGAAGCACCCGCCGAGGAGCAGCAGGAGAACCACGCCTATGACGGCCAGGATCAAACCCACGTTGGACTTCTTCGGGGGCGGCTGCGGCGGGTAGCCCGGCTGGGGCGGGTAGCCGTACCCGGGGGGCGGGCCGTACGGGGGCTGACCGGGAGGACCTTGCTGGTACGCCATCGTGGGGAACTCCGGGGGGTGTTCGAAAACCTTGACGGAGTTGGGACGGGCGGCGTCTCCGGTTGGGTTACCCTTCGCTGGAGGGAGAGATCGGATCGTTAGCAAGATCCTTGTCGTATGGCGCAACGTCGGCTCGTCCGGGCGTCACCGCGTGTGCGGTCGCCACGCCACGGAATCTCACCGGATAAATGCAGATGCAGGGGCTCGGTCCGACTTGTAAGCATGGCGAGGTGGATCGACAACTGCTCAGCGCCATCGCCCATCGTGATCACCCCATCGCCGCGCCCGTCTCGGCCGCCAACCTCGACCGGCTGCTGCGCCGCGCCGCGCTGCGGGAGGGAGCACGCATCCTCGACCTGGGATGTGGTGAGGGCGAGTGGTCGCTCCGGGCGCTCGAACTCGTCCCGTCCGCCCGCGCCGACGGCGTGGACATCTCGCCGCACGCCGTGGCGTCCGCGAACGAGGCGGCCGTCAGGCGAGGGGTTGCCGACCGGCTGACGCTGCACACGTCGCCGGCCGACGCCTTCACGGCCGCCCAGCCGTACGACCTGGGGTTGTGCGTGGGCTCGACGCACGCCTTCGGTGGGCTGACGGAGACGATGGAGGCTCTCACCCGGTTCGTACGGCCCGGCGGCCTCGCACTCGTGGGGGAGGGGTACTGGGAACGCACTCCCGCTCCCGGAGTCATCGAAGACATCGGCGAATATCCGGACCTCGCGGGCACGGTGGAGGCCGCCGAGTCCAAGGGGTGGCTGGCCGTCTACGCCCACGTGAGCGACCTGGCGGAGTGGGACGAGTACGAGTGGTCGTGGACCGGGACGCTGGCGCGCTGGGCCGCGGACAACCCGGGACCCGACGGTGAGCAGGCCCTCGCCGTGATGCGGGAGCACCGCGACATGTGGCTCAACGGCTACCGGGGTGCCCTCGGTTTCGTCACCCTGCTCCTTCGGCGCGTCTGATCCCCGGCGGTCAGCGGCGCAGCAGCCGTACCAGGCGGAATCCCGCCAGGAGGCCCACTCCGAGGTGGGCCGTGACGAGGGCGATCTGGAAGACCCGCTGGCCCGCCGTGAGGTCGGCGGCGTAGCCGCCGTCGTAGAAGCCCGACATGAAGGCGAGCACCCCGGCGATGACCAGGAGGACCGAGGCGGGGACGGCGACGCCGCGGCGACGCCGGGTCGCGCCGATGACCAGCAGGACCTGGGCGATCATCATCGGAATCGGCGCCGACAGCCGCGCCTGCGGCCCGAGGGCGTCGAGCAGGGTCGGGCTGAGGCCCGCGGACAGGGAGATGATCGCGCCGGCGACGTCCATGGCGAGCAGCAGGCCCACGCCGGCGACGAGCGCGGACGAGAGCGGGCGGGCGGCGGGCACGGTGGTGGGTGTGGCGGTGGGTGTGGCGGTGGGTGCGGACATGTCCTCTCCTCGAAGAACGCAGTGGTTGGTTGCGGGTTCGAGGGTCCGGCGCGGGACGTCCGGCCGGCATGAGCCGTCGGTCCTGCGCAAGACGGGACATCTCGTCCCGTGACGACGGGACACGCGGATGGCAACATCCCCTTCATGACGGACAGATCGGCCCGGCGCGCCGCCGTGGCGGCGGGCGCGCTGCTCGTCCTGGTCCTCGGGACGCTGGTCGTCGAGCCCAGGCTGCGGCAGCTGGGCGTGACGGGGATCGTCGAACGGTTCGACGCCTTCCGCGCGGTCGCGGCGCTGTCGTTCGGCGTGCCCGGCCTGTTCGTGGTGGCGCAGCGGCCGGGGAGCCGGGTCGGCTGGGTGATGGTGGTCGTAGGCACGGCCCAGGGGCTCGGGCTCGCCCTCGGCGCGTACGGCCTGCTCGGCATCAACGACGGCGTCAACGACAGCGTCGACGACGGCATCGGCCTGCCGGGGGACGAGTGGGCGATGTGGGTGTCCAACTGGGTGTGGATCCCCGCCTACCTCCTGGTCCCGACGATCTTCTTGCTGATCTTCCCGGACGGCCGGCTCCCCTCGCGCCGATGGTGGCCCGCGTCGGCCGCGGCGTACGCCGGCATCGGGGTGAACACGCTCGACTGGATGCTCCGCCCGGTGACCTACGAGCAGGTCCCCGGGCTCTTCCCGAAGGGGTACACCGGCGTGCTGGCCGGACTCACCGGGGTTCCTGACGTCCTCAGAGCCGCGGGCACGGTGTGCACGGTCGGCGCGGTGCTCGCCGCGGTCGGCTCGCTCGTCGGCCGTTACCGGTCGGCGGACGAGGAGGTGCGACGGCGGCTCCAATGGGTGCTGGCCGCCGCGCTGCTGACGGTGGGCCTGCTCGGCGTCGCCCTGTTCGTGCCGTGGGGGCCGGTCATCGTGGCGCTCGCCGCCGTACCGCTGCCGGTGGCGGTGTCGGTGGCCGTCGTCGCGCACCGCCTCTGGGACCTCGATCTCCTGCTGTCGCGCGCGCTCGCGTTCGGCGCCGTCAGCGTCGCCCTGCTGGCCGCGTACGCCCTGGTCGCGGCCACGCTCGGCAACGCGATCGGCTCCGGCGCGTCCGCGCTGATCGTGGCGCTCGCGGTGCACCCTCTCTACCTGCGGGTGTCCGCCGCCGCGAACCGCCTCGTGTACGGCGATCGCGACGATCCTGCACGCGCGCTGCGCCGCCTCGGTGTGCGGCTCTCGGACGCGGGTGCGCCCGGTGACCTCCTGGAGCGGATGGCCGCGGAGGTCGGGCGGGTCCTGCGCATCCACTACGTGGCCGTCGAGGAGCCGGGTGCGGTCGTGGCCTCCTGGGGCCGCCCCGGCGGCGTCGGCGTCGACGCGACTGAGCGTGTTCCGCTCCTCTACCAGGGCGAGCGGGTCGGCACGCTGGTGCTGGGGGAGCGGCTGCGCCCCAAGGACCGTGCGCTGCTGGCGCAGCTCGCGCCGCACGTCGCGGTGGCCGTGCGGGCGCACCGCCTCGGGGCCGATCTCGAGCGTTCGCACGGGCGGCTGCTTGCGGCCCGGCAGGAGGAGCGTGACCGGCTGCTCTACGAACTCCACGACGGGCTCGGCCCCACGCTGGCGGCCCTCGCGCTGCAGGTGGACCGCGGCCGGCGCCTGGTCGACACCGACCCCGAGGGGGCCAAACGGGTGATGGACGAGCTGTCCGGCCGCATCCGCGGCACGGTCGAGAACGTCCGTGCGATCGTCAACGACCTGCGCCCGCCGCCTCTGGACACGCTGGGGCTCACCGGCGCGCTGGCCGAGCTCGGCAGGGGCTTCGCGGGCGACCTCGCGGTCGAGGTGGAGGCCCCGCCCGACCTGCCCGCCCTTCCGCCGCCGGTCGAGCTGGCCGCCTACCGGATCGCGGCCGAGGCCATGACGAACGCCGTACGGCACGCCATGGCGTCCCGGTGCACCGTCAGCCTGCGGGCGAGCGACGCGCCGGGCGTTCTGGAGTTGCGGGTCGACGACGACGGCGTCGGGGTGGGGGCTCCCGCCCGCCACGGGTTCGGCCTCGCCTCGATGCGGCGCCGGTCCGAGGAGCTCAACGGCACCTTCGAACTGCTCGACCAGGCCGGGGCGGGCACGCACCTGGTCGTACGGCTTCCGCTGGCGGTCCGATGATCCGCGTCATGGTGGTGGAGGACCACCCGGTGTTCGCCGAAGGGCTGGTCGCGCTCTTCCGTGATCTGCCCGAGGTGGAGGTCGCGGGGGTGGCGAGCACCGGCGAGGCGGCCGTCGAGCTGGTGGACCAGGTCGCTCCCGACGTCGTCCTGATGGATCTGCATCTGCCGGGCATGAGCGGGATCGAGGCGACCTCGCGCATCACGGCCCGGCATCCCGAAGTGGCCGTGCTGGCCCTGACCATGCTGTCCGACGACGCGTCGATCCTCGCCGCCGTACGGGCCGGAGCCCGCGGCTACCTGCTCAAAGAGGCGACGCCCGCGGACATCGTGCGCTCGCTGGAGGCGGTGGCCTCGGGACAGGTCGTGTTCGGCGCGGCGACCGGAAGCAGGGTGCTGGCCGCTCTCACCGCGTCGGCCGTACGGCCCCGGCCGGTGCCCGAGCTGACGGAACGCGAACTGGAGGTGCTCGACCTCGTCGCCGCCGGTCTCACCAACCACGCCATCGCGCGGCGCCTGTATCTGAGCGAGAAGACCGTACGCAACCACGTGTCGAACATCTTCGCCAAGCTCGGCGTCTCCGATCGCGCGGCGGCGGTGGCGCGCGCCAGGGACGCCGGCCTCGGCGGGCGGTAGGGGGCCGGCGCCTATCACTTCCTCACGTCCTCTTGACCGCGATGACGGATTTCACCAGTCCGCCCAGCCGCTCGAAGCGGAAATGTCACGGACATTCAGCGGCGAAGAGCGCCGGAAACCGGCGCGGTATGTCACCGCGGCGAGTGCGTACAGTGAAGGGGTGCTGATCCATCCCTGGGACGCCGCCACGGACGAGGAGGCGCTGGCGTTCGTCCGCGCGAACGAGTTCGGTCACCTCATCGCGTCCGGACGCGATCGCGACGTGCCGGTGGTCGTGCCGACGCAGTTCCTCCTCGCCGACGCCTCCACGATCCTGCTGCACCTCGCCCGGCCGAACCCCGTCTGGTCGGCGATCGAGGAGAACCCCGCCGTGGTCATGGCCGTGGCCGGTGACTGGGCGTACGTCGAGGGGGCGTGGAAGGCGCTGCCCGGCACCGGCGAGGATCCCCGGCTCGGCGTCCCCACGACGTATTACGCGGCCGTCCAGCTGGTGTGTCACGCGGAGATCGTCGACGACCCCGACGGGAAACTCGGCATCCTGCGTGCCCAGCTCGCCCGTCTGGACCACGATCTCGCCGACCCCGCCGAGCATCACCGGCGGCTGCCGGGCATCCGCGGCCTCCGGCTGGCCGTCCAGAAGGTCGACGGCAAGTTCAAGTACGGCGGGAACGTGGACGGGGCCCACCGCCGCTACGTCGCCGAACGCCTCGCGGAGCGGGGCGGCCCCGGCGACCGCGCCGCCCGCGAGCACCTCCTGCGCCGGCTCGGCTGACACCCGAAGGAACCGCGTCGCGCAGTGAGCAGGAGACGGTATGTGGCAAGAGGGGTGCCGGGCGGCTACCGGATCTGGGACAACAAAGCCCGCCGATGGTGGGGAGATCTCTACGAGCTGTGCCCCGACGATCTGCTGAACGAACTGAACGGCGGCGCGAACCACGAGAAGATCACCGCTCTGCTCAAACGGTACCGCGCTCTCAAGCGCTGAACGGTCGCCCGTGCTGGGCAGGCATACGTCCGATCCGGTCGTGCGCGTGCGAAGAGCTCGCACGACCGCGCACCGGGGGTGCGCGACTTGTCGTACCCGGGGTGTAGAAGTGTGGCGTGGTTGCGGAGACGACCTGGGCGCAGGTGCTCGCCTGGAGGCTGAGACGGCAGTTCGTCGAGCCCGCGGACGGCGGCGACGCGGTGGCGATCGTCCGGCGGCTGTGCGGGGTGCAGGCGCAGGTCGCCTCGTCGGCGGCGCTGGCCGTGGCCGTACGGCATGCGAACCCGCGCCCGGGAGAGATCGAGGACGCCCTGTGGCGTGACCGCACGCTGGTCAAGACCTGGACGATGCGCAGCACGCTCCATCTCCTCCCGGCCGACGAGTTCCCCGCCTACCGCGCCGCCCTCGGGGCGTTGCGCTTCTGGGAGAGAGCCTCCTGGCAGCGCGGTCACGGGGTGTCCGCCCGGGAGATCGAGGCCGTCGTGGACGCCGTTCCGCGCGCGTTGTCCGGCCGGGTGCTGACCCGCGAGGAGCTGGTCGAGGCGGTCATCGAGGTGACCGGGGACGCCCACCTGAGAGAGGCCCTCACGTCCGGCTGGGGCGCGCTGCTCAAGCCGCTCAGCTTCCTGGGCGAGCTGTGCTACGGCCCGCCGCGTGACCGCAGGGTCACCTTCACCACGCCGGCCGACTGGCTTCCAGGCGGCCGGGGGGAGGTGCTCTCGCCGGAGGAGGGGGGAGTGCGCGTGCTCCGCGCGTTCCTCGGCGCCCACGGCCCGGCCACCCCCCGGATGTTCGACGCCTGGCTGTTCCGCGGCGTCACGCCGAAGGCCGCCCTGCGCGGCTGGTTCGGGGAGCTGGAGGGTGAGCTGGCGCAGGTCGAGGTGGAGGGCATGCCCGCCGTGCTGCCGGCGGAGCTTCTCGACGACCTGCTGGCCTGCCCGCCGTCGGAGGACGTGCATCTGCTGCCCGGCTTCGACCAGTTCATCCTGGGCGCGCCGCGTGACCTGGAACCGCTCCTGCCGAAGGCCGTGCGGCCCAAGGTGAGCCGGACGGCGGGGTGGATCTCGCCCGTGGTCGTTCATCGAGGCCGGGTGGCGGGCGTCTGGGAGGCCAAGGAGGGGCGTCCGGTCGTCGAGCTGTTCGAACCGGTGCCGGAGCACCTCCTGGCCGCGGAGACCGACCGCATCGCCATGCTCCTCGACCGGCTGTAGCCCACCGTTGGGCTGGCCCGGTCAGGTCACCTCCTTGCGGAGCACGCGGACCAGGCCGGCGGCCATGGGGATGACGATCCAGAAGGCGACCGATGTCGCGAGCCGGGCGCCCTCGCTCCACGTCATGTCGCCGCTCACCAGGGGAGCGACGGTGGAGTTGAGGTCGAGCCACTCGGCGAGGGTCGCGCCGATGGAACCGAGTCTGCCGACGACGGCCCACAGGACCGGAGTCGACAGGTTGATCACGATCGCGGCGGGTGCGTTGAGGAGCAGCGCGCCGAGGGCGAGTCCCGCGGCGGCCACGAAGACGTTCACCCCGGTCCAGCCGAGCAGCCCGAGAGGCCGGACCTCCCAGACGGCGGGCATGTTCCGGACCCCGGCCACGGCGGCCGTGACCGGCACCGCGACCAGCATGGCGAACAGGGAGAGCGCCACCGCCGCGAGCAGGGGCGGCAGGCATTTGGCGGCGAGGACCCGATGACGGCGCGGTTCGAGCACGAAGGTGGTCAGCGCCGTGCGGTGCGCCCACTCGCCGGTCACCGTGAGGATGCCGAGCACCGGGAGCAGGGTGCCGAGGGCGATCCCCGCCGTGCCCACCAGGGTCTGCAGCTTCGGCCCGGCGACGGCGCCGCGCGCGGCGACGGACGCGACCACCAGCCCGACCATGACCAAAGCGATGATCTTGCCGCTGCGGGTGTCGGCGAGCTTGCGGGCTTCGACGATGAGCAGTCTGCGGAACGGGATCGGCCGGTCGGCGTTCATCTTGTCGTCCTTCGTGACGGGGCTCGGCGCGGCCCCCGCGATGTCGTCCGGGTGGTGCGCGGCGCGGCTCATGCGGCGCCTCGGCCCACGTCGGCGCCCGGGGACGTGCCGGCGCCCTGGCTCCGGTCCGTGTGCGCGGTCAGTTCGAGGAAGGTCTCTTCGAGGCCGCGGCCCCGGCTCAGCTCGTCGACCGTGCCCTGGGCGAGCACGCGGCCCCGGCCGATCATCACGATGCGATCCGCGGCCTGTTCCACCTCGTGCAGCAGGTGCGAGCTGAGCAGCACGGCACACCCGGCCTCGGCGAGGTCGCGCAGCAGGCGGCGCATCCAGTGGATCCCCTGAGGGTCGAGGCCGTTGGCGGGCTCGTCCAGGATGAGCACCTCGGGAGCGCCGAGCAGGGCGTGCGCGATGCCGAGCCGCTGGCGCATTCCGAGTGAGTAGCCGCCGATCGTCCGCCGGCTCTCCCGCTCGGTCAGCCCCACCAGGTCGAGCACCTCGCCGACCCGGGTCCGCGGCAGTCCGAGCGTCATCGCGCCGAGCGTCAGGACCTCCCTGCCGGTGCGGCCCGGATGCTGGGCCCCGGCGTCGAGCAGGGTGCCGACCCACAGGCCCGGGCAGGCCATCTCGGCGTACGGCACGCCGAGGACGGTCGCCGAACCGGAGGAGGGGCGGGCGAGTCCGACCAGGATGCGCAGGGCCGTCGACTTACCGGCGCCGTTGGGCCCGAGGAAGCCGGTGACGCTCCCGGCCCCGACGGTGAAGGTCACGTCGTCGAGCGCCTTCACCTTCCCGTAGATCTTGCTGACGTTTCTGAACTCGATCATGCCGCCCAGTCCACCGCGAGGGCGGACGCCGCCGCATCGGACCGGGGTCCGGTGCGTCTCGACGCGGGGCCCGGCCTTTCGGTCGCGGGCGATACCCACGGTTGTCCACAGGTCGACCCAGGTCGCTAATAGCTGTCCGGTGTGGTCCCTAAGCTGTGGGGCTGTGCACGGCCGACCGGACTACCAGCCACCCCTCGACAGGCAGGGTGTCGCGCTGCGTTACCTGTGCGCCGTGGTGCCCATGCTCTTCCACGGCACGGTCCTGGCCTGGCTCGTCCTGCACGACGGCGACCGTCTCCCGAAGGCGCTGATCGACACGGCGCTCGGCCTGATCGGGCTGGTCCTGATGCGGTGGCGGCGCCGGTGGCCGTGGCAGATCGCCCTGGCGACGGCCCTGCTGACCACGTTCTCGGCCACGGCGACGGGTCCCGCGCAGGTCGCGTACGTGTCCCTGGTGACCCATCGCCGATGGAGCCGGACGATCCCGGTCGCGGTCGTGTCCGCGGTGTGCCTGCTGGCCGGCGGGGCCGTGGGCGGCATAGACCAGGCCACGGTCGTCTCCTCGGTGTCGGGGCTGACGATTCTCGGCGGGCTGACCGTGTTCGGCCTCTACCTGCGCGGACGCCGCGACCTGGAGTTGTCCCTGCGCGAGCGGGCGCGGGCCGCCGAGCGTGAGCAGCGTCAGCGGATCGACCAGGCGCGGCTGGCGGAACGGGTCAAGATCGCCCAGGAGATGCACGACGTGCTCGCGCACCGGATCTCCCTGCTGGCGATGCTGGCCGGCGGCCTGGCCTACCGGACCGATCTCGGCCCGGAGCAGACGCGCGAGGCCGCGCTGGCCATCCAGGAGAACGCGCACCAGTCGCTCAACGAGTTGCGCACGGTGCTGCGCACGCTCCGCGACGACGGCGCCGTGGAGGCGCCGCAGCCCGACCTGGCTCATCTGGACGCGTTGTTCGGCGAGGTCCGCGCCGCAGGCCAGCGGGTCGAGGTGGACGACAGCATCGACGGCCGGGAGTCGCTGCCCGCGCAGACGGGCCGGCACGCCTACAGGATCGTGCAGGAGGCGCTGACCAACGCGCGCAAGCACGCGCCCGGCGCCGGGGTCACCGCCGAACTCGGCGGACGGCCGGGGGAGGGCCTGCGGATCCGGGTGACGAACCCCACCCGCTCCGGCTCGGCTCCCGGCCCGGGCGGCAGGCTGGGCCTGGTGGGCCTGGCGGAGCGGACGAGGATGGCGGGCGGCACCCTGAGCCATACGATCCAGGACGGGCGATTCATCCTTGATGTCCGATTGCCATGGGAGGCTGCGGATCGTGACCCGGCTGGTGATAGTGGATGACGACGCGATGGTGCGGACCGGGCTGCGTCTCATCCTCGGAGGCGAACCCGACTTCGACATCGTCGGCGAGGCCGAGGACGGGCTGCGCGCCATGGACGTGATCCGCGACCTGCGTCCCGACGTGGTGCTGCTGGACATCCGGATGCCCAACCAGGACGGGCTGACCACCACCGAGCTGCTGCGGGCGCAGCCCGGCCCGCCGCGGATCCTCGTGCTCACCACGTTCGACGCCGACGACATGGTGCTGCGGGCCCTGCGGCTCGGCGCCGACGGCTTCCTGCTGAAGGACACCCCGCCGCCCCGGATGATCGAGGCGGTCCGCGCCGTGGCGAAGGGCGAGCCCGTGCTGTCGCCGAGCGTCACCCGGCAGGTGATCGCCGCGGCGACCGGCGGGTCCGGACCGGCCCTCCCGCGGGCGCGGGAGGAGCTGGGCAGGCTCACCGAGCGCGAACTCGAGGTCGCGGTCGAGGTGGCGCACGGCAGGTCGAACGCCGAGATCGCCGAGCGTCTCTACATGAGCGTCGCCACCGTGAAGGCGAACATCACCAGGATCTTCGCCAAACTCGGCACCGACAACCGCGTCCAGGTGGCGATGAAGGTGCGCGACGCCGGTCTCCTGTGAGCGCCGCTTCCCGTACGCGCCCTACCCCCGGGCCGGCACCTGACCGAGAACCGGGAAGCCGGGCGGACGATCAGTCCAGCCAGGCGGCGGGAGAGGGCAGGTGCCGGTCGAGTTCGTCCCACAGACCCGGCGGGATCGGCGTGGTCGCGAGGCTCAGCGTCTCCTCGAGCCGCTCGGGTTCCGAGACGCCGACGATGGTGGACGCCACCCGGGGATCGCGCAGCGAGAACTGCAGCGCGGCGGCGGCGAGGGGCACGCCGTGCGCGTCGCAGACCCGCCGCATGGCGCGGACCGCGTTCCGGACGGACTCGCCGGTGTCCCGGTAGGCGTAGCGGGGCTGGGCGTCGGGTCCCTTGACCAGCATCCCGCCACCGTACGGCGCGCCGTTGACGAAGGCGACGCCGCGATCGCGGGCCTCGTCGAGCAGCGGGCCGGCCTCGCGGTTCACCAGCGTCCAGCGGTTGTGGCTGATCACGGCGTCGAACACGCCGGTGGCGACATACCTGCGCAACAGGCCGACAGGGCCACCCGCGATGCCGAGATGGCCGGCGACGCCGGCGTCCCGCAGCGCGACCAGCGCCTCCACCGCACCGCCCGGGCCCATGGCCTCCTCGAAGGTGATGTGGAATTCGGGGTCGTGCAGGTACAGCAGCGGCACGTGGCCGACGCCGAGCCGTTCCAGGCTCTCCTCGGCCGAACGGCGCACGCGCTCGCCGGAGAAGTCGCCGGTGTCCGGGTCGGCGTCGACCTTGGTGGCCAGGACGAATCCGTCGGGCACGCCGTCGCGGCGGCGGACCACGGCGCCGATGCGTCGTTCGGCGCTGCCGCCGCCGTAGTTGTTCGAGGTGTCGAGGAAGTTGAACGGCCCGTCGAACACGGCCTCCACCGTGGCCCGCGCTCGCTGCTCGCCGACCTCGTACCCGTACAGTCCCGGCATGCTCGCCAGGGGACTGGTGCCGACGCAGATCGGCGTCACCGCCAGGCCGGTGCGCCCGAACGGCCGGCGCAGCGCCGGGTCCGGGACCGTCAGGTCGTCGCGGGAATCGAGGGGCATCGGGAGCGTCCTTCCGTCACGAGCCGTCAGCGGTGGCCGGGCGCCAGGCGTGCCACGGCCGCCGAGGCGATCCGGTGTCCTTCGGCCAGCCGGGCCAGCACCGCGTCGGTCGCGGCGTCGGGCCGGGTCTCCTCCCGGTGGGCGGACCGCCAGGCGTGCAGTCGCCTGGCCCCTTCCGCCCAGGTGACGACCGGCCGGAACGACGGGACGAACCGCCTGATCTTCGTGGTGTCGAACAGGGCGGTGTGCTGGAGGTCGCCGACGATCAGGTCGGACCAGAACCAGTCCGGCGCGACGAGCGGCAGGAACTCCGCGGGCAGGTGGAGGAGCCGGGCCGGTGCCGCGGCCGCCCTCCCGACGACCTCGTAGATCTCGTTCCAGGTCAGCGCCTCGTCGGAGGTGATGTGGAAGTCCTCGCCGAGCGCCTGCCAGGCGCCGATCAGGCCGACGAGGCCGACGGCGAAGTCGTCCGCGTGCGTCAGGGTCCACAGGCTGGTGCCGTCGCCGGGCACCACGATCTCGTCGCCGCGCGCGACCCGGTCCCACGCCGTCCAGTCGCCGGGAAGCGGCGGGTGCGCGTCGTCGTAGGTGTGCGAGGGGCGCACGATCGTGACGGGGAAGTCGCGCTCCTCGTAGGCGCGGCGCAGGACGTCCTCGGCGGCGATCTTGTCTCGTGCGTAGGCGAGGTAGGGGTTGCGCCGGGTGGTCGATTCCGTGAACGGCGCCCGCCGCACCGGCTTGTGGTAGACGGAGGCGCTGCTGATGTAGACGTACTGGGCGGTGCGGCCGTCCAGCAGGTTCACCGCCGCCGCGGCGTCCTCGGCCGTGTAGCCGAGGAAGTCGACGACGCAGTCGTACGTCCTCCCGGTCAGGGCCCGGCGCAGCGCGTCGCGGTCCCGCACGTCGGCGGTGAGCGTCGTGACCCCCTCGGGCAGGGGACGGCGCCGGGCGGTGTGGCCCCGGTTGAGCACGTGGACGTCAAGGCCCCGGCGCACCGACTCGGCCACGCAGGCCGAGCTGATCGTTCCGGTGCCGCCGATGTAGAGGACCTTCACGCGGACTCCGAATCATGTGGCGGCGACGGGTCGTGCCGCACCCGTCCGGCGGGTATCGGCCGACTCGAAACCTTTCGGGAAATTTGTGAAAATTGTCGGTTTCTGCAGCAACTTAGAGCGCGGCGTCAGCCCACGTCAAGAGCGTCGTCACCGGAGCCTGCCAGGAGTCCGCGGATGCGGGTGGCGTACGCGCGGGGGTGGGTCGTGCCGCCGTTGTGCCCGCCGGGAAACTCCCGCGCCTCGACCCCGAGGAGCGCGGCGAGCTCCTGTGCGCACCGGTAGTCGAAGACGTGCCGCGGCGTGGTTCGCCCGAAGGCCGGGACGACGCGGACCGGGGTGTCCCCGAGCGCGGCGACGTCCAGCGTGTCGCGGGCGATCGCGGTGAAGTCGTTGCGGATGAAGAAGTCGAAGCCGGCCCGCCGCCGGTCGTTCAACGGATGCGGGGTCAGCCCGGGCTCGGTGTCCTGGGCGACGGGGTCGATGCCCAGGGTTTCGGCGATCTTGACGAACGCGTCGGCGAGGCCGCGCTCACGGTAGAGGTGCTGCAGCTCCTCCAGCTCCCGCACGTGACGGGCACGTTCGGAGGCGGGCAGGAGACCGGGGGTGACCGGCTCGTGCGCGATCAGGGTGTGGAGCTGTTCCGGATGCTCGACGGCCAGGTGCAGCCCGATGGCCGCGCCGAAGCTGCATCCGAGCATGTACGCCGGCCGGTCGGTCACGGCGGCGAGCAGGCGGTGGACATCGTCGGCATGGTCGGCCATGGTCGCGCCGCCGCCGGAGTCGTCGAGGGTGCTGCGGGACAGGCCGCGCCGGTCGTAGGTGATGACGGTGTGGTCGCCGGTGAGGTGCCGGACCAGGTCGGTGGTGCGGTCCGCGTCGCCCTCCCCGCTCTGCGAGATGAGGAGCACGGGCCCGGTGCCGTGCACCTCGTAGTAGATGGTGGCGCCGTTCGTGCGGAGCGTGCCGTTCATGGGGGCGTCCTCTCGGATCGGGTGATCCGGACGATAATCCATCAAATCTGATGCATCAAGTTTGATGTATTGTGGAGTGGTGAACGGAGTCGACCTCTTCCTGCTCGGCAGGACCCTCATGAAGATCGGCGAAGAGGCCATGCCGGTCGGGGACATCAGCCCGTCGAGAACGACGCAGGCCGCCAGTGTCCGGACCGTGCTGGTGGTCGTCGCCGACCTGCGCGCCCATCCGGAGACCTCCGTAGGGGAGATCGCGGCCCGCACGGGGTTGCCGCAGAGCGCGGTGTCGGGGGCCGTCGCCCGGCTGAAGGAGGCCGGGGCGGTCGTGACGGCCCCCGATCCGGCCGACCGCCGCCGGGTCGTGATCAGGCAGGCGCCCGGGCGACCCACGCGCGTGGAGGCCGTACGCGCGGCGGGTGTCGAGGGGCCCCTCGCGGCGGCCCTGGGCACCGACGACCCGGCGCAGGTCGCCGAGGTCGTCGCGGCGCTCGAGTTCCTCGCCCGCCGCCTCGCGTCGGGTTCGGATCCCCGCCGTCCCTGACGCCGGGGGAACCGGCCGGGCCCGCCGCCGGTCGTGTTCCCTGCGCCGTGTTCCGCGCCGTGCTTCCGGGCTCTAATCCGGGGAGGTCACCAGCCGGACGGCCAGGGCGGCGAAGACGGAGCCGCTGACGACGTTCAGGCCGCGGGCGAACCGGCGGCTGCGCCGGAGCAGCGCCGCGAGCCGTCCCGCGAGGGTGCCCACCGTGGCGTCGACGCCGAGGCCGAGCAGCACCAGGGTCAGCCCGAGGATCAGGAACTGGACGGTGACATGGCCCAGGGCCGGGTTCACGAACTGCGGCAGAAACGCGATGTTGAACAGGATGACCTTGGGGTTGAGCAGGTTCGTGACCATGCCCTGCCAGAAGGCGCGCAGGCGGCGCGGGTCGGGACCGGCCAGGGGCGCCTCGTCCCCGCCGGCGGTGCCGCGGTCACGGAACGCCTTCACCGCGAGGTACACGAGATAGGCGGCGCCCGCCCATCGCAGCACCTGGTAGAGCACCGGCAGGTGCGCGAACAGCGCCGACAGCCCGGACATCGCGGCCAGGGCGTGCACCAGGGCGCCGCAGGCCACGCCCACGGCGGCCAGCACGCCGGTGGCCGGGCCGCCCCGCCCGCCCATGGCCACGATGAACATCATGTCGGGCCCCGGAGCGACGCACAGGGCCGCCGCCGCGACGACGAAGGCCAGGTAAAGGGAGAGGTCGACCATGACGCCATCCTCCACGGTTCCGGCACCGGCGCACCGCCGCGATCCACGTGCTGAGACGGCGGGTCAGCGCGGCTTCACGCCGAGACGGGCGGCGCGGGCGGTCAGGTAGCCGCGCTCGGGCAGGCTGGCCGTGAGGCTCGCCGCCGCGCGGTAGTCCTCGACGGCCGCCGTCAGGTCGCCGGCCATCTCCAGCAGGTGCGCGCGCGCCGTGTGCAGGCGGTGGTGCCCCGCCAGCGGGCCGTCGGCCAGCGGTTCGAGCAGCGCCAGCCCGGCGGCGGGACCGTGCACCATGGCGGCGGCGACGGCGCGGTTGAGGGAGACCATCGGGTTGGGCGACATGCGCTCCAGCAGGCCGTACAACGCGAGGATCTGCGGCCAGTCGGTCTCCTCGGCGGTCGCCGCCTCGTCGTGCACCGCGGCGATCGCCGCCTGGATCTGGTAGGGCCCGGCGGCGCCCCGGCGCAGGGCGGCCGTGAGCAGCGCGATGCCCTCGGCGATCGCCTCGCGGTCCCACAGGCCGCGGTCCTGCTCCTCCAGCGGGACGGGGACACCGCCCGGACCGGTCCTGGCGGGCCGCCGGGCGTCGGTCAGCAGCATCAGCGCGAGCAGCCCGGCCGCCTCGCAGTCACCGTGCGGGGAACCTCGCAGCAGGCGATGCAGCGTCCTGGCCAACCGGATCGCCTCGCGGGACAGCTCGACGCGGTGCAGGCCGAGGCCGCCGCTGGCGGCGTACCCCTCGTTGAAGATGAGGTAGAGCACGTGCAGCACGGCGGCGAGCCGCGCGGAGCGCTCCTCCGGCTCCGGCATGCGGAACGGCACCCCCGACGCCCTGATGCGCTGCTTGGCCCGGCTGATCCGCTGCGCCATCGTCGCCTCGGGCACCATGAAGGCTCTGCCGATCTCGGCCGTGGTCAGCCCGCCGACGGCCCGCAGGGTCAGGGCGATGGCGGACGCGGGCGTCAGCGCGGGGTGACAGCTCAGGAACAGCATGACGAGCGTGTCGTCCCCGTCCGCCTCGTGCGTCAGGTCGGCGGCCGGGGAGGTCCAGTGGCCGGCGGGAGCCCGCGCGGCCACCAGTTCCTCGCGGCGGCGGCGTGCCTGCTCGCCCCGCACCTGCTCGATCATCCGCCGGTACGCGACCTGGACCAGCCAGCCCTTCGGGCTGTCCGGCACGCCCTCGGCGGGCCACTGGGCGAGGGCGTCGAGCAGTGCCTCCTGGACCGCGTCCTCGGCCGCGTCGAAGTCGCCGAACCTGCGGGTGAGCACGCCGACGACCTGCGGCGCCAGCGGGCGCAGCAGGTCGTCGACGTGCGGGTGCGGACCGTTCACAGTTCCTGGGGCGGAGCCGACATCACCTGACGCACCTCGATGGGCATGTTGAGCGGCTCGCCGTTCAGGCCGGGCGCCGTCGAGATGTGGCCCGCCAGCTCGTACGCACGCTCGGGTCCCTCGCAGTCGACGATCCAGTAGCCGACCAGGAACTCCTTCGTCTCCGGGAACGGGCCGTCGGTGACGACGGGGACGCCGCCCTCGCCGGCCCGCACGATCCGCGCCTGGTCGGGCATCGCCAGTCCCTGGGCGTCCACGAGCTCGCCGGCCTCGACGAGCCCGCGGTTCACGTCGTGCATGAACTCGATGTGCGCCTTGACGTCCTCCGGCGACCAGGTGTCCATCGAGGAGATGCCGCTCTGCGGGCCGAACTGCATCAGCAGCATGTACTTCATGTCTCGCTCCTCCTGCCGCTCGCCCCTCGTGGGCGCGCTCACCCCTGGGTAGAAGCCGGCTCCCCGATTCTCGACATCCTGCCGGAGAAATCTCAGAGATTTCTCCCAGCCGATTCCAGGGACACGCCTCAGACGATACGGCTCAGAGGGATACGGCCACCTGGGCGTCTCCGGGCTCGTCCAGCGTGAACGTGCAGGACCGGCCGCCGGCCGTGATCTCGTACTCGCCGAGGAAGCCGTCGAATCGGACGCGCCCGTCCGCGTCGGTCACCATGGTCGTCGGCGGCAGCCACCACTCGCCCTTGATGAGCGAGCGCAGCGCGTCGTACGACGGCTTGGGGGTGCCGTCGGCACGGACGAAGCCGCCCGGCGCCCCGAGCCAGCCGCCGTCCGACAGGCCCCAGTACGTCATGGCCTCCACGGCCGGGTGGGACAGCAGGGTCTTGTAGTGGCGCACGACCTCGTCGGCCTGGCGGGCCTCGCCCTCGGGCGTGGTCGGCCACTCGGGGATCTGGTAGTCGTTCAGGTCGACGATCTCCTCCGGCATGATGTGGCCGGAGACGATCGTCGTCTCGGTGAAGTGGATGGGCAGGCCGTACCGCGCGAAGCGGTCGATCGTGGCGAGCGTCTTCTCCTCGCCCCAGTAACCCTGGTGCATGTGGCTCTGCAGGCCGAGCACGTCGATCTTTATGCCCGCCTCCAGCACACCCTCGATCAGGCACTCGTACGCCGCGGACATGTCGAAGTCGTTGAGCAGCAGCGTGGCGTGGGGATTGGCCTCGCGGGCCGCGTCGAAGACCATCCGGACCATCGGGATCCGGCCCATCTCCCGGCAGATCCGGGTGATGCCGTTGTCGTACTTGTCGAAGATCGGCATGATCACGACCTCGTTGATGACGTCCCACATGTCGATCACGCCCGAGAACTCGGTCACGTCGCGCCGGATGCGGTCCACCTGGGCCTTGGCGATCTCGGCGTTCGACAGGTCCATCAGCCAATCGGCGGTCTCGGTGTGCCAGGCGAGCGGGTGCCCCTTGACCGGGACGCCCCGGTCGGCGAACCACCGCGCCGTGGTGAGCAGCCGCTCGGTGTCCGGGCGGCCCCGGACCGGCTCGAACTGCCCCCAGTAGAAGGGCAGCGTGGCGAAGTTGAACAGGTCGAACCACAGGTCGGCGACCTGCTGGGAACCGGCAGCCGGGGCCTCGCCGAGCGACCGCCGCTCGCCGGTGTCCTTCGCGGTCTCGCCGTTGGCCAGCGGGATGAAGTCGAACCCGATGCAGCCGAACAGGAACTTGTGCCGGCGCTGCGCGACGACCACCTCCTGGCCGGCGAGGGGCGTGCCGTCCGCGGTCACGGTGAGCGTGGCGCCGGCGGTGCGGTGCTTCCTGATCAGCGGGTCGGGGTCGACGGGCCCGGAGCTGGAACCAGGGTGGGACGACATCGAGCGGCCTCCAGGGATGCTCAAAGCGGAGAAGTCCCCTCCGGGAGCCTCCTCGCCCCCGCCGGAGAGGTCTGTGATCCCGAGCACGTTAACGCTCTTGACGCTCGAAAGCGCACAGACCTCTCCATCGATGCGATCAACGGCCGAAGCAGCGCGTTCAGTGGATGAAATGGGTGAAGCGGGCGGCGGGCTCGCCGTGCAGCCGTCCCTCGGGCAGCCGGCGGCCGCACAGGACCAGCACCAGATCCTGCGCGGCGCCGGACAACGGGGTGCCCGTGCCGAGCGACCAGTCGACGTCGTCGGCGCGCAGCTCGACGCCGTCCAGGTCGACGCCGAAATACTTGCGGCTCCGTGGGGACAGCGCGTTGTCGAGCAGGACGCGCAGCCGGTCGCCGGGAACCCGCCGGTCGATCCCGAGCGCCACGGTGATGTCCATGCCGTGGATCACGTCGTGCGACAGCGCCCCCGCGTAGCCGCCGCCCGGGGGGCGCCAGGGGTGCTCGGCGTTGTCCCGCAGGCACGCGGTCAGCTCCCGCGGGCCGAGCGCCGCCGCGTCCCGGCGGGCGAGCCGGTCGGCCAGCCGGTCGAAGTTCCCCCGGGCCCTGACGAGACCGGCCAGCACGCTCAGCCCGGAGTGCCGGTAGGGCATCGTCATGTGGGCCACCACCTCCTGCACCCGCCACCCCGCGCACAGCGAGGGCGCGTCCCACGAGTGCGGCGGAAGCTCGCTCAGCAGGTCCGCCAGTTCGCGCCGCTCCGCCGCGATCTGCTGCCGGATATCGGTGTCCATGCGTTCGTCGCCCTTCCGGTCGTGTCCGTCCGTACGTCCACCCGACGAACGGGCGCTGCCCGGATGGACACCCTCCTGACGCGCGTCAGCCGAGGGCGGCGAAGGGTCAGCCGAGGGAGGCGAGGCGGCGGGCGAGGTAGCGGCGCTCGGCGTCGGTGGCGGCCAGGCCGGCCGCCTCCCGGTAGGCGTGGGCGGCCTCGGCCGTCCGGCCCAGGCGGCGCAGCAGGTCGGCGCGGGCGGCGGGCAGCAGGTGGTAGCCGGCCAGGGCGCCCGTCTCCCGCAGTGTCTCCTGCAGTGCGTCGACCAGCGCCAGCCCCGCGGCCGGGCCGTACGCCATGCCGACCGCCACCGCGCGATTCAGCTCCACGACGGGCGAGGGGACCAGCCGGGCGAGCCGCGCGTACAGCACGGCGATCTGCGCCCAGTCGGTGTCCTCCGGGCGGGCCGCGGTGGCGTGGCAGGCGGCGACGGCGGCCTGCACCTGGTAGGGGCCGGGCCGCCCCCGCCGCAGCGTGCCGTCCAGCAGGGCCACGCCCTCGGCGATCTGGGCGGCGTCCCACCGGTCGCGGTCCTGGTCCTCCAGCACGACCAGGTCGCCGGCCTCGTCGAGGCGGGCGGCGCGGCGCGCGTGGTGCAGCAGCATCAGCGCGAGCAGGCCCGCCGCCTCCGGCTCGTCCGGCATCAGCCGCACCAGCACCCGGGCCAGGCGGATCGCCTCGGCCGCGAGCTCGTGCCGTACGAGGGCGGCGCCGGCCGTCGCCGAGTAGCCCTCGTTGAACAGCAGATACAGCACGGCGAGCACCGCCGGGAGGCGCTCGGGCAGCAGGTGGGCGGGCGGCACCCGGTAGGGGATGCCCGCATGCCTGATCTTCTGCTTGGCCCGGGCCAGCCGCTTGGCCATCGCCTGCTCGCCGACCAGGAACGCCCGCGCGATCTCGGTCGTGCTGAGCCCGGCGAGGGTGCGCAGGGTCAGCGCCACCCTGGCCTCCAGCGCGAGCGCCGGATGGCAACAGGTGAAGATCAGCCGCAACCGGTCGTCCGGCACGTCCGGCGCGTCGCCGGCGTCGCCGTCGTCCAGCCTGAGCACGCCCGCCACCTCCCGTAGTTTGGCGGCGCCGGTGGCCTCGCGGCGCAGCAGGTCCACGGCCCGGTTGCGCGCGGCGGTGGTCAGCCACGCGCCGGGCCGGCGCGGCACGCCGTCGCGCCGCCAGGTCCGCAGGGCCAGGGCGAAGGCGTCCTGCGCGCACTCCTCGGCCAGGTCCCAGTCGCCGGTCCAGCGGATGAGGGTGGCCACGACCTGCCCCCACTCCTCCCGGAAGGCCCGGTCGACGGCGGCCTCGACCGGCGGCGTCACAGGTCGACGAGCGGCCGGATCTCGATCGTGCCGTACGCCGCGGCGGGATGGGCGGCGGCGATCTCGATCGCCTCGTCCAGGTCGGCGCACTCGATCAGGCAGAACCCGCCGAGTTGCTCCTTGGTCTCGGCGAACGGCCCGTCCGACAGCAGCACCTCGCCCTCGCGCACCCGCAGCGTGGTGGCGTCACTCGGCGGGCGCAGCCCGGCGCCGCCTTGGAGCACGCCGCGCTCCGCCATCTTCTCCGACCACCCGCCGCAGCCGTCCTCGGCGTGCTCCGCCGCCGACTCGTCGCCGCAGATCAGCAGCACGTACTTCATGCGTCCTCCTCGGGCCGGTATTCCATCATGTCCCTACGACGAACGGGGACGGCTGGAACGGACACCCCTGTACGGGGAACCGGGCGGCGGGGACGGCTCGTTGGCAGCGGTGAACGACCCGCGACCAAGGGAGTGATCGGTGTTCCGCAAGCTGATGGCCGCGCTCGGGGCCGGCGTCGAGGTCGACACGGTGCTGCGCGACCCGCACGTGCGCCCGGGGGAGACCCTCTACGGCGAGGTCCGCTTCAGGGGCGGGTCGTCCGACCACAAGGTGGACGGGATCACCGTCGACTTCACCGCCGTCGTCGAGGTCGAGCACGGCGACCAGGAGCACCACGCGACCTACAGCTTCCTGCGGGCGCCGGTGTCCGGGCCGTTCGACCTGCGCGCGGGGGAGGCCCGCACGCTGCCGTTCGCGATCCCGGTGCCATGGGAGACGCCGGTCAGCGCGGTCGGCGGACGCCCGCTGCCCGGCATGCGGCTCGGCGTGGCCACCGAGCTGGCGCTCGCGGGCGCGCTCGACAAGGGCGACCTCGACCCGCTGTACGTCAACCCGCTGCCCGCGCAGGACCACCTGCTGGGGGCGCTCGTCCACATGGGCTTCCACTTCAAGCGGGCCGACCTGGAGCGCGGCACGCTCCGGGGCTCGACCATGCCGTTCTACCAGGAGATCGAGTATCACGCCGGTCCGGAATGGCGGCGCCACTTCAACGAGCTGGAGCTGACCTTCATCGCCGGGCCGCACTCGATGGACGTGATCCTGGAGGCCGACAAGCGGGGCGGCTTCCTCACCTCCAGCCACGACGTCTACAACCGCTTCCGCGTCGCTTACGGCGACCACCCCGGCAGGGTGGAGCAGGCGCTGCGGGACGGCCTCGCCGCGATGGCCCGGCACCGCGGCTGGTTCTGACCCTCGGTCGGGAAAAGTCCGGACTCGCCCCGAGCCGGGCCACTAGGATGATCACCTCTTTGGTTCCGGAGGTGAAAACGGGTGGTCTCCCGCTCGGCCGCGGCGGTCCTTCCCCTCGTCTGCTGCCTGCTGGCGGTCCCCGCACCGGCGCGGGCCGAGTCCGGCACCGGCGTCACGGTGTCCACCTGCCCGCCGTATGGTCCGCTGACCCTCGGGGAGGCCGGCGTATGCGGCGGCGACGTGCTCGATGCCCTGTTCACCGGCCTCGTCGAGTATGACCCCCGCACTTCGCGGGCGACGTACGCGATGGCGCGGTCGATCAGCACCAAGGACAACCGCCGGTTCACGGTCAGGCTGCGCGAGGGCTGGACGTTCCACGACGGCACCGAGGTGAAGGCGCACAACTTCGTGGACGCCTGGAACCAGACCGCCGCCGCGGGCAAGTCCGGCACCGCGTTTCTCTTCGAGGACATCAAGGGGTACGGATCCCGCGTGATGTCCGGGCTCAAGGTCGTGGACGACCACACGTTCACGATCGAGCTGAAGCGGCCGTTCGGGCCGTTCACGCAGAAGCTGGGCCATGTCGCCTTCTCGCCGCTGCCCGACTCCGCACTCAAGAGCCCCGCGTCGTTCCGGCGCGAGCCGGTCGGCAACGGGCCGTTCCGTGCGGTCACGTGGGCGCCGGGCACCGAGACCGTGCTGGAGCGGTACGACGGCTACGCGGGTCCGTCCAAGGCACAGATCGACAAGATCACCTACCGGGTCTACCCGGACGACTACACCGCCTACGCGGAACTGCTCAACGGTGGTCTCGACTTCCTCGCCTACGTGCCGCCCGTCAAGCTGGACCGTTTCGCCAAGGACCTCGACGGCCGCGTGATCAACCGGCCGGGCGGCGTCATTCAGGAGATCGGCATCCCGCTCCGGCTGGGCACGAACGCCGACCTCCGCAAGGCGGTCTCGATGGCGATCGACCGGAAGGCGATCACCCGCAAGTTCTACGGCGGGCGGAGCCCGGCCGAGTCGTTCGTCCCGTCCACGGCCGAGGGCGCGAAGCCCGGCGCCTGCGGCTTCTGCCGCTACGACCCCGCCCGCGCACGCGTCTACCTCGCCCGGGCGAAGGCGAAGGGGTTCCGCACACCGGCGAGCATCCCGCTCTACTACAACGCCGACAGCGCGCATGGGGACTGGGTCAGGGCGGTCGCCGCGAGCGTCGACAAGGTCTTCAGAGGCGAGGTGAAGATCGTCCCCAAGACGGTGAAGACGAACGACGCCTTCCAGCGAGCGATCGACAAGGGCACCCTCCAGGGGATGTTCCGGATGGGCTGGCAGCTCGACTACCCCCACATCCAGAACGTGCTCGGCCCGCAGTTCGCCTCCGGCGGGACGTTCAACTACGGGCTGTACCGCAACCCGCGGTTCGACGCGCTGCTGCGCGCGGCCGACCGGGAGGTGTCGCGGGCCAAGGCGATCGGGCTCTACCGCAGGGCCGAGGCGATGCTGGTCCGGGACATGCCGGCGATCCCGCTGTGGTTCTACCGGGACACGTCCGGGTATTCGCGCAGGATCGCGGCGCCCGCTCTGACGCCGTTCGGCTGGCTCGACCCGGTCTCGGTGCGGCCCGCCTGACCTCTTCACGGTTCGCCGTACGCGGTGATCTAGCCTGGCGGACATGGACGAGATCTGGCGGCTGGTCGAGTGCTGTCACGCACCGGTCTACTTCGCGCCCGAGGCGAAGGAGGCGTACGCCGCGGCGGGACTCAAGGGCTTCTGGATGGGGTATTTCGCGTCCAGGTCCGCCGCGCTCGGCCCGGTCTCCCCGCAGGTCGTTACCGCCGCGTTCTACAACTTCGCCCCGTCGATGGTCGCCCGTGCGATCCCCGACGCCTGGCGGTTCTGCCCGCCCGAGGAGGTGCTGGCCGCGCGCCTGGAGGTGGCCTGCCGGTGCCTGCGCCGCCTGCTCGGCGACCTCGCCGATCACCCGGACGTGCGGGAGGCCGCGGGCCTGGCCGGGGCAGCGGTGGAGGCGTGCCCCGCCGGCGGGCGGGTGCTGTTCGCGGCGCATGCCGCCCTGCCGCCGCCCGGCGAGCCGCTCGCGGCGCTGTGGCACGCGCTCACCGCGTTGCGCGAGTTCCGCGGCGACGGGCACGTGGCCGCCCTGGTCACCGCGGGGGTGGACGGCTGCGAGGCCAACGTCGTCGCGTCGGCGCTCGGGCTCGTGCCGTCCGAGCAGCGGGCCTACCGGGGGTGGACCGAGGAGGAGTGGCAGGCCGCGGCCGGCCGGCTGCGCGAGCGCGGCGTCCTCGACCGCGAGGGAGCCGTGACCGAGAAGGGGCGGCGCGAGCGCGACGCCGTCGAGGCGGCCACCGAACGTCTCGCGCGGGCGCCGATGGACGCCCTGGGCGAGGTTGGGGCGGCTCGGCTGGCGCGTCTCCTGCGCCCGCTCGTCACCCGGATCATCGACGGGGGAGGGGTGCCCTTCCCCAACGCGATGGCCATGCCGCGCCCCTGAACGCCCAGCCCCTGAACGCCCAGCCCCTGAACGCCCAGCCCTTGAACGCCCAGCCCTTGAACGCCCAGCCCTTGAACGCCCAGCCCTTGAACGCCGGGCGTCTCGTGCTCCGGTCAGCCGGCGCGGTGCCGGACGGGGCCGGCCGAGGAACGGCCGGCGCGGGGATGGCCGGCCGGGGGATGGTCGTGCCGGTGGCCGTCGAGGACGGCGTGGTGGTCCACGCCGTCGTGGGGCAGCGGGTCGGCGTGCACGATGGCGGCCGTCAGCCGGGGGATGGCGTGGATCAGGTTGTGCTCGGCCTCGGCCGCGACCCGATGGGCCTCGACGACCGTGGCCGCCGGGTCGACGACGACCTCGCACTCGGCCCTGAGCCGGTGGCCGATCCAGCGCAGCCGCACCTGACCCAGGCCGAGCACGCCGGGGGTGCCCCGCAGGGTCGCCTCGGCGCGGTCCACGAGAGCGGGGTCGACGGCGTCCATCAGCCGCCGGTACACCTCTCGCGCCGCCTGCCGCAGCACCATCAGGATCGCGACCGTGATGAGCAGGCCGACGGCGGGGTCGGCCCAGGTCCAGCCCAGGGCCGCCCCTCCGGCTCCGGCCAGCACGGCCAGTGAGGTGAAACCGTCGGCGCGGGCGTGCAGCCCGTCGGCGACGAGGGCCGCCGAGCCGATCTCACGCCCGACGCGGATGCGATGGCGGGCGACCAGTTCGTTCCCGGCGAAGCCTGCCAGCGCCGCCGCCGCGACGGCCCCCAGGTGGGAGACCTCCCGCGGCTCCAGGAGCCGCCCGATCGCGGCGTACGCCGCGGCGATCGAGGACGCGGCGATCGTCACGACGATGACCACGCCGGCCAGGTCCTCGGCCCGTCCGTAGCCGTAGGTGTAGCGGCGGGTGGGCGGACGGCGGCCGAGCAGGAAGGCGATCCCGAGCGGCACGGCGGTCAGGGCGTCGGCCGCGTTGTGCAGGGTGTCGCCCAGCAGCGCCACCGACCCCGACAGGGCCACCACCGCCGCCTGGACCAGCGTGGTCGCGCCGAGACCGGCCAGCGACACCCACAGCGCGCGCATCCCCCGGGCGGACGACTCCATGGCCGGGTCCACCTTGTCCGCGGGCTCGTGCGAGTGCGGGCGCAGCAGATGCGCCACCCGCGCGCGGATCGTCGCCCCACCGTGCCCATGCCCATGCCCATGCCCATGCCCGTGCCCATGCCCGTGCCCGTGCCCATGCCCGTGCCCGTGGCCGTGCCCATGCCCGTGCCCGGGGGCGGCCTGTCGCTGGCTCATGGCACCTACGATGCCGCGGAAAATCCGTCGCAGCATCTCGACAAGAGCAGGTCCGGGGCAGTTGCGAACGCCCCGCACCTGCTCCGCTTCCAGAGCTCGGACAAGGGGGCTCAGGCCGGCGCGTCGCCGGTGCGGCCGGTGTTCCCCGCGACCGCACGGATCTCGCGCAGGAGCGCCTCGCTGCGGCTCACGAGATGAGGCAGGTCGAGCCGCCGGTGTGCGTCCCGCCCGGCCTCCGCGTGCGCCAGGGCGGCCGGAACGTCGCCGGCCCGGTGCAGGAGCCGGGCGACCACGTCGTGAAGCGTTCCCCACGACAGGCAGCCCGTGCCCATGGTCATGAGCTCGCCGGCGATCGGCCGCAGCTCGCCGAGCAGCTCGTGCGGGTCGGGCCGGCCGAGCTCGGCGGCGACCAGGGCCCACTGCCAGGCGACGAACTGCCACGTCCAGTCGCGTGGCCGCACGGCGCCCCAGCGGTCGATCAGGCGATGGGCCAGCTCGTGGTCGCCCGCCTTCAGGGCGGCGAGGACGGCCGTGGGCCGCGCGATCATATTGGAGTCGTCGGCCGCGGCCTCGACCAGCTCCGTCAGCAGCGGGCTGGGCCGTCCCCGGCACCAGTCGGCGTAGAACGCGTAGAGCAGCTTGAGGACGTCCGGCCCCCACAGGCTGGTGCGGCGGAAGCTGCCGGTGCCGATGACCGCCTGCCGGTCCATCTCCGCCCAGTCGCCCGCCAGCATCGCCCGCCCGGCCGCGGCGTACGCGACCTGCGTCTCGATCTCCGGCATCCGCACTTCGGCGGTGAGCCGCAGGCAGCGGGCCAGCTCCGCGTCGTAGTCGGCGAGCATCCCCGCCTTCATGAACCTGGGCATGCGGTGCAGGCGGGCGACGATCTCGGTGGCCCTGGGCAGGCCGGGGAGGCCCAGCATCTCCTCGGCCGCCCGGTAACGCTCCTCCTCGTGCTCCGGCGTCCAGGCCGCGATGACGAAGTTGTTCAGCGTGCGGGCCAGCAGAAGGGGGTCGCCGGTGCGCCGGGCCAGTTCCACGGCCTCCAGGGCGTGGCGGCGGCCCTCCTCGCGCCGGTCGCCGTAGTACAGCTCGACGCCGAGCGTGCCGAGCAGCTCCGCGCGGGTGCGCACGGCGCCCGGGTCGAGCCGGGAGAGCTGGTCCTCCAGCACGGTCACCATGCGGTGGTCCACCACGCCGTACGAGCGCCAGTTCCACAATGTGACGCCGCCGAAGACGGTGGCCGCCTCGATGACGGCGTCGTCGTCGCCGATGCCGGTCGCGAGCGTCACGGCCTCGTCCAGCGCGCCGCGCGCCCCCTCCACATCGCCGGTCACCCGCCGGGCCTTGCCGAGGCCGATCAGCAGGGCGCAGCGGGTGGCCGCGGGTCCGGCGGCGCAGGCGTCCAAGGCCTGCTCCCAGTAGAGGACGGCCTCGTCGTAGGCGAGCCGGGCCGTCGCCTGCCCGGCCGCCTCCATGGCGTACGAGACGGCCTTGTCCGCGTAGCCGACCCGGGCGGCCAGCCCGAAGTGGTGGGCCAGCGCCGGCAGCCGCGACGCGGTCTCACCCCACCGCAGGGTCTCGATGGCCTCGCCCACCCGGCCGTGGAGCTGGGCCCGCTGCCTGCGGCTGAGGCCGGAGTACAGCGCCTCCTGCACCAGCGCGTGGGAGAAGCGGTAGTCCCAGCCGCCGTCCACCTCGACCAGCAGCCCGGTCGCGACGGCCGGTTCGAGCAGCATCATCACCCGGGCGCCGCCGACCCCGGTCGCGGTCTCCAGCACGTCGGCGTCCACGTCCCTGCCGATCACGGCGGCCGCCCGCAGCAGGGTCTGGGAGTCCTCCGGCAGCCGCGACACCCGCTGGTTGATCACGTCGCGCACGCCGTCGGGCACCGCCAGGGCGAGCACGTCCGCCACGCCCACCCGGCCGTCGGGATGGGTGCTGGTCAGCAGGCGCAGCAGTTCGCCCAGGAAGAACGGGTTGCCGCCGGTCCTGTCGTGCAGCGCGGAGGCGAGCACCGGCCCGGGACCGGCCCATCCCGCCTCGCGCAGGTAGTCGGCGATCTGCTCGGGAGTGAGCGGAGCGACGGTCATCCGTTCGGTGCCGCGCTGGCGGGTCAGCTCGCCGAGCGCCTCGGTCAGCGCCTGCCTGCCCACCGCCGGCTCGGGCCGTACGGTGGCCAGGACCAGGAGCGGGACGCGGTGCAGGTCGGCGCCGAGGAAGGTGAGCAGCTTCAGCGAGGCGGCGTCGGCCCAGTGCAGGTCCTCCACGACGACAAGCACCGGGGCGGCGGAGGCCCGCCGCGTGAGCGCCCGCGCCACGCTGTCGTGCAGCAGGAACCGGGCGGTGTCGGGGTCGGCCGTGTCCGTACGGTCGCCGTCCGAGAGGCGGTGGGCGAGCCTGGCGAGGTCGCCGCCCGCCTCCCCGGCCTCGCCGGTTCCCGGAGCCGGGCCGGTCGCCGGGGCCCTGTCCATCGCGTGGGTCTGTGCCGTTGCGATTGCCTGGGCCGTTCCCGGAGTCTGCGTCGTCGGTGCATGGGCCGCAGCCAAGGCGTTCAGCGCCTGGATCCAGGGCCAGAACGCGGGGGCGCCACTGCCCTCGACGCACCTGCTCCAGGCGACCGCGGCCCCGCGCTCCGCCGCCATGCTCGCGGCGGCCTCCGCCAGGCGGGTCTTGCCGATGCCGGACTCCCCGCTCACCAGGAACACCCCGCCCACGCCCCGGCGCAGGTCGTCGAGCCGCTCGCCGATCCGGCGCAGGTGCGGCTCCCGCCCCACCAGCCCCGGCACGGCCGCGTCCCCGGCGTTCTCGTCGCCGGTGTTGCCGTCCCCGGTGTCTTCGCCCGCTGCGCCGCCCCGCACGCCTGCGCCCGTGCCTCCCCGTGCGTTCGGGGCCGGCTCCGGCGGCACGGCGACCGCGGGGGCCCACACCCCCGCCAGGGACTCGTCCTGGACGAGGATGGCCTGCTCAAGCCGCCGCAGTTCGGGACTCGGATCGAGCCCCAGTTCGTCGCCGAGCAGCGTGCGGCAACGCTGGTAGGCGGCCAGCGCCTCGGCCTGCCTGCGCTCCCGGTAGAGGGCCCGCATGAGCAGCGCCCACAGGCCCTCGCGGTAGGGGTCCTGTTCGAGCAGGCGCTCGACCTCGACCGTCACCTCGGCGGCGCGTCCGACCGCGAGCCACGCCTCGGCGCGTACGGTCAGCGCGTGCAGGCGGGTCTCGCTCAGGCGGGCGACGGTGGACCGGGCGAAGGGCTCGTCGGCCAGGTCGGCCAGCGGCTCGCCCCGCCACAGCGCCAGCGCCGGGCCCAGGATCCGCTCGGCCTCCTCGGGACGGCCCGCGGCCAAGGCGGCGTGCGCGGCCTCGGCCGCCCGGCCGAACCGCTCGGCGTCGACCTGGTCGGGCTCGATGTCCAGCAGGTAGCCGGGCTCCCGCGTACGCAGGACCCGGGCCGGGGAGCGCGGGCTCCGCCGGGGTTCGAGCGTCCTGCGCAGATGTGAGATGTACGCCTGGAGCGTTCCCGTGGCGCTGGAGGGCGGCTCGTCCCGCCACAGCCGGTCGATGAGCTGGTCGAGCGGCACGACATGGGGCGCGTTCAGCAACAGCAGGGCCAGCACGGACCGCTGCTTGCGGGGCCCGAGGTCGAGGATCGTCCCCGTGCCGTCGGCGACCTCCAGGGTGCCGAGGAGGCGGAAGTCCAGAGCGGGGCCCTGGCGGCCGTCCAGGCCCGGGCGCGGCGCCGGTAATCGCGCGCCGTCGATGCTCGTGCGCATCACAACTCCCGAAAGAGCCAGGCGGCCCAGGGCCGGATTTCTGGCTCATCATACCCGTATGTCCGCTCGTTCTCCCGGGAGAAAGCGCGGTTCGTGTCGTCTCTGAAACCGGCGCTCTCCAGCAGGGCGCGCAGGCCGTCGTCCCCCGGCCCGGGGAGGAACCACACGGCCCGTACGCCGTCCGCGCGCAACTCCATCAGCAGGTCGTCGAGCAGGCGGCGGCCCAGCCCCCGGCCGCGGTGCGGCACGGCCACGGCGAACGCGTGCAGCACGGCCCACTCCGGGACGTGCCGGGGCGCCCCGGTCTCCAGCAGCGCGGCGGCGAGCGGGGCGGCGGCGGCCGGCCGGCCGAGGTCGGTCAGCACATAGAGGCGGCACCGGGCGGCCGGCGCCTCTCGCAGGACGTGTTCCAGCGCCGGTCCGATGATCCGGGCTCCCGGCGCACCCGCGTGCGCCGGCACCTCGCGCAGCAGCAGTGTTCCCGGTGACGTTCTCGGCGGCGCGGCGTACCGCGGCCGGCGCTTCTTCGACGGCGACGACATCGCCCCAGCGTGCGCGGGCCGTCTTGGACACTCCTAGTACGTCTCTAGGAACCCTTTTAAACGCCCCGCCGAACCCGGGCCCGGGAGGCGCAAGAGAACACCAAGACCCGGCTGCGACAACTGTCCCCGTCACAGACAACGACATCCGAAGGACGGACATGCACAGCACCATCGAAGACGCGCTGCGGGGACAGATCGCCGGCCGGGTCCTGCTTCCCGGACAGGACGGGTTCGAGGAGGAGGCCGCCGGGTTCAACCTCGCGGTGCGCCACCGGCCCGCCGTGATCGTCGCGGCGCGGGACGCCGGCGACGTGGCCGCGGCCGTACGGCTCGCCGCCGCGCACGGGCTGCCCGTGGCCGTGCAGTCGACCGGCCACGGCGCCGTGCAGGCGGCCGACGGCGCGGTCCTGGTCAGCACCCGTGCGATGCGGGAGGTCGTGGTGGACCCCTCCGCCCGCACCGCCACGATCGCGGCCGGCTGCACGTGGGGTGAGGTCGTCACCGCCGCGGCGCCGTACGGCCTGGCCCCGCTGTGCGGCTCGGCGACCGGCGTCGGCGTGGTCGGCTTCACCCTCGGCGGCGGCATCGGGCCGATCGCGCGGACCTTCGGGTTCGCGGCCGACCACGTGCGGGAGCTCACCGTCGTCACCGGGGACGGCGTGGTGCGCACCGCCGACGCGGCCCGCGAGCCCGACCTGTTCTGGGCGCTGCGCGGCGGCAAGGCCGGATTCGGCGTCGTCACCTCGATCACCGTGGAGCTGCTGCCGCTCACCGGCCTGTACGGCGGCGGCCTGTTCTACGCGGCCGAGGACGCCGGGCGGGTCCTGCACGCCTACCGGAGCTGGACCGGCACGCTGCCGGAGACCACCACCACCTCGGTCGCGTTGCTGCGCCTGCCCCCGCTGCCCGAGCTGCCGCCGCAGCTCAGCGGCAAGTTCGTCGTCCACCTGAGGGTCGCCCACGTGGGGGACGGGCAGGAGGCCGAGGCGCTGCTGGCCCCCATGCGGGCCGTGGCCGAGCCGGTGCTCGACGCCGTCGGGCCCCTGCCGTACGCGGCGATCGACTCCATCCACCGGGACCCGACCCACCCCATGCCGGTCGCGGAGCGGGGGGCGCTGCTGCGCGAGCTGACGGCGGAGACCGTGGAGGCGCTGCTCGCGGTCGCAGGACCGGCCGCGCGGGTTCCGCTGGCCGTCGTCGAGCTCCGCCAGCTCGGCGGCGCGCTCGCCCGTCAGCCCAAGGAGCCCAACGCCGTGGGCGGGCGCGACGCCGCCTTCACGCTGCTCGCCATCGGCGCGCCGGTGCCCGAGCTTATGGACACGGCCGTCCCCGCGGCCGTACGGGCCGTGATCGAGGCCCTCGCGCCCTGGTCGACCGGCGGCGCGCTGATCAACTTCCAGGGCGGCGCCCTGGCCCCCGAGCAGATCTCCCGGGCCTGGCCGGAGGAGACGCTGCGGCGGCTGGTGAAGCTGCGCGAGGTCTACGACCCGGCGAACCTGTTCCGCTTCGGCCACGTCGTCCCCCGCCAGGGCTGAGCATGGTCCTGTGAAGGATGCTCGTGTGCTCGGTGTCGACGCGTGCAGGGCGGGCTGGATCGGGGTGGTCCCGCCCGCAGGCCCCCGGGACGGGGGTGCGGCCCGCGCCTACTTCGCGCCTCGCGTCGCGGACCTGGTCGCCCTGGCGGACGCGGACGGGGAGGTCGCCGTCGTGGCCGTGGACATGCCGATCGGCCTGCCGGACGGCGCCCCCGGCGGCCCTCCGGGCCGGGGCCGCCGTCTCGCCGACGTGCGGGCGCGCGCGGAGCTCGGCCCCCGGTGGCGGTCGGTGTTCATGACCCCGGTGCGCGCCGCGCTGGAGGCGGACGACTACGCCTCGGCCGTGGCCGTCAACCGCCGCCTGGCCGGCGAGGGCGTTTCCCGCCAGGCTTTCGGGCTCAAGGAGAAGCTGCTGGAGGTCGAGCGCTGGGTGCGGGAGGCGGGCAGGCGGGTCGTGGAGATCCACCCCGAGCTGAGCTTCGCCCGGCTCGCGGGGGCGCCTGTGCCGCACCCGAAGACGACGTGGGCGGGCGCAGAACGGCGGCGTGAACTGCTGGCGGCGGCGGGCGTCGTGCTCGCGGGCGGCCTCGGCAGGGCCGGGGCGGCGGCGGGGGTGGACGACGTGCTCGACGCGGGCGCCGCGGCCTGGACGGCCCTGCGGGTGGCGTCCGGGGAGGCGCGGCCCCTGCCCGATCCTCCCGAGGTCTTCTCCGACGGCATCCCCTGCGCCATCTGGGCCTGACCAAGGCTCTGGAAGCACTAACCCCAATAGGAGTATAAGTATGAGGTAACCCCTTCATAACCCCATAAATGGAAGGGTGCCTCCGGATGCCTCCGATGTCGAAGAGCAAGGCGGCCCCGCCCGACGACCGGGCCGCCGTTGCGCGCGTCCTGCTCAGGTCGGCGGCCGTCGCGGTCTTCTGGGTGCTGCTCCTGCTGCCGCTGCTGCTGCACGCGGGGCGGTGAGACGGCCGCGGGCGTGCCGAGCCGTACGCCGCGTGCCCGGGGGTGCGGCGTACGGCTCGGGGGAGTTCAGGCGAGGTGCTCGGCGAGCCGGTCGAAGAACTGGAGCCAGCCCGCCTTCGCGGCCTCGGCGTGCGCCTCGTCGGTGTTGTAGCCCTCCTGCCTGAAGCTCATCTCCGTACGGTCCCCGAGGTCGGTGAGCGTGAGGGTCGCGACCGAGGCCACGGCGCCCTCCTGGTTGTCCGGGTCGCCGGTGGTGAACACCAGCCGCTCGGGTGCCGCGATCTCCCGGTAGACCCCGCCGAGGGGGGCCTTCGCGCCGTCCGGCGACACGAGGCACGCGCTCCACTCGCCGCCGGGACGCAGGTCCATGGTGATCAGCGAGACCGGGGTGGTGAAGCCGTGCGGGCCGAACCACTGGCTGAAGCGCTCCGGCTCGGTCCAGGCCTTGAAGACGGTCTCGCGGGGGGCGTCAAGGACGCGGGTGATGGTGTATTCGAGGTCGGGGGTGTTCGTCATCGTCATGCCCTTCGTGGTCAGGAGTTCGGACGTGCGTTAGTGCATAGAGGGTCAGGGGAAGAGCCGGGAGAGCCAGGACCGCCAGGCGCCCTCGACCTGCTCCTGATCGGCGTCCTCGGCGAAGACGTGGTGCCCGAGGACCACCACGTTGCCCCGCTGCGGACCCGAGTGGATGAACCGGTAGAGCCCGTCGGCGGTCCGCACGCCGAGGAAGGTCGGGAAGCCGGTGTAGTCGACCACCCCGTCCTCCGGCGCCAGCCCGTCCACCGCGAGCCGCACGGGGTCGCCCAGGCGGACCGTGGCCGGCAGGCCCAGCGCGTCCTTGATCGCCGCCCAGGCCGGTGCGCTCTCGGCCGCCTGGGGGCGCACGGCGGACACGACCGTGGCCGGGCGCCCGCGGAAGTAGGTGAGGTACTGCGCGAGCTTGTGCAGGTACATGTCCCAGCCGACGCCCATCGCCTCGAACTCGGTCTCCCAGTCGTCGTCGCCGAGGAAGCCGTGCTGGACCAGGCGCAGGACCGTGCTGCCGTGGTCGCGCCCCTCGATGAGGTACTCGAACGCCATGAACGTGCCGTCGGGGTTCTCGTCGCCGCGGTACGCGAACCGCTTGCCGGGCTCGTACCCGGTCACGGTGGTGCCCTCGCTGTTGCCGAACATCGTGAACCGGCCGCGGCCGCCCTCGACGGGCTCGATCTCGGTGCGTCCCATGAACCAGGAGTCCACCCCCGGGCCGGTGGCGATCGCGTCCCAGACCTGCTCGGGGGTCGCGTCCAGCTCGATTTCCTTGCGCAGTTCGAACTCGTGGGGCACGCTTCAGCGCTCCTCTATGTCGGCCGCCCGGGGGACGGCGGGATGGACGGCGATGACCAGACGGTGCTCGCGCCCGCCTTCGGCCGAATCGTCGTGGTATTTGCTCACGAGCGCGGCCACGGCGGCCGACAGCTCCTCGGCGAACGCGGCCCTGTCGGCGGCCGAGGCGAAGCGCACCCGGCCGTCGATGGCGAACGTCGCGAGCTTCTTGCGCGCCTGGGACGCTCCGACGATCAGCGTGCCCACGTCGCGTACGAGCTGGGCGGCGAGCGCCAGCAGCCACCGCGCCGACAGCCGGTCGGGTGCGCGTGACGGATCGGGCGCGACCGACGCCAGCGCGGCGGGAGAGATCACGAACGACGCCGCCGTCGCCCGCATGACCCGCTCGTTGACGTTGCCCTTGCGGCGCTCCTCGACCAGCTCCACGAGGCCGTGCCGCTCCAGGGTCTTGAGATGGTAGTTCACCTTCTGCCTCGGCAGCCCCACCTTGGCCGCCAGCATGGTCGCCGAACTGGGCTCCGTCAGCTCGGCGAGCAACCGCGCCCGCATCGGATCCAGGGAGGCCTCCGCCGCCGCCGGATCCTCGATCACCGCCACGTCTTTCATGCCTCAAGGATGGCCTCCGACAAACAATTTTGTCAAGGCAAAGAGAGATGTCGGTTGGTGCCGACGCCCGAGTGCCAAGTC
Source organism: Microbispora sp. KK1-11 (assembly GCF_006874435.1). NCBI lineage: Bacteria > Bacillati > Actinomycetota > Actinomycetes > Streptosporangiales > Streptosporangiaceae > Microbispora > Microbispora sp. KK1-11. Next base: position 177,582 of record NZ_VIRJ01000006.1, on the reverse strand, counting down.
GGCCTTATCCACTCATTACGCCTATAACGTTGTGCGACCGATCTGTCACGCGATGTAATCACATCGGCGATGGGCCGGACCTACTGGCTCCGAAGGAGTGAATATGACGTTCACGGCTATGAACCCCACGTCCATGGCGACCACGCTGGGGTACGGCGCTCAGCACCAGATCTCGCCCCTGCAGCAGCTCGGTCAGCAGATCCCGGCGATACAGCAGCAGCTGTCGCCGCTGGCGATGATCCAGCAGGAGGAGCACATCCTCCCGCAGGAGCACCTGGTGAGCCCGGTGACCTTCTGGACCAAGGTCGCGCGGTACAGCGTGCGTTACGGCGCTCCCGCGGCCCGCCAGATGCTGGAGGGCGTGCTCTACCAGCACCAGGTCCGGGAGCAGATCCAGCAGCAGGTTCAGCAGCAGGTGCTTCCGCCGCAGGTTCTGCAGGCCCTGCAGGCCATCCAGGCCCAGGCCCAGCAGATCCCGCAGGTTTACGGCCAGCCGTACGCCACCCAGGCGTACGCGCAGCACCCCGGCCAGCAGGCCCTTCAGCTCGGCGTCCCGTCCATCCACGGCGCGTACGGGCACCAGGTCCCGCTGACCATGCAGCCGCTGTCGCAGGTCTACGGCCAGGCCTACGGCCAGCAGTACGGCCAGCTGCACCAGCAGGCCGCTCAGCAGGTCCCGGTGCCGGCCGGTGCCGCGTTCTGATCGGAGGAACACCGTGGAGTCGATGGGTCCCGGGATGGGTCCGGTGACGCCCCCGGCCGTGGGAGTCGCGACGGGGCATCCGGCGCCGGTCGCGCCGCTGCAGGCGCACTGCGCCATGACGCTCCAGCGGCTGTACGGCTGGCTGCAGGCGTCACTCCCGCAGGCGCCCCAGGTCGCGGGGATCATCCCGCTGCTGGTGCAGGCGGTACAGCTGTACCGGGCCGGGCGGTACGACGCGTGCCTGGCGCAGATCCAGTTCGCGCTCGGCGCCGTCACCCCCGGACGGCCCACGGTTCCACTGCTGTGACGTGATCACCTCGGTGGCCCGGACCGGTCGGCGGCCGGTCCGGGCCCCCGCCGTCCCGAGACCGGCGAAATGTGATGACAGAGCCTGAACTGCCCGCCGCGCCCTACGGGGCGCGGCCGGCCACACCAGCCTGAGCTGGGGAGAGTCGGAGACGTTGTGACCAATAACGACAAGCCCAAGGACGGAAGCGAGGAGCCGCGCCCGGCGTCCCCGCGGGGGCGGCAGGCGTCCCGCCAGGCGCCGCAGCCGGTGGAGTCCCGGCCGCGGCGCTACATGGTGGCCGCGCTGCCCCAGCCGCATCCGGCGGCACCGGGAGCAGCCGCGCCGGCTCTCGACGGCGACACGGTGCGCAGGCTGCTGGAGGACGACCCCGAGGTGCGCGTGCTGCGCCGCCTGCGGGGGACGGCGGGGAACCCGGGGGCTCAGGCACCCGGGTTCCCCGCTGTGGTCGTGGCGGAGATGACCGCCGAGCACGTCGAGGCGCTGCGGCGGCAGTATCCGCAGCTCTACTTCGAGCGCGACCGGCTGCTCACCTACAGCGACGTGCCCCAGCCGCCGCGCAGGCGGCGGCCCGCACCGGCGGTGGTGCCGCCGGGCGTGGAGAGCACGTTCGCCTTCCTGATCAGGGACGCGGACGGCACGCCGCTGCCCGGCGCGAGCGTCCTGGTGACCGGGCACGGCTGGCCCGCCCAGACGTCCACCGGGGCCGACGGCCGCGCGGTGGTCACGATGGTGGGGGAGACCCCGGAGTCGATCACCGGGGTGACGGTCCGGCCGCGCTCCGGCTACTGGAGCGTCCACATCGACCGCCCGGCCCTGTCAACGACCCGGGACAACCTGATCGAGCCGATGCGCCTGTCGGAGACCTTCGGCGGTTTCCCCGGCAAGCAGGTCTTCGGCTGGGGCCAGCAGGCGATGAACCTCGACCGCCTGCCGCCCACGCTGCGCGGCGCGGGGGTCAGGATCGCCATCATCGACTCCGGGGCCGACGTACGGCACCCCGACCTGCGTGACCGCGTCCGCGCCGGCGTCGACCTGGTCGGCGGGGCGCCGGACGGCTGGTCCGTCGACGCCGCCTACCACGGCTCCCACTGCGCGGCCGTCGTCTCGGGCGCCGACGACGGCCGCGGTGTCGTCGGCTTCGCGGTCGAGGCCGAGGTGCACGCCTGCAAGATCTTCCCGGGCGGGCGGTTCAGCGACCTCATCGAGGCGCTCGATTACTGCATCGAGCAGCGGATCGACGTCGTCAACCTGAGCCTGGCGAGCAGGCACCAATCCCCGCTCGTCGCCGCGAAGATCGAGCAGGCGCGCGAGGCGGGGGTGGCGTGCGTGGTGGCCGCAGGCAACGACGGGGGACCTGTCGGCTTCCCCGGCATCCTGTCCGGCGTGCTGACCGTCGCGGCCGTCGGCAAGGCCGACGCGTTCCCGCCCGGCACCGCCCATGAGGCCGAGATCCGCGGGCCGGTGACCGGCGACGGCTACTTCTCGCCGCGCTTCACCTGCCACGGCCCCGAGATCGACGTGTGCGCCCCGGGCGTGGCCGTCCTGTCGGCCGTCCCTCCGGACGGGTACGCCGCACTGGACGGCACCTCCATGGCCGCGCCGCACGTCGCCGGCCTCGCGGCCCTGGTGCTCGCGCACCACGGAGACTTCCGGGGCCCCTTCAGCGGACGGGACGCGCGGCGGGTCGATCACCTCTTCCACATCATCAGATCGAGTTGTGTCCCGCTGAACCTCGGCGACCTCCACCGCACCGGCGCGGGGATGCCGAACGCGCTGCGCGCCCTCGCGCCCGCCCTCGCGCAGATCACGCCCGAGCCGATCGAGGCCGGCACGCTGCTCGGGCAGCTCACCGCCGAGATGACCGGCGCGGGGCTGCTCGCGTCCGCGGACTGGGGGCCGGGCGGCGACTCCGGGCATACGGTCCACGGCGGCCAGGCGGGCCCCGGAGTCCAGCCCGGCATGGCCCCTCAGGCGGCGGCGTACAGCGCGGGCACGACGGCCAACGGGCCGGTGCCCGGCGGTCTCGTCACCGGCGGGCCGCGCGGGCGCGCCACGGCCACCGGCGGCGGCGTCCCGCCCGACCAGGGCGGAGCGCCCGGCGGCGCGGGGACACGGGGCAAGCGAGGGGGAACGGCCGCGGCCCGGCCGTATGCCACCGGGCCCGGCGGGAGCCGGACGCCCGGCGGCGCGGCGGGCGACGTCCCGGCCGGTCCCCGTACGGCGAACGGCACGCCGACGGCCGGGCCCGGTCCGGTGGGAGGCGAGCAGGCCGCCATGGCCTGGCTGACCGAGGAGATGCGGGCCGCGGGGCTCCTCGGCGAGGACCCGGCCGACCCGGTCGAATGAGGACGCCGGTGTAATGAGGACGCCGGTGGGATGAGGACGTGACGCGCGGACTCCCGGGGGCTCGGGCGGAGCCCCCGGGCGCCGGCTCCGCCGCCAGGCCCGTCCCCGGCACTCCGGCGCCTTCGGCGCGCACACGCCGCCGCCGGCATCGCGGCCGGAGAGCGGGGCGGGGTCTCAGTACGACTCGTAGGCGGGACCGGCGAGCTGGGCCACGTCCTCCGCGCCGTCCCCGATGAGTTTCGCCCCCAGGTCGGCGAGCGCCCGTCCGGCCGCCAGTTCGTCCCCGATCTCGGGCACGGGCCGGTCGGACGGGTTGCGGCGGGCTCGGCCGACGCTCTCGTGGCGTCGTCCCGCGGGCGTGTAGAGCACGGCGGTCGCGGTGGTGACGTCGTCGTTGTCGTCCTCGTTCACGAAGATCTCGACGGTCCAGCGCTTCGATTCCATGTCGGACCACCTCCAGGACTCCAGCATCCCTCCCGGCCGCGGGGCCCCGGCACCGGCCCCGGGCCGAGGACCTACGACTCTGGAGGGCCCCGGCCGCCGGTGGTCACATGGAGGAGGCTCCAGGTCGGAAAGGCCAGTAAGAGGAAGGAGCGCCCATGCCCGGCCCGATCATCGTCGGCACCGACGGTTCGCCCGCCGCGACGGCCGCCGTGCGGTGGGCCGCGGACGACGCGGCCCGCCGCGGCTGCCCGCTGCGCTTCGTCTCCGTCGTGGACCACTGGGCGTACGGCATCCCGAAGTTCCCCACCTCGGGCGGTGACCCGCTCACCGCGCACGCCGAGCGGGCGCTGTCCGCCGCGGAGGCCGTGGCCCGCGAGCGGCAGCCGGACGTGAAGATCAGTACGGAGATCATCGAGGGCATCCCCTCCCGCGTCCTGCGCGACAAGGCCGAGGAGGCCGTCGAGATCGTGCTCGGCAGCAGGGGGCTCGGCGGCTTCGCCGGCATCGTCGTCGGCTCGGTCAGCACCCACGTCGCCGGGCACGCCCCCTGCCCGGTCGTCGTCGTACGGCCCGGGTGGAGCGGCGAGAGGGGGGAGATCGCCGTGGGCGTGGACGACTCGCCCGAATGCGAGCCCGCCCTGGCGTACGCGTTCGAGCAGGCCAGGGCGCACGGCGGCGCGCTGCGGGCCGTGCACGCCTGGCAGCTGCCCGCCCATCCGCTCGCGCCCGAGATCACCTACGACGTGGAGGAGGTGCGCGAGGCCCGTCAGCGCGTGACGCGGGAGAAGCTGGCGGACCCGCGGAGGCGGTATCCCGAGGTGCCGGTGCGCGAGGAGATCGCCTACGGGCACCCGGTCGACGCGCTCGTCCAGGCCTCACGCGGGGCCGGCCTGCTCGTGGTCGGCTCCCACGGCCGGGGCGCGCTGGGCTCGGCGATGCTCGGCTCGGTCAGCCGGGGAGTGCTGCACCACGCCGAGTGCCCGGTCGCCGTCGTAAGGTCCCCGTCGGCGCCCTGAGCGGCCGAGCAGACCCTGAGGAGCTGAGCGAGCTCGGGCCCGTCCGGCGCGGTGCTGCGGACGGGCCCGGCGTGGGCGCCTCAGCTCTGCGGCTGCCCGGCTCCCGGCTTCTCCTCGATCGGGATTCGCCTGCGCTCCTCCCGCTCCTCGGCGAGCCGCACGCTCACCTCGAGGATGCCCTTGTCGTAGGTGGCCTTCACGTCGTTCTCGTCCGCGTTCGGCGGCAGCACGACCGACCGGGTGAAGGCTCCGTAGCGGAACTCGGTGCGGTGCGCCTGCCGCTCCTCGTGGCGCCGTTCGGCGTGGATGGTCAGCACGCCGTTCGACACGCTGATCTCCACATCGTCCGGGTCGATTCCGGGCAGTTCGGCGCGCAGCACGTACCGGCCGTCCTTCACGTAGTCCTCAAGCCGCATCTGCTGCCCGGCCATCGGCCGGAGCGCGGCCATCGGCGCCTCCAGCAGGTCGAACAGGTCGGGAACGAGACCTCTGGACTCCCGTCGCATCGGAACGCTCATGCCTGTCACCTCCGTCCGGCAGAACTCATCATGGAAGAAATACCCGGCAGGAACCGGACAAATCGCCATGGCTGGGCCGCTGACCGGCCCGTGATGCAGGATGGTGATCATGCTGCCAGAACGGATCTATCACGGCACCGGCCCCGGCCCGATCACTCCGGACGGGTGCGCGGTCGACTACTACGCGACGCTCACGCCCGACGGCGAACCCGAGATCGTCCACGCCGCGATACCGGAGGGTGCGGCGATCCTCGAACTCGGCGCGGGGGTGGGCCGGATCACCCACGCCCTCCTCGCGCTCGGTCACGAGGTGGTCGCCGTGGACGAGTCGCCCGAGATGCTCGCGCACATCCACGGGGCGGAGACGGTCCTGTCCCGCATCCAGGACCTGTCGCTGCCCCGGACGTTCGACGTGGTCCTGCTGATGTCGTACGTGATCGACACCGCCGACGACGACCTGTGCCGTGCGTTCCTGCGGACCTGCCGCCGCCACGTGGCCCCCGGCGGGTGCGTGATCCTCCAGCGCCAGCCGCCCGAGTGGTACGACACGGTGGGGCCGTCGGAGACGCGCCGCGACGGACGGGTGATCCGGATGACGGACGTGAACCGGCCAGAGCCGGATCTGCTCGCCGCGACGATGGAGTACGTCGTGGGGGACCGGCGATGGACGCACACGTTCGTCAGCAGGCGCCGCACGGACGACCGGTTCGAGGAGCTGCTGTGCGAGGCCGGGCTCACGACGGAGGGCTTCCCCGGCGGCGATCGTAGATGGGTGCGGGCGGTGCCGGCGTGACGCGACCGGCCCGCGGCGAAAGGAGCGCGTGATGAGGTTCGTACGCGAAGGCGAGATCAAGGCCACCCGGCCGGGACCGGACAGGTTCACCGACGGCGTGTGGGAGGCGGAGGCGCTGAAGGCGGTGGAGCCGGACGGCCTGCGCGCCCAGCGTTTCTCCTACGACCCGCGGGCCCGCTCGGGCTGGCACACCCACGACGGGGAGCAGGCGCTGTACGTGCTGTCGGGGCGCGGGGTGGTGACGCGCTGGGGTGAGGCCGAGGGCACGCTCATCGGGCCCGGCGACTGGGTCCACGTGCAGCCGGGCGAGAAGCACTGGCACGGCGCCGTCGACGACGACACGCTGGTGCACATCGCCGTCACGGCGAGCGGCAAGACCCACTGGCACGGGCCGGTGACCGACGAGGAGTACCGCGCAGGACTGGGCTGAGCGGCGGCGGGACGGCTTGGGCGGCCGTCGGCCCGGCCGCCCGGGTTTCCGGGTGAGAACGGCCGGACGGGTTTCGGCGGCCGCCGGCCGGTGAGAACGGCCACAATGAACGCGGAATTCAACTACCCGGAGCCGCCCGGCCCGGCCTTCCTCTTCGATCTCGACGGCACTTTGATCGACAGCGTCTACCAGCACGTCATCGCCTGGCGCACCGCTCTTCGCGGGGTCGGCATCGATCTGTCGGTGTGGCGCATCCACCGCAGGATCGGCATGAGCGGCGGCCTGCTCGTCAACGCGCTGCTGCGGGAGACCGGCGTCTCCCTGAGGGACGAGCAGATCGAGGAGCTGCAGCAGGCGCACGCCGAGGCGTATCTGGAGCAGATCGACTCGGTGCGCCCGCTGCCGGGCGCGACCGAGCTGCTGAAGCGGCTGTCCGACAACGACGTCCGCTGGGCGATCGCGACCAGCAGCCGGGCCGACACCGCCCGGCGCGCGCTGGACATGCTGGGACTGCCGCCCGACGTGCCGCTCGTCCACCGCGACCAGGTCCGCCGGGCCAAACCCGATCCGGACCTGTTCCTCGCGGGCGCCGCGCTGCTGGACGTCGAGCCGAGGTTCACCATGGTCGTCGGCGACAGCGTCTGGGACCTGCTGGCCGCGCGGCGCGCCGGCGCCCTGGGCGTCGGGCTGCTGTCCGGCGGCTACGGCAGGGACGAGCTGGAGCGCACCGGCGCCTTTCGCGTGTACGCCGATCCCGCCGACCTGCTGACGCGGCTCGACGAGGTCGGCGTGCGGGTCCGTTCCTGACGGGACTCGGCGACGACGAGGCGCGCGTGCGGGCCGTTCCTGACGGGGCTCGGCCGCCCGACGAGGTTCGGCCGCCCGACGAGGTTCGGCCGGCACGCTGCGGCTCAGCCGGTGACGATGACGAGGTCGGCCCGGGAGCGGACGTCATGGCGGGCGTAGTACCGCTCCTCCTGCTCGGCCCAGCGCCGCCAGTGGGGCGCGTACAGCTCGCCGTCGCGGGCGAGCGCCCGCGCCCTGCGGACCTCCTCACCGGCCTCCAGCCACACCAGCCCGCTGAGGTACGGCCCCGCCTCGCGGGCGCCGCAGCCCACACCCTCGATCACGACGGCGTCCGCCCGGGCGATCTCGTGCCATTCGGCGTAGCGGCCCCGGGTCCAGTCGTAGCGCCGCCAGCGCGCCCGGCCCCCGCGGCCCAGGGGACGCAGCACCCACTCCAGCAGGGCGTCCACCCCGGCCTGCAGGCCGTCCCAGCCGTCGTACAGGTCGTCCATGCGGACGACCGGCGCGCCGAGCGCCGCGGCCACGGCGGCGGCCAGCGTCGACTTGCCCGCACCCGAGCGTCCCTCGACGGCCAGCACGCGGGGGCCGGCCGCGCGGGCGGGCCGCGTGCGCAGCCAGCGCGCGACGGCCTCGGGATCGGGGGTCACGCGCGCCGAGCCTAACGGAGGCGCCGGGCAGCCGACTCCGTCACCCCTGACGGGGGCTGACTCCCGCTATGGCCAGGCCGAGCAGCCGCTGTGCGTCGGCCGCGGGGTCCGGGTGGTGTTCCGTGGCCAGGGCGATGCCGGTGATCAGGGCGAGCAGGTCGCCGATGGTCACGCCCGGTGCCAGCGCGCCGTCGTCCGCGGCGCGGCGCGCCAGTGGGCCGCCCGCCTCCGTGAGCTGCGCCGAGCAGCAGTGCTCCTGCACCGCGCCGGGGTCGGTCGCGTGGTCGCGGGCCAGCGCGGTGGCCAGCCCTCGGATGGTCGCGGCGTCCGCGAGGACGGCGCTCAGCCACTCCAGCAGCGCGGCCCGGGTGTCGGCCCTGCCGGTCAGGTCGCGGGCGTGGGCGCACAGGGTCTCGACCCGTTCGCGGAAGACCGCCTCCAGCAGCGCGTGGCGATCGGGAAAGTGCCGGCGCACGGTGCCGGATCCGACTCCTGCGGTGCGGGCGATCTGCTCCAGGGACGCGTCGGGCCCCTCCGCGGCGATCGCCTCCTTGGCCACGGCGAGCAGGCGCGCGTAGTTGCGGCGGGCGTCCGCACGCTGGACGGGCATGGTGTCACCTCATCGGTTGCTAAGTGGCGGGGTCCGCCGTATCTTACCGAAGCATAAACGGCGGGGCCCGCCGCTTATTCATTTACCACAGGAGGGGCCTCATGTCCACCGATTCCGCACCCGTCCTGGTCACCGGCGCCACCGGACGGCAGGGCGGCGCCACGACCCGCGCCCTGCTCGCGAACGGCGTTCCCGTGCGGGCGCTGGTCCGCGACCCCGCGACCGATCGGGCAAGGGCGGTCGAAGCGCTCGGCGCCGAACTGGTCACCGGCGACCTCGACGACCGCGACTCGTTGATCAGGGCCGCGCGCGGTGCCCGGGCCGTCTTCTCGGTGCAGATGCCCCAGATGAAGGGAGACGCCCTCGACTTCGAAGGCGAGCTGACCCAGGCCGTCAACCTGATCGAAGGCGCGCTGGCCGCAGGCGTGCCGCAGTTCGTGCACACGTCCGTCTCCGGCGCGGGCCGGCACACCGAGGCCCCCGGCTGGGCCGAAGGCCGCTGGGCGTCGATGGAGCCCTACTACTCCGCCAAGGCCGGCATCCAGGACCGGGTGCGTGAGGCGGGCTTCACGCACTGGACGATCATCAAGCCGGGCTTCTTCATGGACAACTTCCTTCCGTCCCTGGCGTACCTGTTGCCCCGTGGCGTCGAGGGAGGCATCGTGACCGTGCTGAAGCCCGGCACCCGGCTCTCCCTCGTCGCGGTCGACGACATCGGCGCGGCGGCCGCCGCGGCCGTCGCCGCGCCGGAGCGGTTCCACGGGGTCGAGCTGGAGCTGGCCAGTGACTACCTGACGCTGAGGGAGATCGCCGGGATCCTCTCCCAGGCTCTGGGCACCGAGCTGACCGCGCCCGACATGACCATGGAGGAGGCGGTCGCCGCGGGAATGCCGGGAGCCGGCGTCACCTCACACGAGTTCATCGACACGGTCGGTCAGCCGGCCCGCCCCGAGTACGCGCGGGCCCTCGGCATCCCGCTCACGACCTTCGGGGAATGGGCGCACCGGCACATGCGGGCCGCGGCCTGACGCTTCCGGGGGCGGGCACGGGGCGGCCCGGGAGACCGGCGGGTCCCTCCGGGCCGCTCGTGGAAGCCCTTGCCCGCCCGCTACACGCCGGCGCGGGTGGGGCGGCGGATGTCGCTGCTCTGCTCCTGCCACTCGGGAGTCTCCCGCCCCTTCTCCTCGGCCATCTCCTCCATGCGCAGGGCGATCCCGATCGCGAAGAAGGTCGGCGCCCACTCGCCGACGAACAGCGCCCAGCGGTCGGCGCGTTCGATGCCGGCCGCCTCGTACTTGTTCGAGATGACCCACGAGGCGATCGACATGCCGATCGACCCCAGAGCGGCGCCGTACATCACGTTGGAGCGCAGTCCCATTTTGTGGAGTGTGCTGATCATGCGTGTCCCCCTTGTGGTGATTTGCCCCAATTCGGGGCGTACCCGGCCTGTCCTCCCGTAACCCGGCCGACGGCGCGACGCCGTGCGATACTCGCGACCGCGCATGAGGCGGGGGCGGCTGGGTAGCCGTCCAGCCGGACCAGGAGGGAAGTCATGGAAGTTCTGGGAATCGACATCGGCGGTTCCGGGATCAAGGGCGCCACGGTGGACACGGCCGCCGGCGTGCTCACCCGGGAGCGCCTGCGCATCCCGACGCCGCGGCCCGCCGCGCCGGGGGCCGTCGCCCAGGCCGTACGCGAGATCGCGGAGCACTTCTCCTGGGCCGGCCCGATGGGCGTCACCTTCCCCGGAGTGGTCCTCGACGGGGTCATCAGGACGGCGGCCAACGTGGACAAGTCGTGGATCGGCGTGAAGGGCGCCGACCTGTTCGGCGAGCAGACGGTCGTGCTCAACGACGCGGACGCGGCCGGCGTCGCCGAGATGACCTTCGGCGCGGGCCGGGACCGGCACGGGGTCGTGCTCATGCTGACCTTCGGCACCGGCATCGGCAGCGCGCTCTTCGTGGACGGCACGCTGGTCCCCAACACCGAGTTCGGCCACATCGAGATCCGCGGCAAGGAGGCCGAGCACCGCGCCTCCGACCGGGTGCGCGAGGAGGAGGACCTGAGCTGGGACAAGTGGGCCCGGCACGTGGAGGAGTACCTCAGGCACATGCGCGACCTGCTGTCGCCCACCCTGATCGTCGTCGGCGGGGGCGTGAGCAAGAAGGCCGACAAGTTCCTGCCGTACATCGACCTCGGGGACACCCCGGTGGTGCCCGCCGTGCTGCGGAACGAGGCCGGGATCATCGGCGCGGCGATGGCCGCCGCGGGGGCCGCGCGCATCCCCTGAGCGATAGAAGTCCCTTATTCCTACCTGGACAGCGGGTAATTCCGCTGTCATGATGATCCCATGAGTTCCTCGGGGAGGTTGACCCAGCGCCGGCACATCGACCTGCTGCGCGTCTGCGCCGCCGCCTGTTGACGACCGCGGTCACCACCGTCCGGTACGCCACGAGGCAAGGAGAGGGGCATGTCCCACCAGAACGTGATCGACTTTGTGGAGCGCAGGCGCGAGCAGGGCAATGAGCCCCCCGATCTCGGGCAGGGGTCCGTGCTCGGCGTGCTGCCGGTGCCGGAGACCGGCGCCGTGCTGATGATCGTGGGCTACCTGGTGCCCGCCGCGGTCGCGGCGGACGCGCCCGAGCCGCCGGCCGCCGCCCTGCAGAGGCGGGCGGCCCCCGGCGAGGAGGAGCTGGTCCTGGACCGGGCCGCGCGGGTGGCCCGGGCCGACGGCGAGGAGATCGAGCTGACCTTCCGCGAGTTCGAGCTGCTCGACTACCTCAGCTCGGCCCCCGGCCGGGTCTACAACCGCCGCCAGCTCATGGCGGCCGTCTGGGACAGGTACGACGACGAGGGCGGCCGTACGGTCGACGTGCACGTCCTGCGGCTGCGCCGCAAGCTGGGCCGGCACGCGGGCCGGATCGTGACCGTGCGCAACGTGGGGTACAAGTATCAGCCGTCGCGCCGCCGCTGACACCGCCAGGAAAGGGCCGCAGGAAAACGGCTGGCAGATCGGCGGGGGGTGTTGCCTATCCTTGAGCATGGAATGAACACGCTCGCCGATCTCCAGGCCCGCCTCCCCGACCTGATGCTGCGCGACCAGCGCAGGCTGCGCCGCCGTCTCGACGGCATGCGCCGGGTCCGCGACCGCGCCGCCCGCCAGTCCGTCGTCCAGGAGATCGCGGGGGACGTGGAGGCCGCGGAACGCCGCGTGGCCGCGCGCCGCGCGGCCCTCCCCGCCCTCAGCTACCCTCCCGAGCTGCCGGTCAGCCGGCACAAGGACGACCTGCTCGCCGCCATCAGGGACCACCAGGTCGTCATCGTGGCCGGTGAGACCGGCTCCGGGAAGACCACCCAGATCCCCAAGATCTGTCTTGAGCTCGGCCGGGGGGTCCACGGCGTCATCGGCCACACCCAGCCGCGCCGCATCGCCGCCCGCACCGTCGCCGAGCGCATCGCCGAGGAGCTGTCGATCGAGCTGGGGGAGGCGGTCGGCTACAAGGTCCGCTTCACCGACCACTCCAGCGACGGGACGCTGGTCAAGCTGATGACCGACGGCATCCTGCTCGCCGAGATGCAGACCGACCCGCTGCTGCTGCAGTACGACACGCTGATCATCGACGAGGCGCACGAGCGCAGCCTCAACATCGACTTCATCCTCGGCTATCTCAAGCAGCTCCTCCCCAAGCGGCCCGACCTCAAGGTGGTCATCACCTCCGCGACCATCGACCCCGAGCGGTTCGCCAGGCACTTCGCCCAACCGGGCGGGGAGCCGGCGCCCGTGATCGAGGTGTCCGGACGCACCTATCCCGTGGAGGTCCGCTACCGCCCGGTCGACGAGGACGACGACCAGACGCAGGCCATCGTCGACGCCGTGGACGAGCTGTGCGCCGAGGGGCCGGGCGACATCCTGGTCTTCCTCAGCGGCGAGCGGGAGATCCGCGACACCGCCGACGCGCTCAAGGGCCGTCCCGAGGAGGTCCTCCCGCTGTACGCGCGGCTGTCGGCCGCCGAGCAGCACCGGGTCTTCCAGGCGCACAGGGGCCGGCGGATCGTGCTGGCCACCAACGTCGCCGAGACCTCGCTGACCGTTCCCGGCATCAAGTACGTGGTCGATCCGGGCACGGCGCGGATCTCCCGCTACAGCCACCGGCTGAAGGTCCAGCGGCTGCCGATCGAGCCGGTCTCCCAGGCGTCGGCCAACCAGCGCAAAGGCCGCTGCGGCCGTACGTCGGACGGCGTGTGCATCCGGCTCTACTCCGAGGAGGACTTCCTCTCCCGGCCGGAGTTCACCGACCCCGAGATCCTCCGTACGAACCTGGCGAGCGTCATCCTGCAGATGACCTCGCTGGGCCTGGGCGACATCGCGGCGTTCCCGTTCGTGGAGCCGCCGGACAGCCGTCAGGTCAGGGACGGCGTCAACCTGCTGCTCGAGCTCGGCGCCCTCGGGGACAAGGCCGCGGGCCGGGAGGCGGGGAAGGGCACGCAGCTCACGCCCCTCGGGCGCAAGCTGGCCCAGCTTCCGGTCGACCCCCGCCTCGCCCGGATGGTGCTGGAGGCGGACAAGAACGGCTGCGCCCGCGAGGTGATGATCATCGCGGCCGCGCTGTCGATCCAGGACCCGCGCGAGCGGCCGGCCGACAAGCAGCAGGCGGCCGACGAGAAGCACCGTCGCTTCGCCGACAAGGAATCGGACTTCCTGACCTACCTCAACCTCTGGAACCACCTCCGCGACAGGCAGAAGGAGCTGTCGTCGAGCGCGTTCCGGCGGCTGTGCAAGGCCGAATACCTCAACTACCTGCGTGTGCGCGAGTGGCAGGACATCGACAGCCAGCTCCGCCAGGTGGCCAAGACGCTGGGCATCGTGCCCAACAGCGTGCCCGCCGACCCCCAGCGGATCCACCAGTCGCTGCTGGCCGGCCTGCTGTCGCACATCGGGGTCAAGGACGTCGTCGAGAAGCGCAGGCAGGACGGCCGCAGGCCGATCACGGAGTACATCGGCGCCCGCAACGCCCGCTTCGCGATCTTCCCCGGCTCGGCCCTGGCCAAGGCGCAGCCGCAGTGGGTGATGTCGGCCGAGCTGGTGGAGACCTCCCGGCTGTGGGCCCGGGTCAACGCCAAGATCGAGCCCGGCTGGATCGAGCCCCTCGCGCAGCATCTGGTCAAGCGCACCTACAGCGAGCCGCACTGGGAGAAGGACCAGGCCGCCGTCGTCGCGCTGGAGAAGGTCACGCTCTACGGCGTGCCGATCGTGACCGAGCGGAAGGTCAACTACGGCCGCATCGACCCCGAGCTGAGCCGGGAGCTGTTCATCCGGCACGCGCTGGTCGACGGCGACTGGCGCACCCACCACAAGTTCTTCCACGAGAACCGCAAGCTGCTCGAGGAGGTCGAGCGCCTGGAGGAGAAGGCCCGCCGCCGCGACATCCTCGTGGACGACGAGACGCTGTTCGACTTCTACGACCAGCGGATCCCGGCCGACGTGGTCTCGGGCAGGCACTTCGACAGCTGGTGGAAGAAGGCGTCACGGGAGACGCCCGAGCTGCTGACCTTCTCGCAGGAGATGCTGGTCAACGACAGCGCCGGGGTCAGCGCCAGGGACTACCCCGACGCCTGGCGGCAGAACGGCCAGCGGATGCGCCTGACCTACCGCTTCGAGCCCGGGGCGGTGGAGACGGGCGAGGCGGACGGCGTGACCGTCCACATCCCGCTGGCCGTGCTCAACCAGGTCGACCCGACCGGCTTCGACTGGCAGATCCCCGGCCTGCGCGAGGACCTCGTCACCGCGCTCATCCGGTCGCTGCCGAAGAACCTGCGCCGCAACTTCGTGCCCGCCCCCAACTACGCCAAGGCCGTGCTGGAACGCGTACGGCCCGGCGGCGAGCCGCTCCTCGGCGCGCTGGAGCGCGAGCTGCGGGCGCTGACCGGCGTGGAGGTGCCGCGCGACGCGTGGGCCCTCGACCAGCTCCCCGCCCACCTGCGGATCACCTACCGGGTGATCGACGACCGCAAGCGCACGGTGGCCGAGGACAAGGACCTGGAGGCGCTCAAACGGCGGCTCGCGCCGAAGCTGCGCGCCACGCTGTCGAAGGCCGCCGACGACCTCGAACGCGACGGCCTGCACGGCTGGACGATCGGCACGCTGCCGAAGGTGTTCGAGCAGGGCAGGATGCGGGCCTACCCGGCCCTGGTGGACGAGGGCACGAGCGTCGCGGTCCGGATGTTCGAGACCGAGCGCGAGCGCGACAGGGCCATGTGGGCGGGCACCAGGAGGCTGCTGCTGCTCAACGTGGTCAACCCGGCCAAGGCCATCCTGCGGACCCTGACCACCGCGCAGAAGCTCGCGCTCAGCCGCAGCCCGCACGGCGGGGCCGCCGCCCTGTTCGACGACTGCACGGCGTGCGCCGCCGACACGCTGATGGCGGAGGCGGGCGGGCCCGTCTGGGACGAGGCCGGGTTCGAGCGGCTGCGCGACCACGTGCGCGCCTCGCTGTTCGAGACGACCGAGGAGGTCGTCTCGCGGGTGGAGCGCGTCCTGGCGGCCTGGCACGCCGCGCAGAACCGGCTCGGCGCGCTGGGCGGCGCCGTGGCCGATCTCAGGGCCGACATCGCCGAGCAGCTCGACGGGCTGGTGCACGACGGGTTCGTCACGGAGACGGGCTACGACCGGCTGCCTGACGTGCACCGCTACCTGCGGGCGGTCGAGCGCCGGCTCGACAAGCTCCCGGACGACCCGCACCGCGACCGCGAGTGGATGCACCGCGTGCACGACGTCGAGGACGAATACCGCGACCTGCTCGACCGGCTGAAGCCCGCCGAGCGGGACGTCAAGGCCGTGCGGGACATCCGGTGGATGATCGAGGAGCTGCGGGTGAGCTTCTTCGCCCAGCAGCTCGGCACGCCCACCCCGGTCTCGGAGAAGCGCATCCGCAAGGCCATGGAGCAGGTCGAGTCCGCCGCCCGGGCCGGCTGACCTGAGTAGCCGATCTGGGAGCCTGGCCCGGGCGGCCGGGTTTCCCGTTCAGCGACCCAGGGCGGCGCCGATCAGCGCGCGGGGGTCGGCCGCCCCGGCGAGCATGCCCGACGGGAGCAGGTCGATCAGGTGGGCGTGGCCGAAGTTGGAGCCCCACTCCACCGTCTCGACGGCGTGCCCGCGTTCGCGCAGGCCGTCCGCCCACGGCGCGCCCTCCTCGACCTCCACAAGGGGGGCGGACCGCCAGGTGTCGAAGCCGGTGCCGCTGCCGAGCGCCCAGCGCGGCGCGCCGATCGCCTCGCCGGGCGTCTGGCCGTGCGCGAGCAGGCGGGTGACGAGCTGCAGCAGGATCTGCGGCTGCGCGTCGCCGCCCATCGTGCCGAGGACCGTGCGCAGCGTCCCGTCCGGCCGGGTGACCAGCGCCGGGCACAGCGTGTGGGGCGGCCGGCGGCCCGGGCCGTACTCCGCGGGATGGCCGGGTGTGAGCGAGAAGCCGATGCCGCGGTTGTGCAGGTTGATCCCGGTGCTGGGCTCGAAGAGCAGGCTGCCGAAGCCCGACGCGTTCGACTGGATGAGCGAGACGCCCATGCCGTCCCCGTCGACCACGCACAGGTACGTCGTGTCGCCCGGCCCGGCGGGAGCGTCGGGCAGGGGGGAGCGCCGCTCGGGGTCGACCAGCGCGCGGCGGGCGGCGGCCGTGCCGAGCGGCGCGACGGCGGCCTCGTGGAGGACGTCGAGCCGGTCGTGCCCGGCGGCCCTTGCCGACTCCATCAGCAGGTGGGCCCAGCGCGGGTCGGCCGGGTCGGCGGGCGGGCCGAGCTCGGCGAGGATCTCCAGGGCCAGCAGGAGCAGGTAGCCCTGGGAGTTCGGGGGAACGGTCCAGACGCGGTGCCCGAACACCTCGGCGCTCAGCGGCTCGACCCAGTCGGCGTTCGGCCGGGCCAGGTCCTCCTCGGTGTACTCGCCGCCGCCCAGCTCCAGCAGGCCCTTGCCGAACTCGCCCTGGTAGAACCCCGCCCGGCCGCCCTCGCCGAGCGCAGTGAGGGCCCTGGCGACGCCGGGCCTGCGGATCACGTCCCCGGCGCGGCGGGCGGCCGCGAAGTCCCCGGCTCCGGGCAGCGAGCCGATGAACTCCCCGCCAGGGGCGAGCAGCGGCGAGGCGGGGAAGCCCTCCGCCGCGAGGCGGATCGCGGGGGCCAGCAGGTCGGCGAGCGGCAGGCGGGCGTACCGCTCGTGCAGCGCCAGCCAGCCGTCGGCGCAGCCGGGCACCGGGACCGAGCGGATGTCGTACAGGTGGGGCATCCGGCCGAGGCCCTCCGCCCGCATCCGGCCGGGGTCGGCGCCCGAGCCCGCCCGCCCCGAGGCGTTGAGCGCGCTCACGGTTCCGTCGTGGACGAGGGCGAACAGGTCGCCGCCGAGACCGCACATGTGCGGGGCGGTGACCGCCAGTACGGCGTTGGCGGCGATGGCCGCGTCCACCGCGTTGCCGCCTTTGTCGAGCACGGCGACGCCCGCCGCCGAGGCCAGATGATCGACCGTGCACACCATGCCGTTCAGGGCATACCGAGTCTCGCTCACGTTCGGCGATGTTACGGCACACCGTAGAGTGGCTGCCGTAACAGGATGAAAGGGAGAGGCGGTCATGGTCCGGGCACTCGTGTTCGACGTGGGGGAGACGCTCATCGACGAGACCCGGATCTGGTCCCGGTGGGCCGACCGGCTGGGCGTGCCGCGCCTGACCTTCATGGGGGTGCTCGGCGGCATGGCCGCGCTCGACCGGAGCCATCGGGAGGCGTTCGAGCTGATCAGGCCGGGGATCGACCTCGACGCCGAGATGGAGGCGTGGCGGCGCGAGGACCCCGGCGGGCTGCGCGAGAACTTCGACGCCGACGACCTCTACCCGGACGTGCGGCCCGGCCTCGCGGCCCTGCGGGAGGCCGGCTACGACCTGGTCGTGGCGGGCAACCAGCCGCCCCAGGCGTACGACGCGCTGGTCGCGATGGACCTGCCGGTGGACGGGATCCACACCTCGGCGGGATGGGGAGTGGAGAAGCCCGATCCCGCGTTCTTCGCCAAGGTCGCGGCGGTCTGCGGCCATGAGCCCGGGCAGATCCTGTACGTCGGCGACCGCCTCGACAACGACGTCCTGCCGGCCGCGCGCGCCGGGATGCGGACGGCCCTGCTGCGCCGGGGGCCCTGGGGCTACCTGCACTCCGAGCGCCCGGACGCCGCCATGGCCGACCTCGTCGCCGACGGCCTCGCCGACCTCGTCCACCTGGTCCCCACGCTCGGCTGATCAGGGGCGCGGCCGGCGGGCCGTACGGGGCCGGTGAGCAGGTGCTGGAACACGTAGCCGTTGGTCGCGGCGCTGTACGCCTGCCTCTGAAGGTCCGCCGGGGGACGGGCAGCGCCGCGACGCGGGCGCGCTCAGCTCTGCGCCTGCTTCTTCCGCTTGACGGCGGCGATCAGCTCGTCCTTGCTCATTCCCGACGCACCCTCGACGCCCAGTTCCCTGGCCTGGTGCAACAGCTCGTCCTTCGTCCGCGAGCGCGGCTTGATCGGAGCGGCCAGCACCTCGGCCTTCCGCTTGCTGAAGGCCTTGCCGAGCTGCACCCGCTCCTCGAAGGGGACGGCCTTCTCCAGGACCGGGAGGATGTCGTTCTCCTCCTCCTCGACGTGGTGGGTCACCGCCTCGATCAGCTCGTGCAGCAGCGTGTCGAACTCGGGGCTCTCCGGGGCGGTCTCCAGGAGCTGGGAGATCATCTCCTCGGCCTCGTGGTGCTCCTCCGTGCCGTGGTGGACCTCCTCCTTCTCCTCGGGCTGCCGCTTGGCGAGCACGGGGTAGACCTCGTCCTCCTCGCCCTCGCTGTGGGCGATGAACTTCGCCGCCAGCTCCGCGAGGAGGGCCGGCCGGTTCTCCGGCATCTTCTGGAGCCGCTCGAACAGCGACTCCACGTCGCGGTGATCTTCCTTGATCAGGCTGATGACGTCGGTTGCCATGGGTTCCTCCTGTGGGTGGACGCGCTCGCACTACCCGGCGTCACCGTGCTCACACCGGTCCCGGCAGGATCTGCGCGGTCGCCGCCAGGCGCCGATCAGGAGTCCTTGGTGAGGGTTCCCTCGTAGGCGAACAGCCCGAGGTCGTCGGTGTGGCGGTAGGCGAGGCCGTCGCCCTTGCGGGTGAGCACGACGTCGCCAGGGACGCACTGCGGGACGTCCTCCAGCCGGAACGTGAGCGCCGAGCCGGACGCCGCGGTCAGCCGCAGCGTGCCGTCGCAGGAGTTCGCGGGCTCCTTCCACCTGCCGGACGGCTTGCCGCGCTTCAACTCGATCTCGATGTCGTACTCGCTCGTGAGGAGGCCGGCGGTGGGCGCGATGTGCCCCCGCCACTTCCCCTCGAACGCCTGCGGGATGCCCGCGGGTGCGGAGGCCGTCGCCCGGTCCGTCCCGCCCGTGTCGCCGGGTTCGGGGGCGGTCGGCGTCGGTTCCGCCGCGTACGTGCTCCGGGCGGGGGTGGCCGCCTGGGGCGTGGGGGACGGGCCGCCGGACATCGCGGCCAGGCGCGGGACCAGCAGCGCGGCGGTGATCCCGAGAGCCGCCACGGCAGCGCCTGCCCCGGCCAGGACCCGGGTGCGCGACCCGCCCCGGCCGCCACCCGGAACGGTATCGGCCGCCCCGGACTTCACGGCCGGACCCGCCGACGGCGGGGGCGCCGTCCACGGGGACGGGTCGTACGGCTGCGCGGGCCCGGTAGGAGGGACGTCCGCGTCCGTACGCACCGGGCCGGGCGCGGTGCCGACCAGTTCGAGCAGCAGGTCGCGGGCGGCGGGGCGGGCGGCGGGGTCCTTGGCGAGGCAGCGTTCGACCAGAGCGCGCAGGGGCGGGGGCACCGGCGTCAGGTCCGGGAAGGTCGTCATGATCCGGTGCAGCACGGCGGCGACGTTGCCGGCGCCGAACGCCGCCCGGCCGCTGGCGGCGAAGACGATCGTCGCTCCCCACGCGAACACGTCGGAGGCGGGGGTGGCCGGATGTCCCGCGATCTGCTCGGGCGCCAGGTAGGCCGGGGTGCCCACCGGGCCCGCGGTCATCGTCTCGCTCTCGCCCTGGCGGGCGATGCCGAAGTCGACCACGCGGGGACCGTCCGGCCCCAGCAGCACGTTGCCCGGTTTGAAGTCGCGGTGCACGATGCCCGCGCCGTGGATCGCCGCCAGCGCGGTCGCCGTCCCCACCGCGAGCCGTTCCAGCTCGCCTCCGCGCAGCGGCCCCGACGCGGTCACCCGCTGCTGGAGCGAGGGGCCGTCGACGAACTCGCTCACGACGTACGGCTCGCGCCCGTCCACCATCGCCGTGATCACTCTGGCGGTGCAGAAGGGAGCGACGCCGCGCAGGACGTCGAGTTCGCGCGCCAGCCGTGCCCGTACGACGGGGTCGAGCCCGGTCTTGAGCACCTTCACCGCGACCGGAGCGCCGTCGGGGGCATAAGCCAGGTAGACGACGCCTTGGCCGCCCTCGCCGAGACGTCCGCTGATACGGAACCCGCCGAGCGTGCGCGGGTCGTCGGGCTCAAGGGGGGCGACCATGGTCACACGGTAGCGACCCCGCGGCCGTTCGGGGATCAGAGCAGGCGGGGGTTCACCGCGTCGGCGAGCGCGAGCCGCCCGGCGTCGCTCAGGTGCAGGTGATCGCCCGAGTCGTACGAGACGGCCAGCTGTTCGGGGAACTCGGGGTCGCGTACGGCCCGGTCGAAGTCGAGGACGCCGTCGAACACCCCGCTCGTGCGGATCCACGTGTTCAGCCGCTGCCGGATCTCCTCGCGCTCCGGAGTCCAGGTGCTCCAGCCGTAGAAGGGGGTGAGCGTGGCGCCCAGCACCTTGACCTTGCGGGCGTGCGCCTCGCGGATCAGCCTCTTGTATCCGTAGGCGAGCGGCTTGATCGAGGTGTAGTCGCCCCGGGCGATGTCGTTGATCCCCTCGTAGACCACCACGGTGCGCACCCCCGGCTGGGACAGCGCGTCGCGGTAGAACCTGCTGAGACCGCTCGGGCCGACGTTGGGGAGCAGCAGCCGGTTCCCGGCGATGCCGGCGTTGAGCACCCCCATCCGCCGCGACGGCGACTGGTGGGCCAGCCGCTGCCGCAGGTAGTCGGTCCAGCGGCGGTTGGCGTCGATGGCCTGGCCCGCGCCGTCGGTGATCGAGTCGCCGAACGCGACCATCGAACCGACCGTGGCGCCGCCCGCCTCGACCGCGATCCTGTCGAGGAAGTACCACTGCGTGCTGGTGTAGGTGAAGCCCGCGCCGCTCTCCTCCGCCGCGTGGTCCCCCGGGTCCGACAGGTAGGTGGTGCTGTAGGCGCGTTCGTGCCCGGTCACACCCCTGACCGTCCCGGGCAGGTGGAGGCTGACGACCAGGGCGGAGCCGCCGGCGATCCGGCCCGGGATCGGGTCGCTCCAGACGGCCTGGCCCGGCGGCACCCTCACCGAGGCGCGCTTGCGGAAGGTCACCGGCCGGTTGGTCCCCGCGAGGATCTCGGCGCCGTACGCCTGGACGCCCACGTGCACGTTCGCGAACGTCACCGGCGCCGCCCCGAAGACGTTGGACAGGCGCAGGCGCATGCCGGCGCCGCCGACGCTGGCGCGCACGGCCATCCGCACGGTCTGCCCGCCGAGTGCCGCCGTGATCCGGTCGGTCGACGTGGTCCACGCGCCGACCAGGCGGTGCTGTACGGACGAGTCGCCACCGGGCCTCGGCGCGGCCGCGCGGTGCCTGTGGGTCGCCGACGCCGCTGCGAGTCCTCGGGCGGCGGAGGACGAAGCGGTGGAGGACGAAGCGGCCGCGGTGCTCGCGGCCGTGAGGGACTCCGCGTGGACCGGCGCCATGGGAAGCGCCGCGGTCGTGCCGCTGACGGCGAGGGCGAGAGCGGCCATGGTCAACCGGTGAGCCGGCCGTGCCATCCGGGTCCTCCATTTGGGTGTGGCTGCCTGGTGCGGGTCCGTGGCGGCCCCGCTTCCGATCACTCCGCCGAGACCGTTGATCGAGAAGCGTCCGCGACGCCATACATTACGGCTGTTTGGCGAACACTGGGGAAGAACTTGACCGTCAGGCGTAACAGTCGCTCCCATTCTGGTTGAATCCCGACTGTAGCCGTGCCCGTTCTCCGAGCCGTCCGATGTCGACCGCATGTCCTGGAGGACCTGACGGATGCTCCCGTCCACGCGCGACGACGCGGCGACCCGCAGGGCGGCCTCGCGCGCCCGGACCCTGCTCGACCGCGTCACGCCTCCCTGACCCGGCGGTTCCGCACATCACGCGCCTCGGTGCAGAAGGGACATTGAGTCAGGTAGCGGGACCGATGCGACAGCGGGTGCAGATCTTCACTCTGCACTCATTCTTCCGTCATAGAGGGACGGATAGGCTCGGCATGATGAATGCATACGAGCGTTGGATCGTTCTGGAAGGCGCGGCGAACGTACGGGACCTCGGCGGGCTGCCCACCACGGACGGCGGGACCACGGTGCCCGGCCGGATCCTGCGGGCCGACAACCTGCAGGGCCTGACCGAGGGGGACATGGCACTGCTCGTGGGCGACCTCAAGCTGCGGCACGTGGTCGACCTGCGGTCGGAGACCGAGGTACGCCTGGAGGGGCCCGGTCCGCTGACCCTCCTGCCGGAGGTCGGCATCCACCACCACAGCCTGTTCGCGGAGGGCGGGCACCTCACCGACGTCGAGGCCGACACCATCGACGACAGGGCCCTGCCGTGGCAGGGCGAGCGGGACGAGGAGGACCTGGCCGAACTCCGCGTGACCGGCTACTACTACGGATATCTGCGCGACCGGCCCGACTCGGTGGTGGCCGCCCTGCGGGTGCTCGCCCGAGACGACGGCATGGCCGTGGTCCACTGCGCGGCGGGCAAGGACCGCACCGGAGTGGTCTGCGCCCTGGCGCTCGCCGTCGCGGGGGCCACCCGGGAGGCGATCATCGAGGACTACGTCGCCACCGGCGAACGGCTGGAGGGCATCCTCGCCCGGCTGCGCGCCAGCCGCACCTACCGTGAGGATCTCGACTCGAAGCCGGCCGACAGCCACCTGCCGCGGCCCGAGTACATGGACCAGTTCCTGTCGACGCTGGACGACCGGTTCGGCGGCCCCCTCGGCTGGCTGCACACCCACGGCTGGACCGACGCCGACACCGAGGCCCTGCACGGCCGGCTGCGCGACTGACCTCCGGCCCCGCTCCCCGAAGCGGGGTCAGGTGAGGGTTTCGCCGCCGTCGACGGTGATGACCTGGCCGGTGACGTAGTTGGCGGCCATGAGGAAGACGGCCGTGGCGGCGGCCTCCTCGGCGGTGCCGAAGCGGCCGAGAGGGGTGGACGTTCCGGCGGCGGCGACCGCGTCGTCGGAGTCCAGCCCCGGCAGCGAGCGCAGGAGCGGGGTGTCGATCCGGCCGTAGCGGACGGTGTTCACGCGCACCCGTGCGGGGGCGAGTTCCACGGCGAGGGCCCTGGTGAGGGTCTCCACGGCGCCGGCGAGCGACAGCGGGACGGTCATCCCGGGGTAGGGGCGGACCACGAGGATGCCCGAGCTCAACGTGAGCGAGCCTCCCGCGGGAAGCCGGGTCGCCGCCGCGCGGGCGACGGCGAAGACCGTCTGGAGGGGGCCAGAGCCGAGGGTCGTGCGGATGTCGTCGGCCGACAGCCCGGTCAGGGGGCCGGCGCCGCTGATGCCGCCGGCGGTGACGTACACGTGGTCGACGTGGCCCGCCCGGTCGAAGGCCTCGGCGAGGGTCTGCTCGTCTCCGCCGTCCCCGGCGACGCCCAGCACGGCGTCGTCGGCGTCCTCGGCCGGGCCCGCGTCGCGCACCCGGGAGACGGCGGCCTTCAGCCGCTCGGGGTCGCGGCCGACCAGCACGACGCGGGCGCCGACCGAACGCAGCAGGACGCCCGCCGCCAGCCCGATGCCCGAGCTTCCGCCGACGAGGAGGGCGGTCGTGCCGGAGAGGGCGCTCGGCAGCGGCGACCGGACGGGGATGGGGGTCACAGGGCTCAGTGTCTCGGTGCTCATCGGAGTGCCTTTCGGTGAAATAAACCATCTGGTTGTTTTATTGCTGACTCGATACTGCCGCCTGGACGGCGGGGAGTCAACCGGATGGTTTAATTCCTTCATGGCCTACGACGCGGAGGACACCAGACGGCGGATCTTCGACGCCGCCGCCGCCGAGTTCGCCGAGCACGGCCTGGCCGGGGCCAGGGTGGACCGCATCGCGACGGCCGCCAAGGCCAACAAGCAGGCCATCTACCTGTATTACGGCAGCAAGGAGAAGCTGTTCGCCGCCATCCTGCGGGCGAAGCTGGAGGAGGTCCGCGACTCCGTCTCCATCGATCCCGACGCGGTGGCCGAGTCGGTCGGGCAGATGTTCGACTGGTATCGGGAACACCCGGAGCTGATCAGGCTGCTGCTGTGGGAGGCGCTGGAGGCGTGCGACGAACCCGGCGAGAGCGAGCGGGAGCGGCGTGACGCCTTCCGCGAGAAGGTCGGCCAACTCGTCGACTCGGGCGCGGTCGGCCACCTTCCCGAGGACGCGCGGGTCCGCGCCTGCCAGGACCTGCTGTTCACCGTCATGGGACTGATCTCGTGGAACTTCGCGGTGCCCCGGATGTGCCGCCTCGTTCTGGACGAGGAGACCGAGCAGGCCGCCCTGGCCCGCCGTCGTGAGACGGTGATCGAAGTCGCCCGCAGGCTCGCCACCGCCCCCGGCGCCCCCGCGGCGCGGGCCCCGGAGTGAGCGGACGCTATTCCTCCCGATCGGGGAGGGTGACCACCTGGCCGCGGGCGGCAGAGAGGGCGGCGGCCTCCAGGACGGCGATCGTTTCGGCCGCGCCGTCCGGCTCGACCGGAGGCGGCGCGCCGTCCCGCAGGCAGGCCACGACGCCCTCGTAGAACCGCTGGTACGCCCCGGGCTCGGTGGGCACCGGGCGGGCGTCGCCCTCGGCCCCGAGCGTGCCCCAGCGTTCCGAGGACTCCGCGCCCCATCCGGTGCCCGCGCCCGAACTCCTGCCCGGGCCGAAGTCGGCGGCGTCCGGGCGCTCGCCCGCCCGCAGGCGTTCCTCCTGGGGGTCCAGCCCCCACTTCACGTACGACGCGCGGGAGCCGAGCACCCGGAACCTCGGGCCGAGGTTCGCGGCCACCGCGCTCATCCACAGGTGCGAGCGGGTCCCGCTCCGGTGGGTCAGCGCGACGAACGCGTCGTCGTCGTTGCGCACCCCGGCCCGCCTGACGTCGGTCTCCGCGTAGACCTGGGAGACCGGGCCGAACAATCGCAGGGCCTGGTCCACCAGGTGGCTGCCGAGGTCGTAGAGGGTGCCGCCGATCTCCTCCGGGCCGCCCGACTCGCGCCAGCCGCCCTTGGGCACCGGCCGCCACCGCTCGAACCGCGACTCGAACCGGTGGACCTCGCCCAGCTCGGGCAGCAGCCGGCGCAGCGTCAGGAAGTCGCCGTCCCAGCGCCGGTTCTGGAAGACCGTCAGCATCAGCCCGCGGTCGCGCGCGAGCCGTACGAGGTCGCGGGCCTCCGCGGCGGCGCCGGCCAGCGGCTTGTCGACGACCACGGGAAGCCCGGCCTTGAGCGCCTCGGTCGCCAGGGGCACGTGCGTGCGGTTCGGCGTCGCGATCACCACGAGATCGCACCGGTCCCACAGGTCGTCCGCGGCGGGCACGACGTCCGCGCCGGGGTGTTCGGCACGGACGCGCTCGGCCCTGGCGGGGTCGCGGGTGACGACGGCGGCGAGGCGCAGTCCGGGCGTGGCGGCGATCAGCGGCGCGTGGAAAAAGGATCCGGCCGGACCGAAACCAGCCAATCCGACGCGGATTTCGGGGAGATCTGAGGGCGGCATGAGGGGCGAGGCGTCCTTCTGACGGGTCGGGGGCGGGCGTTTCGCGGCGGCTCAGGAGTCGCGGTCGTCCCGTTCGGCGAGGAACGCCTCGAACTGGGCGGCGAGCTCGTCACCCGTGGGCATCTGCGCCTCCTCGGCCAGCAGGCTCTCCCGTTCGGCGCCCGACTGGAACGCGTCGTACTGCTGCTCCAGGCCGCGGATGGCGACGGCGAGCTCCTCGGACGCCGCGATCTGCTCCTCGATCTCGGTGTTGGTCTTGTCGGCCGCGTCCCTGAGCGCGTCCATGGGGAAGACCAGCCCGGTGCCGCGGGTGACGGCCTCCAGCGCCGTCACGGCGGCCTGCGGATACTCCGCCTGGGCGAGGTAGTGGGGCACGTGGACGGCGTAGCCGAGCGCGTCGTGACCCTTCGCCCCGAGCCGGAACTCGATGAGCGCGGCGAGGCTCCCCGGCACGCGGACCTTGCCGAAGGGGCTGCTCTGCCCGTGGACGAGGTCGGGGCGCGTGGCGTGGGCCGTCATGCCGAGCGGCCGGGTGTGCGGGACGCCCATCGGGATGCCGTGGACGGTCACCAGCCTGCCGATGTTGAGCCGGGTCACCAGCATGCCGACGGCCTCGGTGAACAGCTCCCACTCCCGGTCCGGCTCGGGGCCGTTCATGATGAGGAACGGCGTGCCTGTGACGTCCTTGGTCAGGTAGACCGCCAGCTCAGGAGTGTCGTAGTCGCTCCAGTGATCGGTGTCGAAGGTCATCGCCGGGCGGCGGGACCGGTAGTCGAGCAGCCGGTCCACGTCGAAGGTCGCGATGACCCGGTGCTCCAGTTCGGCGAGGAGGTGCCCCAGGGCCAGCCGCCCGGCGGCACCGGCGTCGACGAACCCCTCGAAGTGGTAGAGCAGCACCGGATCGGTCAGCTCGGGCAGGTCCCCGTCGAGCCGATAGAGATCCGTGGGGTCGGACACGTGTCCCAGCCTTTCTCACGAAGTCTTTACCTACTGAACCTACGGGACCCCCGGTCGATTCCGTGCGTCTTCCGTGCTCGATTCCGGAGGGGTAGCGGCGACCTTACCGTTGGACTATGGGGAACATGCAGCCGGACCCTGAGCTGGAGGAGTTCGCCACCAGGCTCTTCGATCTCGCGAGGTCGGGGCGGACCGAGGCGCTGTGCGCGTACGTCGACGCGGGCGTGCCCGTCAACCTGCGCAACCAGAAGGGCGACACCCTGCTCATGCTGGCGGCCTACCACGGGCACGCCGCCACGGTGCGCGCCCTGGGCGAGCGGGGCGCGGACCCCGACCTCGCCAACGACCGCGGGCAGACCCCGCTCGCCGGCGCGGTGTTCAAGAAGGAGCCCGAGGTCGTGCGGGCGTTGCTGGAGCTGGGAGCCGATCGCTACGCCGGGACGCCGTCGGCCGTCGACGCCGCCCGCATGTTCGGGGACGCGGAGATCGTCACCCTCATCGAGGGCTCATCCGGCTGAGTGGGTCTGTCCGGACGATGTGTCCGTAATTATGGTAAGGCTGGCGCCGATCATCTGGTAGGACCATGCTTGTCGGATGGCTACTGCGAAAGCGGATTCCCTCAGTGGGCGCCCCCTCCGCCTTCCCTCGCTCACCTGCCCCTTCCCGAGTGCCGTGAACCCGCACGTCGACGAGGTGAACCGAGACACGCTGGCCTGGCTGACCGCCTCCGGCATGATCGCCGACGACGACCAGCTTGAGCGTTTCCGGCTCGCCCGCTACGGATGGCTCGGCGCCCGGACCTACCCGTACGCCTCCCGGGAGCTGTGCCAGCTCGTCACGGACTGGTGCGTGTGGCTGTTCGCGTTCGACGACGCCTACTGCGAGTCGGACCGGCGGGCGGCCGAGATCGCCCGCGCCCTGCCCCAGCTCTACAGCGTGGTCGAGGACAACGAGGGGGACGAACCCGTCGAGAACGTCTTCGCCCGCGCGCTCCTCGACATCAAGACGCGGATCGGGAAACACGGCACCGCCGACCAGCTCGACCGGTGGCGCGCGACGACCAAGGACTATCTGTTCGCCCAGGTCTGGGAGGCCGCCAACCGGGAGGACGACGTCGTTCCCACGATCGACGACTACATCTTCATGCGCCGCAGGACCGGTGCGATGCTCACCGTCTTCGCGCTGATCGACGTCGCCGCGGAGGTCTGCCTCACGACGGACGAGTGGCGCCATCCGGTGGTGCACGAGATGACCGAGCACGCCAACGACGTGGTCGTCTGGGACAACGACCTCATCTCGTACGCGAAGGAGCGAGGTGAGGCGAACATCCGCAACAACCTCGTCAGCGTGCTGGTCGGGCACACCGGCTGCACGGTCCAGGAGGCGATGGACCGGATCGGCGGGATGCGCGACGAGGCGGTCGCCGCGATGGCGGCGCTCAGCCCCGCCACCGAGGCGCTCGGCTCGCCCGCCGTCGACGCGTACGTGAACGGCCTGAAGTACTGGATCAGCGGCAGCGTGGACTACTCGCTGACCAGCTCCCGGTACGTCGGCGCCTGGCAGTGATCACCGTGGCCGGCGGCCCGGTCAGTCCAGGTGGAAGTCGTCGAGGTCGTCCAGCGCGTACTCGACGAGGTCGCCCAGGCTGAACCGGGTCCCGGCGGCGTACGCCTCGTCGTAGGCGGCGTCGCCGATCAGCTTCTTGCACTCCTTGACGCACTGCTCGTGCTCGGTCGTGAAGAACGGCGACCCGAACTGGGGCAGCCCGAAGGTCCGCCAGTTGGACTGGGCCGCCCCGAGGAGGGTCGCCGTCCGTTCCGGCTCACCGGCCTCGAGGTTCAGGGTCGCGAGGTTGTCCACGCACAGGACGATCCCGAGCACGTCGTGGAAGTGCCGCTTGATGCGCAGCGCCTCCTTGCACGCCACCAGCGCCTCGTCGCGCCTGCCGGTCGCCCGGTGGACGAGGGAGGAGACGTACCAGGCGTAGGACCGCAGCCACAGCTCGCCGCGCTCCTGGCAGACCTGCAGGCAGTCGACCAGCAGCGTCTCCGCCTCCTCGAACTCGCCCTGCGCGAGCAGCACCATGGACAGCTCGACGATCGCCGGCAGCAGGCCCGGGTTCAGCTCCCGGCCGCCGCGGTGGAACTCGATCGCGACGCCGAGCAGCGCGGTCGCCTTCTTCGCGTCGCCCTGCAGCATGGCCGCGGTGCCCTGCATCTTGGTCGCGAGCAGCACCGCGCCCGAGTCGCCCACGCGTACGGCGTCGGTGCTGCACTGCTCGGCCGCGGCGAGCGCGCCGGCCATGTCGCCCTGGGCGCTGCGGATGTAGGCCAGCACCCACAGGGCCTTACAGCGTTCCTTGCTGGGCGAGGGGCTGGCCTTGAGCGCGCGCTCCAGGTAGATCACGCCCTCCCGGGCGAAGCCGCAGGAGACCCACAGGAACCACAGTGCCGACAGCAGCTCAAGACCGACGCGCTCCTCGCCCGGAGTGGACAGGCAGTAGTCGAGGGCGACGCGGATGTTGTCGTGCTCCTGGCGCATCCGCGTGTACCAGTGGACCTGGCGCGGCCCCGACCACGAGTGTTCGCTGCGCTCGGCGAGCTCGAGGTAGTAGTCGCGGTGGCGGCGACGCAGGTCCTGCGTCTCGCCGAGCTTGTCCAGCCACTCGCCGCCGTACTGCCGCAGCGTGTCGATCAGCCGGTAGCGCTGACCGGCCGGGGTGGGGAAGCTCAGCAGGACCGACTTGTCGACCAGGCCGCCGATCACGTCGAGGATCCGGTCGGAGGGCAGGGCGTCGCCGGCGCAGACGTGCCGGGCCGCCTCCAGTTCGAAGTCGCCGGCGAACACCGACAGCCGCGCCCACAACAGCCGCTCGGCCGGCTCGCACAGCTCGTGGCTCCAGCCGATCGCCGCGCGCAGCGTCTGGTGGCGCGGCAGAGCCGTACGGCTGGCTCCGGCGAGCAGGCTGAACCGGTCGGCGAGCAGCGCGAGGATCTGCTCGACCGACAGCGTGCGCAGGCGCACGGCGGCCAGCTCGATGGCCAGCGGGATCCCGTCGAGGCGGCGGCACAGCTCGGCGACGGCCGTGATGTTGTCCTCGTCCACCCCGAAGTCGGGCACGACGGCGGAGGCCCGCGCGCCGAACAGCTCGACGGCCTCGTTGGTGAACGCGTTGTCCGCGGGGTTGTCTCCGGGCACGGTCAGCGGCGGCACGGCGGCCGTGTACTCGCCAGGCGCGTTGAGCGATCGCCGGCTCGTCGCGAGGATGCGCAGGTGCGGCGCCGTGTCGAGCAGTTCCTGGGTGAGCTGGGCGCACGCGTCGACCAGGTGCTCGCAGGTGTCCAGGATGAGCAGGAGCTCCCGTTCTGCCAGCCACTCGGCGAGGGTGTCGGCCCCTCCACGCGGCGACTGGTCGGCGATGCCGAGCGCGGCCGTGATCGTGTGGTAGACCATCGCCGGGTCCTGCAGCCGGGCCAGGTCGACGTACCAGACGCCGTCCCTGAACTGCCGTCGCACCTGGTGCGCGACCCGCAGCGCGGTGCGCGACTTGCCGACCCCGCCGATGCCCGTCACGGTGATCAGCCGGTACTCCTGCAGCTTCTGTCGCAGCGATGCGAGCAACCGCGTCCGCCCGACGAAGCTGGTCAGCTCCACGGGCAGGTTGCCCTCTTGCCGCCATCCTGCTGGCGTTGCCATGCCGCCTCACGGGGGGGTTCGTCCGGCGTGCTCCCTGCTCCCGCATCGTACCTTTGGGTGCGGTTGGCTGTCCGGTGGTACGGGCGTGACGTTTGCCCGGCGATGAGGCGGGGTGATCTCCCCTTGGGGCAAGGAGTCCCAGCCTCCGCCCGGCCGTGGCCCCGGTTCCACGACTGCCCGGGACTCCACGGCTCTCGGGACTCCACGGCTTTCGGGATCTCCACGGCTCACGGGGACTCCACAGCTCTCGGGGACTTCACGGCCGCCCGGCTCCCCGGCGCTCGCGGCTTCGCGGCTCCGGGCGGAGCCCAGTAGCATTGGGCGCGTGAGTGTGCAGCATCCGGATGACATGCGTCCGGTGGACCTCTTCGACGAGGGGCTGCCGGTGCTGCCCGACCAGACGAGCGACGACACCGACCTCGGGTGGGGCGATTGGCGCTCCGACTCGGACGTCTCCCACCTGCTGGAGGAACGCCCTCCTCACTGGGACTAGGACCGCGCCGCCAGCTCGAACCAGACGGCCTTCCCCCTGCTCGTCGGGCGCACGCCCCAGGAGCGGGACAGGGACTCGACGATCAGCAGCCCCCGGCCGCCCTCGTCGTCCGGTGACCTGTCCCGGGCCCGCAGCGGAACGCGCGCCTCGTCCTCGACCTCGCACCTCAGGACGCCGTCCCGCAGCAGGAGCGTGAGGACCGGTTCCCCCCGCCCGTGCCGCAGGGCGTTGGCGACCAGCTCGCTGACCAGCAGTTCCGCCACCTCGGGCACCTCGCCCTCCGCGCCGCCCGCCCAGTCCCGCAGCGTGGAGCGGACGAGCCGGCGCGCCCGGCTCGTGGAGGACGGGACGGCGGGGAGCACCCAGGAGGCCCGGCGCGCGTCCGGCACGCCGTCGTCGGCCGCGTCGTCCGGCGCGGCCGGGAGCCGTTCCCCCGGGAAGGCGCCGTCCGGCCGCCGGGTCATGGGGACGAGCGCGGCCACCCCTGCCACACCCGTGGACTCACGCGGCCTGCGCATAGCAGGCCCGGTGGGGCAGAAGGCTCCGGCCGTCGGGCAGCAGTTCGCCGGTGTCCTCGAACACCACGACACCGTTGCAGAGCAGCCCCCACCCCTGCTCGGGGTGGAAGGCCACGAGACGGGCGGCGTCGTGGTCGGGGGCGTACGCGGGCGGACACGGCGGGGTGTGCGGGCACATGTGTGTCACCTCGATCCTTCAGCAGGCGGCGGGCAGTTCACGAAGATCCGGGACGTGCCGGCGGCCCGCTCCGGGCCCGCAGCGGGCCCGACCGGCGTCGGCGCGGCCGAGCCCCGGCCGGTGGCCTCGCCGGCCCACGCCTCGTGGCGGTCGGTCGGCATCGCCGCCTCCTTCCGGGCCTCGGGTGATCTCGCCTGCCGCGCGGTCGCTCGCTGACACCTCCCACGATGGCCTCTGGGAGGCCCCGCCGTCTGCGCTGGCAGCCCCCATGCGAAGGGCGTGCCCGCGGCACCCCGGCATGCCAGCTAGCTGCAATGACGCGGACGCGCTCCGATGTCACTCTGAAGATGTGCCCCTACGGTGTCTCATCGTGGACGACAGCGACCACTTCAAGGAGGCCGCCCGCCTGTTGCTGGAGGCGGACGGCGTCGCCGTCGTGGGCGTCGCGTCCTCGACCGCCGAGGCGCTCGGCCGGCTCGGCGAGCTCCGGCCGGACGTCGTGCTGGTCGACATCGACCTGGGGGAGGAGAGCGGGTTCGACCTGGCCCGGAGACTGCACGACGCGGGCGACCGGGAACCGCCCCGGGTCATCCTGATCTCGACGTACGACGAGCAGGACTTCGCCGAGCTGATCGCGACCAGCCCGGCCGTCGCCTTCCTGTCGAAGCCGCGCCTGTCGGGACGGGCCATCGACGAGATCCTGCGGGGCGCGGACGCCTGAACCGGCCGTGCGGGCGACACCGGTACGGCCTCAGCGGGCGTCGAGGAACGCGAGCACCGCGAGCACGCGGCGGTGGTCGTCCTCCGTCTCCGGCAGCCGCAGCCTCCCCATGATGCTGCGCACGTGCTTTTCGACCGTGCCCTCGGTGATCCAGAGTTTGTGCGCGATCCCGGCGTTCGAGCGGCCCTCCGCCATGAGGGAGAGCACCTCGCGCTCACGCTGGGTGAGCAGCTCCAGCGGATCCTGCCGTCGGCGGGCGTTGAACAGCTCGGTCACGAGGCTGGGGTCCACGACCGATCCGCCGTGGAGGATGCGTTCGAGCGCCTCGACGAAGTCGGACACCGCGGTCACCCGGCTCTTGAGCAGGTAGCCGATCCGGTGCCCGGTGGCGAGCAGCTCCATCGCCTGGTCGACCTCGACGTGCGCCGACAGCAGCAGGATGCCCACTTCGGGGAGCTCCGCGCGGATGACCTTGGCCGCCTCGACGCCCTCCGTCGCGTGCCCGGGAGGCATCCGGATGTCGATCACGGCCAGGTCCGGACGGCGTTCCCGCACGAGGGCGAGCAGCTCGGCCGCGTTCCCCGCCTGGCCGGCGACCTCGAACCCCGTTCGCTCCAGCAGGCTGGCCAGCCCCTCACGCAGCAGGACGTCGTCGTCCGCCAGCACCACTCGCGTCCGAGTCTCGTCCACCGCTCTGCCGCCTTCGTCACGTGCCGGTCCGGCGCGGCGGGCGACGGCGTTGACCAGGGCTTTCGCCCGTACCTCTATCCGTCCTGCGAGAGTAGTGTGGCCTTGTGCGCGCGCGGTTGCTGTCGTTGCTGCTACGCGCGAGCCGCCCGCCTCTGGTGTGGGGCATCCTGACGGGCGCCGCATGCGTGGCAGCCGAGACGTTCATAGCCTTTGCGCTGGCGCAGGTGGCGCCCAGCAATGCCCTGGACGTAGTTTACCTGCTCGGTGTTCTCGTGGTCGCGTACCTCTGGGGCGTGTGGCTCGGTGTGATCGTCGCTCTGGCCAGCGCGATGGTCTACGACTTCTTCCAGGTCCCGCCCCTCCATCAGGTCAGCATCTTCACCGGCTGGACGTGGGTGCCCCTGCTGGTCTTCCTGGCCGTCGGGCTGCTCGTGAGCGCCGCCGCCTCGCTGATGCGGTCCCTGGTCGTCGAGGCGGAGGAACGCCGTCGCGAAGCCGATCTCGACGCCAGGACGGCCCGTCTCCTCCTGCGCGCCGAACATCTGCGCGCGGCGCTGCCGGTCGTGGCCCGGCGCCTGGCGCAGGGACTCGGCCTGCCGTTCCTGGCCATCGAACTCGGGCCGGTCGGCGACGACCCGCGCCACACCACGCTGCGGCTGACGGACGACGGCGCCGGGATCGGCACGCTCGTCGTGCCCGCCGGCCTGCCGGCGGCCATGATGCGCCGCCTGCGGGAGCGCGTGGTGCCCTCGCTGGAAGCGGTGCTGGTGGCGGCGCGCGACCGCGAGGCCATCAGCACCGCCCTGGCGGCGAGCCGGGACGAGCTCGCCAGGATCGCCGAGGAGCAGGCCGCTCTGCGACGGGTCGCCACCTTGGTCGCCCGCGGAGTCCCGCCGACGGAGATCTTCGGTGCGGTCGCCCGTGAGATGGGCCTGATCGTGAACGCGGACCACACCGCGATCGAGCGCTACGAGCCCGACCGGGCGGTCGTCCTGGCGGGCTCGTGGAGCGCGCCGGACCGCAGGTCGCCGCCGCCGGTCGGCTCGCGCCGCCCGCTCAGGGAGAGCGGCCTGTCCGCCCTCGTCCTGCGAACGGGACGGCCAGGCAGGATGACGGTGGACGAGGGCGCGGCCGGCGAGCTGGACGGGTGGGCCAGGGACGAGCAGATCGTCTCCGCGGTCGCCAGTCCCATCGTCGTGGAGGCGCGGCTGTGGGGTGTGATGATCGCCTTCTTCTGCGGCCGGGAGCCGCAGCCGGACGACGTCGAGGAACGCATGCGGGACTTCACCGAGCTCGTCGCCACCGCGATCTCGAACGCCGAGGCCCGCGACGAGCTCGCCGCCTCGCGCGCCCGCGTGGTCGCGGCCTCGGACGAGACCCGGCACCGGATCGAACGCGACCTGCACGACGGGGCCCAGCAGCGCCTCGTCTCCCTGGGGCTGGAGCTGCGGGTGGCGGAGGCGGCCGTGCCTGCCGAACTGCCCAAGCTCAAGCAACAGCTGTCCCACACGGCCGAGGGCCTGACGCTGGTGCTGGAGGACCTGCGCGAGCTGTCCCGCGGCATCCACCCGGCGATCCTGTCCAAGGGCGGGCTCGGGCCCGCGCTGAAGATGCTCGCGCGCCGCTCGGCCGTCCCCGTCGAGCTGGACGTACGGGTCGACGGGCGCCTCCCGGAGCGGGTCGAGGTGGCGGTCTACTACATCGTCTCCGAGTCGCTGACGAACGTGGCCAAGCACGCCCGGGCCTCGACGGTGTGCGTCGAGGTCGACGCGGCGGGCGACGCCGCGAGAGTCGCGATCCGCGACGACGGGGTGGGAGGCGCGGATCCGGCCAGGGGCTCGGGGCTCATCGGTCTCATCGACCGCGTCCAGGCGCTCGGGGGCACGATAGGGGTCGTCAGCCCGGCCGGCCGGGGCACCACGCTGACGGCGGTCATCCCGATCGGCGACGGCTGACGAAGCGGTCACGGCCGACGGCCTACGGGGGATCGGCGAGCGGCAGGCGGACGGCGTACCGGGCGCCGTGCCCACTCCTCCACGCCGATGGTCCCGCCGTGCGCCCGCACGATCGCGTGCGCGACGGCCGGGCCCAGGCCCGGGCCGCCTCGCCGGCGCTGCGGGGGCCCCTCCACCTGCGCCCGCAGCCCGGCGAGCGACAGATGCCGGCCGGAATTCCGGGGATGGCGCGGGCCCCGCGTCAGGACACGATGTCCCGGCGCCGGAAGCGGCGGAAGGCCAGGGCGACGAGGACCGCCGAGTAGGTCACGGAGACCGCCACGCCCTTCACCATGCCGCTGTAGTCGGGCTCCGGCGCGAGCGCGTCGAGCCACGCGGAGTTCCAGAACGTGGGAAGGAACTCGCGCAGCGAGCCCAGCGCCTCGACCGCCTGCAGGATGCTGCTGACGATCACCAGGCCGACCGCGCCGCCGACCGCGCCGAGCGGGGAGTCGGTGCCGACCGACAGCAGGAAGGCGACCGCGGCGACCACCAGCTGGCTGACCAGGGCATAGCCGATGACGACGGCGAACTTGGGCAGCACGTCGGCGGCGGGGATCACCTCGCCGGTCCCCGGCACGGTGATGTCGTTCCACCCGAAGGCCAGCGTGCCGGCGAGCAGGGCCATCAGCGGAAGCACGGTCACCGCGGCGGCCGAGTACGCCAGCGCCACCACCAGCTTCTGGCGCAGCAGCCGGTCGCGGGGAACCGGCGCGGCCAGCAGGTAGCGCAGGGAGGACCAGCTCGCCTCGCTCGCCACCGTGTCACCGCAGAACAGCGCCACGGCGACGACCAGCAGGAAGTTGGCCGACACCGACAGGGCGAACGCGGCGAAGTTGAGCCCGCCCGCCGTGGCCAGATCCGACAGCCGCAGGCTGCCCTGCCCCCGCCCGGCCGGCCCGAACTGGAACGCCACCACGAGCACCCACGGCAGGGCGAGCAGCACGGCGAACATCGCCATGGTGCGGCGCCGCCGCAGCTGCCGCACGAACTCCACCCGCAGCGGCAGCGTGCGTCCCGGAGCGTAGCCGGGCGCCCGGCCCCTCGCGGCGTCACCGCCCGTGTCCGGTCCGTCCTGGGCGGCGGCCGGCGTGGCCCGACCGTCGTCGTCGATGTGTCCGGTCAGGTCCGGGGCCGGTCGCTTCGCCGGGCTCAACGGCTCTCTCCGATCAGGTCGAGGAACACGTCCTCCAGGCGGGGGCCGGCGCCGTTGGCGGCCGGCGCGGCGCCGAGCAGGTCGCCGACCGGCCCGGCGGACACCAGCCGCCCGCGGTGCATGACGACCACGTGGGTGCAGGTCTGCTCGACCTCGGCGAGCAGGTGGCTGGAGACGATGACGGTGCGCCCCCGCTCGGCGTACGCCTTGAGCACCCGGCGCATCTCGGCGATCTGCGGCGGGTCGAGGCCGTTGGTCGGCTCGTCCAGCACGAGCAGGTCGGGAAGGCCGAGCATGGCCTGCGCGATGGCGAGGCGCTGGCGCATGCCCTGGGAATAGGTGCGCACCGCGCGCTCCAGGGCCGCGCCGAGCCCGGCGATCTCCAGCGCCTCCTCCATGTGGGCGTCCTGCGGCGGTCGTCCGGTGGCCTGCCAGTACAGCTCCAGGTTGGCCCGGCCGGACAGGTGCGGCAGGAACCCCGGCCCCTCGACGAACGACCCGAGCCGCGACAGCACCGGAGCCCCCGGCCGCACGCGGGTGCCGAAGATCCGGATCTCGCCCTCGTCGGGGTGGATGAGACCCATCAGCATGCGCATGGTGGTGGTCTTGCCCGCGCCGTTCGGCCCGAGCAGGCCGAGCACCTGGCCCTTCTCGACCCGGAACGACAGGCCGTCGACCGCCCTCTCGCCGTTGCGGTAGCGCTTGCCCAGGCCGCTGATCACCAAGGGCACGTCGGCCGACTCGGCGTCCACCGCCGGGTCGTCGCCCGCGTCCCTGCCGCGCCTGGCCCTGCCGGTCAGCAGGAGCACGGCCGCGATCGCGATCGCGGCGAGCGGCATGGCCCACGTCCACCACGCCGGGCCGGTGGCGGGCGTCCGCAGCGCCGCGTCCCCGGGCAGCTCCAGCGCGGGGGACTCCAGCGCGACGCGGTAGACGGCGGGGGCGGCGGGCGTCGCGTAGCCGAGATCGGTGGTCGAGACGACCACGCGCATCCTGTGCCCGGCGTCGAAGCGCCTGTCGATGGCCGGAAGCGTCACGGTGACCGGCGTGCCCGCCTCGCTCGCGGTGACCCGCAGTGGGGAGACGAGGCTCGACGGCAGCACCGGGAGCGACCCTCCGGAGACGTCGTAGAGCTTGGCGAACAGTGTGGCCTCACCCGTGCCGTACACCCTGATCGTGACGGTCGGGCTGCCGGTGACCTGCGCGGGCCCGGCCAGCGGCGCCGACTCGAAGGCGGCCGCCTGGCCGGGCATGTCCAGCGCGATCGACGCGCCGCCGCCGTTTCCGCCGAGCAGCCCGCCGAGGCCGGGGACCGCCGAGATCGACGACGGCGACCCGCCCGCCGGGTTGGCGATCGGCTGCTGGGGGCCGTTGAGCGCGACCGTGGTGCGCTCCCCGCCCGGCAGGCCGGGGTAGCGGTCGGCGGTGGCGTGCAGGAGCACGGGACGGCGCGTGCCCGGGTCCCGGCCGCCGTCCCTGGTCACGGTGAACGCCGCCGAGTCGCCCTCGCCGGCGGAGGACCCCTTGAGGTAGCGGTCGAACCAGCCGGTCGTACGGTCGGACAGCCAGTCCGTCTCGCCGTCGCCGCCGTCATGGCCGCCGTTGAACCAGGCGACCTCGACCGGAGCGCCGGTGGCGGCGATGGCCCGGGCGTTGGCGTCGGCGTGCGCGAGCGGGAACAGCGAGTCGCGCTGGCCCTGGATCAGCAGCGTCGGCACCTTGATCCGGCCGGGCACCGAGATCGGGCTCGACCGCCGCAGGAGATCGACCGCCTCCTTGGTGGCCCGGCCGGTCTCGGCCACCTTCTGGTACATCTCACAGATCTGCGGCAGGAACCGCCCGCACTGGACCTGCTCGATCCCGGGCGTCCGCCCGGTCTCCCGGCCCCCGGACGCGTCCCCGCCCGCCGCCGGAGTGGCCGCCGGAGTGGCCGGGGCGGTCGCTCCCGGACTCTGCCCGCCGGCGCCCGCCGTGGCACCGGCCGCCCCCGGCGTCGCCGTCCCGCGCGCCTGGGACTTCGTGTCGCCCGAGCCCGCGCCCGAGCCCGCGGCCGCGCCGGTGAGGCCGGCCAGGCCGCCCGCGCCGAGGCCGCCGTCCGGGGCCAGCCGGTCGGCGGCGGCGCTGAAGAAGATGCCGGCCCACATCTTCTTGAAGACGCCGTTGAGCGGACCCTTGCCCGAGGCGTCGGGGAAGAGCGCGTCGGCGAGGTCGTACCAGGTGATCTGGGGCACGATCGCGTCGACCCGGCTGTCGTAGGCCGCGGCCATCAGCGCGATCGCCCCGCCGTACGAGCCGCCGGCGATCCCGACGCGCGGGTCGCCCGGGGCGTCGAGACGCACCTCGGGGCGTTCGGCCAGCCAGTCGATCAGCCCCCGCACGTCCTTGACCTCGTAGTCGGGGGAGTTGAGCGCGATCTGCCCGGTCGAGCGGCCGAACCCGCGAGCCGACCAGGTCAGCACGGCGTAGCCCTGCTCGGCGAGCCGTCCCGCCTGCTCGCGCATGCTCTCCTTGCTGCCGCCGAAGCCGTGGGAGAGCAGCACGGCCGGAGCCCTGCCGCCGGAGGCCGGGGGATAGAAGGTGGCGTCGAGATCGACGCGCTGGTCGCCGGCCGGCCCGTCCAGGACGGGGATGACCAGGTCACGGCCCTTCACCACGGGGCCGGAGGGCCATAGGGCCCACGTCACGCCTCCGGCCATCAGGATGACCAGCGTGACCACGATCGCGAGGGCACGCCGCCCACCCGGAAACGTCATGTCGCGATGCTACTTGTCTCTGCTGAGAGACCGCTGAGGAGCGGCCGCGCCTGTGGATAACCGTCGCTTCGGCGGGCGCCGACCCGGTCCACGCACGAATCGTGATGATGCATCGGGGTAAACCCTGATTGCGCCTCACCATAGGGAACGGCATCATTTCGCGCGTGAATGGAACGCCGCTCAAGCAGATCCCCGCTCGCGTGATCGAGTGGGCTCTTCCGTACTGGACCCGGGGGGAGGCTGGCAGGCAGACGCCGCAGGACCTTTTCCGGGTGCTCTACCTGGGCTGGCTCGCGGCGTTCGTCCTCAAGGTGCTCGGGTCGAGCTGGGACGTGTCGTGGCACTTCAAGTGGCTGCGCGACGACCTGGCCCCGCCGCACCTGCTCAACACGGTCGGCACGGCGATCGCGGTGGCGCTGACCATCGTGCACTGGTACACCGGCTACGGGGTGGACCGCACGTCTTCCCGCCTGATCGTGTGGGGCACCGGGGTCTTCCTCATCGCCATCCCGCTCGACCTGATCAACCACCGGGTCAACGGGCTCGACATCACCGCGTGGAGCCCCTCCCACGCGCTGCTGTACATCGGCACCGCGCTGATGCTCGCCGGAGTGATCCGCGGCTGGTACATCGGCTCGGGCCGGTACGCCGAGATCACCCGCGGCCGGCGTGCGCTGGTGCTGGGCGGCCTGTTCGCGTTCTTCCTGGAGAA
This sequence comes from Microbispora sp. KK1-11, assembly GCF_006874435.1. Lineage (NCBI taxonomy): Bacteria > Bacillati > Actinomycetota > Actinomycetes > Streptosporangiales > Streptosporangiaceae > Microbispora > Microbispora sp. KK1-11. The sequence goes on along the minus strand of NZ_VIRJ01000006.1, from coordinate 138,230 downwards.
CGCGCACTTCCCCGAGCTCCAGCAGGAGTACGGCGTGCTGGAGCTGGCCTCCTGGGACCGCGGGCAGCCGTACGCCGAGCCGACGCTGCTCGAATTCGCGGCCAACCAGATGGGGCGGGCCGTGGACCGGGCCATGGTGCTCAAGTTCTCGCTGCCGATCCCCGACGTCGTCTACGCCGTGTACGCGGGGGTGGTGGGCGTCGCGATCCTGGTCTTCGCCCGCGTCATGGTCGGGCGCCGCTACACGGCCACCGCGATCGCCGGGGCGTACGTGGCCTACCGGTGCCTGATCTGGCCGCTGCTCGTCGGTGGCGGCTTCCCGCCGTCGGCGATCCCGTTCTTCTTCCTGCTCGCCGGAATCGCCGTCGACGTGGCCTTCCTGGTGCCGATCAGGCAACTGCGGCCGCTCGTGGGCGCCGTGCTCGCCACCGCCGGGGTGTACGGGGGGCTGCTGGCGCAGGACCGGATGCTCGAAGCCCCGCCGTACGCGCCGCAGGCCTGGCCGGTGGCGCTCGCCGCGCTGGCCGTCGTGTGGTACGCGGTGGAGTGGTTCGCCGGCGGCAAGGGGCTGACGGCCGCCGCCGCGGAGGACAGGATCGCCCGGGAGACGCGGCCCGCGGACAGGGAGGTCACGGCCGAGCCCGGATCGTCGCGCGATGCCGGGTCGGAGACGGCGTCAGAGGCGGCGTCCGAGGCGACCCCCGCGCCCGCCGCCGTGTCGGAGCCGACGGCCTGACGGCCCGCACCCGCGCTCACACGCCTTTCCCGAGCCGCTCCCCTTGCCGGGGGCGGCTCTCGGCGTCTCGGAGGCGAGACGGGCCAGGCCGCGGGCCAGAGCCGTGGGCCAGAGCCGTGGGCCAGAGCCGCGGGTCAGGGCCGCGGGTCAGGCGACCGGGGTCTTGGTCAGTGCGACCGCGACGCCGTACGCGAGGCCCATCACGGTGAGTTCCAGGGCCGCCCAGGCGGCGAACGCGGCCGGGGCCTGACGCGTGACCGCCGGCAGCAGCCGCCAGCGGATGTTGCCCCCCAGCAGCGCGATCACTCCGGTGAACACCGCCTTGGCGACCACGAGCCGGCCGTACCCCGTCGTGACCAGCGACGCGGGGAAGCTCTCGCGGGGCGCGAGCAGCAGCTCCACCAGGCCGTTGAAGAGCCCGGACAGTCCCACGACGACCAGCGCGTACGTCGCCAGCCGGGAGAATCGGGGCAGCGTGCGGGCGAGCAGGTCGCGATGACGCGGCAGCAGGACGGCGAGCGCGACCAGGCCGCCCACCCAGGCACAGGCCCCGATGACGTGCAGCTCCATCGAGACCATGCTGAGGTCGTGCCAGTACCAGTTCGAGGCGTGCCCGGTGACCGGGAGCGGCAGCAGCCCGAACCCGGCGACGAGCACCCGCAGCTCGGCCGGCACCTTCTCGCCGAACCGCACCGCCAGCATCCCCACGGCGGCACTGGTCAGGGCGCACGACGCGCTCACGATCATGCCCTGCCCCGCGCCGATGCCGTCGACGTACGCCGCCACGTCGGGGAACGTGCCCGGCGTGACCTCGGCGGCGCTGAGGACGGCCGACACCAGCGCCGCCGCGCACCAGACCAGGGAGAACAGCACGGCCCAGTGCCGGGCCCTGGCGGCGACCGGCTCGGTCCGGTCCGGATCGTCGAAGCCGAGGAGCTTGGGGAGCAGGCTGAGTCCGATGGTCGCGGTGGCGGCCAGGTCGAGCACGAGCCGGACGACCGGCAGTCCGTACTCCACGATCGTGCCCGGCATGGGAAGCCCTGGCACCGTCGCGGGCAGCGTGAGCCAGGTCGCGATCACGACCGCGAGCAGGGCGCCGGCGGTCAGCCCCGCCGCCGGGACCCGGGCGCGGGCGTGCGCGGGTCCCGAGCCGGACCGGCCCGCCGACACGTGTGGTTCCGAGGTCGTGGTCATGCGGCGCCGCCCGAGGCCGGGGAGCTTCCCGCGCCGGTCCCGGCGGCGGTGGGGCGTCCGGTGGCCGGGCCTTCCGCGCCGGAATCCGCCGCGGGTTCCCCCGCCGCCGGGGGAGCCGGGATCGTCCCGTCGCGCAGGCGCCGGTCGTGCCGCACGAGCACGCGGGTGCACAGCGCCAGCAGAGCGGCGGTGACGGCCAGCAGCCCCCAGACCCAGCTTCCGCCGCCCGGACCGGCCGTCCCCGCACCGGTCGCCGGAGCGCCGGGGTTCGCCGTGACGGGGTTCGCCGGCCCGGGCGCGGGGGTGGCCGCCGGCGCGGTGACCGCCCCGGGAGCCGCGCCCCCGCCGGTCACGGTGAACCTCACGGCGCCGGTGACCGGGTGGCCGTCGTTCGACACGATGCGGTAGCCGATCGCGTACGCCCCCGCGGGGGTGCTCGTCCGTACGCCGACGGAGACGTTCCTGCCGTTCACCGTGATCTCGCCCTGCTCGTAGTGGGCGCCGTCCGGCCCGGTGACGGCGAGCCGCGCGAAGTCGCGGCGTACGGCCTGGTCGAAGGTGAGCGTCACGGAGGCGGGCATGGCGCCGAGGACCGCGCCGTCCTTGGGGTCGCTGGCGACGAGCACGTCGTGGGCCCGCGCGGGCGTCGCGACCAGCATCACCGAGAGCAGGGCCAGCAGCGGCACGGCGAGCACCCGCAGACGGCCGCGCGGCACGGCGAGCACCCGCAGACGGCCGCGCGGCACGGCGAGCACCCGCGGCCGGTTACGCGGCGGGGCGGTGCGCGCGAGCGCCGGGGGCGGCGCGGTCCTTCCGGTCGTTCGCCGACCGCCGCGTGTGGTCGGGGCGTCGTTGCACATCCGGGCGACCTGCTCCACCTGCCTTGCCTTCCTTTTGCCGGGCGCCGACACAGTCATGGTCCCATTGATCGCGTCCGCCGCACGCCGCGCGGCGGACCGGCGACGGCTGCGGACCGTGCCGTCGTGATCGGTTCCGGTGATGTGCCGGGCGGCGTACGCATTCTCCTGGTTGAGTGGACGACGGGCCGATTCCGGCATGACGACACCGCGCGAAGGAGGGCTCGTTGACCCCCCAGCCGACCGTAGGCGGATCCGAGCGGAGTGAGGCGCCGGCGCGGCGCTCGCCGTGGCTGACGATCATCCTTATCTACCTCGCCGGCGTCGTGGCGGCGATGAGCTACGGCAAGTTCGCCGCGGTCGGGCCGTCGATGGCCGACGAGCTCGGGCTGTCGCTGTCGCAACTGGGCTGGGCGATCTCGGCGGTGGTCGGGGTGGGCGCCGTCGCCGGGCTGCCCGCCGGGTATCTGGTCCGCCGGTTCGGTGCGGGCAAATCGCTCGTCGCCGCCCTGGCGCTGATGGTGGCGGCGAGCGCGCTGAGCGCGGCCGCGGGGAGCTTCGCCTGGTTGCTGGCCGCCCGCCTCGCCGAGGGCGTCGGTTATCTCGTGGTCACCGTCGCGTGCCCGGCGCTGGTCCTCCACCTCGCCGAGGAACGGGACCGGGGGGTCGCCCTGTCGGTCTGGGCGACGTTCGTCCCTGTGGGCATCGGCGTGAGCACCCTCGTGGGCGGCGCAGCCGGCGAGGCCCTCGGCTGGCGCGGCTGGGTGCTGCTGATCGCGGGACTGACGCTGCTGATGACGGTGGCCGTCCGGGTGCGGCTGCCGCGGACGTCCGCCTCCGGCGCGGCCGCCGGGCCCGTGCCCGGCGTGCGGGCGCTGGCGTGGCCCGCGGTGCTCACCGTGTCGTTCTGCCTGATGGTGCTGGTGACGATGCCGGTGGTCGTGCTGCTGCCCACGCTCCTGATCGACGAGCACGCGAGCTCCGCCGGCGCTGCCGGCGCCCTGACCTCGGCGATCTCGTTCGTCGGCGTTCTCGGCGGGCTGGCCGTGGGCGTCCTGCTCCGGCGGGGCGTGCCGCTCGCCGCGCTCGCCGTGTCCGGGCTGCTGGTCGTGCCGGCCGCCTGGCTCGTGTACAGCGCCGACGCGCCGCTTGCCGCCGCGGCGACCGGCGCGGGGATCGTCTCCCTGGAGAACGGGCTGCTGGGCGCCTTCGCCTTCGCCGCCCTTCCCTTCGTGCTCGAGCGCCTCGACCACGCCGACGTGGGCACCGGGATGGTGGCCCAGATGGGCAGCCTGGGCGCGCTTGTCGGCCCTCCGTTGTTCGGCCTCGTCGCCGGGGCCTCCGGGTTCGGGGCCGTCGTGCCGGTCATCGCCGCCGGCATGCTGGCCTCGGTCGGCGGGATGCTGCTGGTGACCAGGAACGTCGCCCGCCGTTCTCGGGGTCTCGCCACGGAGGGATGAGAAGGTCCCCGGACGGCGCGATGCCCGGCGGTCTCTCGACTTGTGATCGGCTGAGACCGCCGGGCATCGGCTCCGGGCCGTACCGGTGTCACCGGTCCGGGACGGCCCGGAGGCTGTGCCGTACGTCCGGGCGAGTCGCCGCGGGACGTACGGGCAGGGGGTGGGTCAGAGCTTGGTCCAGAGGGCGGGGACGTTCGGCGGCTCCCAGCCCGCCAGTGCGGTGTGCGGCTGACGGCACTGGTAGACCGCGCCGCCGTAGGTCACCCGGTCACCCGTCGCGTACGCCGTGCCGGTCGCCCAGGCGGGGTAGCCGCCGGGGCTCGCCGACGGCGAAACCGACGGTGACGCAGAAGGCGAGGCGGACGGCGAGGCGCTGGGAGACGGGCTGGGAGACCGGCTGGGGGAAGCGCTGGGAGACGCTGACGGTGAGGCCGACGGTGAGGCCGACGCGCAGGGGCCCTGGTCAAGCCACACCTGGGCGTTGCCGGGCGTCTCTCCCTGGGTCCACCACTGCGCCTTCCACGTGTGACCGGCGTACGAGACGAGGTTGCCGCCCGTGTAGACGGTCGTGGACGACCACGCGGGAGCCGTGCACGTCCCGGCCGACGGCGACACGCTGGGAGACGCCGACGGGGAGCCGGACGGGGAGGCGGAGGGAGAGGCCGTCACGCCGCCCCTGGCGAGGTCCTGCGTGATGCCGTACGTCGCGCCGCCGAAGGAGACCGTCCAGTTGGAGGGGGTCGAGGTGGGCAGGTAGTAGACGAAGGCCACGTCCACCGAGGCGCCCGGCGCGAGGGCCTGCCAGCTGGGCAGCTTCAGCGACACCCGGTTGTAGTCGCCCTTCAGGCCGCCGACGTTGCTGGGCGCGGTGTGGTCCCTGCGGATGATCGTGGAGCCGAAGCCCGACTGGTCGGCCGCGTTGCCCGGAGCCGAGCTCGCGTAGTCGAACTGGAACTCCGTCCCGCCCGGCAGCGTCACGCCCGAGTTGTTGGTGATATGGATCTTCGGGTTGATCGGGTAGTTGTTGTCGCCCAGGGCGAAGTCGCGGAACTCCACGGAGACGTCCAGCTTCTGTGCCGGGATCGGGGTGGTCGCCCGCACGTTCCCGTACGGCGTGGCGGCCTTGAACTTGTCGTACATGAGCGTGGTCAGCGTGGTGCCGGGCTCGTACTGGCCCTTGGCCGAGTTCCAGCCGTAGTCGCCGGCCAGCTCCCAGATCATCGTGCCGCCGATGCCCCTGGAGATCACGTAGTCGGCCTTGGCCGCCACCGACTGGTCGTCCTCGGTGGACAGGAACACCTTCTTGGTGGAGTTCCACAGCCACGGGGCGGTCAGCGTCGAGTCGTAGTAGCGGGCGTAGGCGCCGGTCAGCGACGTGTCCGTGACGCCGTAGGAGGCCAGGTAGTCGCCGAGGATGCCCTTCTCGAGGTTCTTGGCGTGCCACATCGGGTTGGAGCCCGCCGGCGACTCCTTGCCGTTGTCGTCGAGGTCGTGCCACAGGTTGTCGATGCCGACCGCGCCGTCGCCGCAGGTGGTGAGGCCGGAGCCGGCCGGGCAGGTGGTGGCGGGGGCGGTGCCCCACAGCCCGTTCGTGCCGCCCTGCACGTTCTTGAACCCGCGCGTGTAGTACGGCAGGCCGATGTTGATCCGGCCCGGCTGCATGGCCCCGCGGAAGTAGTGGTAGGCCCAGTCGGTGTTGAGGTAGCCGATGCCGCCGTACTGCCCGGCTCCGTACACGCCGGCGGCGGCGAGCTCGCCGTCCTTGCCGTCGTCGAACAGATACGCGTTGGGGCCCACGTACTTGTTCCACGCGCCGTGCAGGTCGTAGGACATGATGTTGACGTAGTCGAGGTACTGCGTGACCTGGTAGGTCTCCATGCCGCGCAGCAGCCAGCCGGACGCGGGCGCGGCGACGGTCAGCATGTAGTACCTCCCGTCGGCGGCGGAGGCGCGGTCCAGCTTCTCGCGCAGGGTCTTCATCAGCGCGGCGTAGCCCTTCATCAGCGTCGCGCGCTTGGAATTGGCGATCGGCCAGTCGAGCGGGTTGCCCGCGTCGTTGTTCGACGTCGGGTACTCGTAGTCGATGTCCACGCCGTTGAAGCCGTACGTGCGCAGGAACGACACGACGGAGTCCGCGAACGTGTCGATGCCCGCCTGGGTCGACGTCATCGTGTAGAAGCCGCCGCTCGCCTGCCGCTTGCCCGCGTCGTCGAAGTAGCCGCCGGTCTCGGCCCAGCCGCCCACGCTGACCAGGGTCTTGGTGTCCGGAAACTGCTTCTTGAACTTGCCGAGCAGGTTGAAGTGGCCCTTGTAGGAGTACGCCGGGTCCATCTCGGCGCCGGCGACGCCGGGCCAGGTCATGCCGATGGCCGGGTTCTTGTCCGTGTTCGACCCGACGGAGATCTTGTTGTCCGGCCCCACGTGGGCGAACGCGTAGTTGATGTGGGTGACCTTGCCCCAGGGGATGTCACTGGCGAGGTAGCGGGTCTGCCCGTTGGAGCCGTCGCGCCAGCCGGTGAAGTAGCCGATGATCCGGCGGGGGTGGCCCGCGCCCATCTTCTCCCGGCCGTCGGTGTCGTAGGCCAGGCAGTAGGGGATCTCCACGCCGGGCGTCCGGTAGAGCCCGTCGGGCCGGCACGCCTCGTCGCCGGCCGCCGCCCCGGCGGTGCCGCCGGTCGCGGCCAGCGCCGCGGCCCCGGCGGCGAACGCGATGCAGACCGCCGAAGCGGTCCGCGCCAACGATGATCTCAACAGGCGCACAGCCATACCTCCGACAGGCGAAGTGCCGATCTTCCACACCCCGCCCCCCAGGGGTTGATCGGAACGTAAGCCGCCGGACCAGCCGCGTCAATGCTCTCTATTAAGAAACTTTCCTTTTAATCAGCGCTTAAGGCGAGCTTGATCAAGACAGCAGCCAGCCGTACAGCCAGGCGAGGAACGCGAGGCCGGTCAGGGCGGGGACGATCCGGGCGGCGGCGGCGTTCAGCCGGAACGCCTCGACGATCGACAGCCCGGTGGAGACGAGGGCCAGCAGGCCATACCAGGCCAGGGCGTGCGGCACCCCGATCGCCAGCGTGGTCACGTCCTGGATCCCCGACAGGCTGAGCGCCGACAGCCCGCACAGCGCGACGCCCGCCAGGCCCGCGAGCGCGCTCAGCCCGCCGCCGCGCCTGCGCAGCAGGGAGACCAGCCCCGCGACGAGCTGGACGGCCGACACGAGCAGGAAGGCCGCGGGGACCCCCAGCGGGATCGGCGACCGGGACAGCCGGTAGGCCGACGACGTGAGGAGCAGGTCGCCCGGACGCACGATGGGGTACGGCGCGGCGCCGGGGTCGCATGCGCGGGCCGTCGCGGCCGGGTCGTCGAGGAACGCGGCGATCGTCTGGCGGCTGCAGGCGCTCGACAGGAAGACGGCGTGCCCGACCCCGGCGAACTCGGCGAACCGCGCGCCCTGTACGGCCGACACCGCCTGCCGCGCGGCCTCCGGCGGGGTGGTGGGGTCGTACTGGCCGCCGAGGACCAGGACCGGCGGCGTCGCGGCCGTCGCCGCCTCCGGCGACGTGCCGTCCGACGAGGCCGGGGTGGCCCCTTGCGGGGAGGCCCCTTCCGAGGAGGCGCTCTTCGACACGACCGTGGTGACCCACCCGCCCGGGGCCAGGAGGTCGGGTTCGGCCCGCGCGGCGGGCAGGTCCCAGGCGTCGCAGACCGCCGCGTCGACGACCCCCGTGAACAGCCGGGGGCCCCGAGAATCGGGGAAGGAGTTGTGCGGCGTCTCGTCCTGGCACTGGACCGCGTAGTACAGGCCCCACTCGTGCGAGGTCAGCCCGTCGCCGGCGGCGTCGACCAGGGGTTGCAGCAGTTCGGTGCGGCCGGAGGCCAGCCCGTCCACGAGGGCCGGCACGATCGGGATCACGTCGGTCTCGTGCAGCGCCTCGCCGAGGATCGTCGCCACGTCGTCCCCGTTGAGCTGCACCGTCAGCCGCTTGCGGGTGAGCGGGTCCTTGGTCTCGTACGTCGCGGGGTGCGCGTTGAGCGCTTTCACCATGGCGTCGAACCGGGCGGCGATCCCCAGCTTGGTCATCGTCGCCGAGAGGGCGGCGGACGACTCGTCGTACCAGCGGGCGCTCGCGGGAAGCAGCGAGTCGAGCACGACCCCTCGGGTGCCCTGGGGGTCGCGCCCCGCCGCCAGCAGCATCGGACGGGTGGAGTAGCTGACGCCGAACAGGTACCACCGCGGGTAGCCGAGCGCGGCCCGCAGGTCCACGACGTCGGACGCGATCTCGGCGGTCCGGTAGCCGCGCAGGTCGACGTGCTCGCCCTCAAGGCGTGACTGGCAGGCCAGCGCCTGCCGCGCGAGCGGGGCGGTCTCGGCCGACGTGGGCCCGGGCGTGCGCAGGGTGTCCACGACCCCGCGGACGATCTCGGGGCAGCTCAGTCTGGGCTCGGAGTAGCGCCCGCCGCGCTGTTCGAGGACGACCACGTCGCGGTCGGGGAACATCTGGGCGAGGAACCCGGTGAGCTGGAGCGAGGCCGATCCCGGCCCGCCGCTCATGTAGACGACCGGGTCGGCGGCCTGTCCCGAGGCCTGTGACGCCCGGTGCACCGCGTAGCCGACCTTGATGGTCCTGCTGTTGGGGACGTCACGCCGCTCGGGAGCCAGGAGGTAGCCGCAGGTCGTGCCGGACGGCACGGCGACAGGACAGGGATGCTCCTCGACGGACGGCCCTTCCGCCACCCCGGCCGCCCGCCTGCCGGGAACCGCCGACGCAGGGGCGGCCACCGCGTGCTCCGCGCCCCGCACCGTCCCGGGCCACGCCGTCCCGGTCCCTGCTGTCCCGGTCCCATGGCGTACCGGCGCCGCGAGGGCCGCCGACCCGGAACCTCCCAGAAGCATGAGCGCCGCGGCGAATGCCATGACGGCCGCTCCACGCGAACTCCGCAACCGTCAGCCCCGTCCCGCGAACCCGGCGATATCCGCAGAAACCTTAGCGTGTTCGTCGGTCATCCTGCCCCCATTCGTCCAAGCGCTCCCATTTTGGACGATCATGGGACGAGCCCGGTTTCACCGGGGCCGTGCGGTGCTCTCCCGGACCACCAGGTCGGTGGACAACTCGACGCGGCGCGCCTCGGTGTTCTCGCCCCGGCCCATGGCCAGCACCATCCGCGCGGCCAGTGCGGCCATCTCCTCCAGGGGCTGGCGCACGGTGGTCAGCGGCGGCCACGCGGACCGGGACAGCGGCAGGTCGTCGAAGCCGACCACGCTGAGGTCCTCGGGCACCCGCAGGCCCCGCTGCCGGGCCGCCTCGAACACGCCGAACGCCTGCATGTCGCTGCCGGCGAAGATGGCGGTCGGGGGGTTGTCCAGCGAGAGCAGCGCGTGACCGGCGTCGTGGCCCGAGTTGACCAGGAAGTCGCCGTAACGGATGAGCTCGGGGTCGATGGACACCCCGGCGGTCTCCAGCGCGGCGCGGTAGCCGTCGATCCTGGCCCGGCTGCACAGCATGTCCGGCGGACCGCCGATCATGCCGATCCGGGTGTGACCGAGGTCGAGAAGGTGGCGCGTGGCCGCGAGGCCGCCGTGCCAGTTGGTCGCGCCGACCGACGCCACGCCGGGCGGCGGCTCGCCCTCGGGGTCGACGACGACGAACGGGATCGAACGGGCGCTGAGCTGGCCCTGCTGGCGCACCGAGAGCCGGGAGCTGACGATGATCACGCCGTCCGTGCGCCGCGCCGCTATGCGCTCCAGCCAGTCACGGCCGGGGCCCGCGTGCGTGTGCAGCACGGAGATCACCACGCTGGCGGCGGCCTCGTGCGCCGCCTGCTCGGCCCCGCGCACCAGTTCCATGGCCCACGGGCTCTCGATCTCGGCGAACACCAGGTCCAGTAAACCGACCGGGCCGTCGCCCTGCCCCGTCCTGCGCTGGTATCCGTGCTTCTGCAGGAGGCGCTCCACCCGCTGACGGGTCTCCGGCGCGACCTCGGGACGGCCGTTGATCACCTTGGACACGGTCGGAACGGAGACTCCGGCCTCCTCCGCTATCTGGGCGATGGTCACCCGCCTCTTCACTGGCATGAAGCAGATCGTAGCCGAAAGTTTCGGGAAACCTGAACCGGTTCCCCCTGATGGGACGCGTGACCGCCGTGATCAAGCTCAGAGTGCCCTTGACGCTTAACCTTAGCTTTACTTATTCTCCGGACCACGAAACATTCGGATGTTAGCCGAAACTTTCAGCGCGACTGTCGACAGCGGGTAGCGGAGGAGAAGGCGGGGGCCGTCGCTCTCCGGCCACGCCGCCGGTTTCGAGGATTGAGGAGAATCGATGACGCTGCTGCGCGTGTCCGGATCCCGGCTGGTCGACGAGGCGGGCGACCCGGTGAGGCTGCGGGGGGTCGGCCTGGGCGGCTGGCTCAACATGGAGAACTTCATCACCGGTTACCCCGCCAACGAGTCCTCGATGCGCGCGGCGGTGCGGCAGGTGCTCGGCGAGGAACGCTACGAGATGTTCTTCGACCGCTTCCTGACCTCGTTCTTCACCGAGGCCGACGCCGACCTCCTGCGGGACATGGGCGTCAACTGCGTGCGGATCCCGGTGAACTACCGGCACTTCGAGGCGGACGACCGGCCGATGGAGATCGTCGAGCGCGGCTTCCGCCATCTCGATCGCGTGATCGGAATGCTGGGTGAGCGGGGCGTCTACAGCGTCATCGACCTGCACGCGCTCCCGGGGGCGCAGAACCAGCACTGGCACTCCGACAACCCCACCCACGTCGCCTCCTTCTGGGAGCACCGGCACTTCCAGGACCGGGCGGTTCACCTGTGGGAGGCGCTGGCCGACCACTACAAGGACAACCCGTGGGTGGCGGGCTACAACCCGATCAACGAACCGGCCGACCCCAGCGGCCGGATGGTCGGGCCCTTCTACGACCGTCTGGTCAAGGCGCTGCGTGCGGTGGACCCCGCCCACGTGCTGTTCCTCGACGGCAACACCTACTCCACCGACTTCTCGGTCTTCCACGAGGTCTACGAGAACACGGTGTTCGTCTGCCACGACTACGCGCTGGCCGGGTTCGCCCACGGCGGCCCCTACCCGGGCTTCACCCGGGGCGAGTGGTGCGACCGCGACGAGCTGGAGCGCACCTTCGCCCGCCGCACCGCCTTCCAGCGGGAGACCGGCACGCCGATCTGGGTCGGCGAGTTCGGGCCCGTCTACACCGGCGACCCCTCGGTGGACGAGCAGCGCTACCAGATCCTGCGCGACCAGCTGGAGATCTTCGACGCGTACGAGGCCGGCTGGTCCATCTGGACCTACAAGGACGTCGGACTGCAGGGCCTGGTCTGCGCGGGTGGGTCCTACATGGAGCGGTTCGGGCCGTTCATGGCGAAGAAGAAGCGGCTCGGCGCCGACCGGTGGGGCTCGACGATGGAGGAGACGGCGAGCGAGCTCGCGCCGCTGCACCGGCTGATCGACACGGAGTTCCCTTCCTGGGACCCTTACCCGTGGGGCGCCCGCTACCAGACCGACGACCTCATCCGGCACATCCTGATCGCCCAGGCGCTGCTTCCCGAGTACGCCGAGCTGTTCCGCGGACTGGACGACGACGAGCTGCTCGCGCTCGCCGACTCCTTCGCCCTGTCCACCTGCACGCGGCGCGAGCCCCTGATCCGGCTTCTCGCCGACAACCTGACCGCGCGCTAGCGCGGCACGAGGAGACCCCCCGATGCGCAGCCTCCTTCACCGGGCGGCCGCGGTAGTCCTGTGCACGGTCATGGGACTGCCGGCGGTCGCGGCGAGTGCGACTCCCGCAGGCGCCGCGGCCGTGCAGGTCGCGAAGTACGACTTCGAAGACGGCACCACCCAGGGATGGGGGCCCAGAGGCGACGGGGTCGAGGTCGGCGCGACCTCCGACGCCGCGCACTCGGGGTCGCGCTCCCTGCTCACCTCCGGCCGCACCGCCACCTGGCACGGGGCGTCCATCAGCCCGCCCTTCCAGAAGGGCGTCACGTACCAGGTCACGGCGTACGCCCGGATGGTGAGCGGGGAGCCGTCGAGCACGATCGCACTGACCGTGCAGCGCACACCCGACGGCGGCGACACCACCTACGAACGGGTGGCCGCCGCCACCGTGACCGACGGCGGCTGGGCCGAGCTGTCGGGCACCTACTCCTTCGGCGCCGACTCCACCGGCCTGCAGCTCTACGCCGAGAGCTCCGAGGCCACCGCGAAGTACTACATCGACGACATCGTCATCACCTCGGACACCGATCCCGCGCGTTCGGGCCTGAGCACCGACTTCGAGACCGGCACCGCCCAGGGCTGGTCGCCGCGCGCCTCGGCGTCCCTGGCGGCCACGACGGACGCCGCGCACGGCGGCGCCCGCAGCCTCGCGGTGACCGGCCGCTCGGCCTCCTGGGACGGCCCGGCGATCAGCGTGCTCGGCAAGATGGCCAAGGGGTCGAAGTACACCCTGTCGGCCTGGGTGCGCCTCGGCCCGGACACGACCTCGGGCACCCTCGGCCTGTCGATCGAACGCCGGACGAACGGCACCCCCAGCTACGAGCGGGTGGCCGCGCCGAAGGCCGTCCCCCAGGGACAGTGGGTGCAGCTCACCGGCACCTACACGCTCGCCTACGACGTGGACTTCCTCAGCGTCTACGTGGAGTCCGACGCCGGCACGTTCCCCTTCTACCTGGACGACTTCACGCTGACGTACGTCGAGCCCAAGCCGATCCAGACGGACATCCCCTCGCTCAAGGACGAGGTGCCGTTCACCCTGGGGGCGGCCGTCGCCCGCGCCCAGACGCTCGGCGAGCACGGCGACCTGCTGCTCAAGCACTTCAGCGGGGTCACCCCCGGGAACGACCTGAAGTGGGACGCGACCGAGCCGCGCGAGGGCGAGTTCACCTTCGCCGAGGGCGACTACCTGGTGAACTACGCCGTCCAGCACGGGCTGACCTTCCGCGGGCACACGCTCGCCTGGCACAGCCAGACGCCCGACTGGGTGTTCAAGGACGGCGACCGCGACCTCACCTCCTCGCCTGAGGACAAGGCGCTGCTGCTGAAGCGGCTGGAGAACCACGTGAAGACGCTGGTCGGCCGCTACAAAGGCAAGATCGCGGTCTGGGACGTGGTCAACGAGGTGGTGGACGAGAACCAACCCGACGGCCTGCGCCGGTCGAAGTGGTTCCAGATCACCGGCCTGGACTTCATCCGCACGGCCTTCCGCGTCGCGCACGAGACCGACCCGGCCGCCAAGCTGTTCATCAACGACTACAACACCGAGTTCCCGCGCAAGCGGCAGGCGCTGTACGACCTGGTGAAGAAGCTGAAGGCCGAGGGCGTGCCGATCGACGGCGTCGGCCACCAGCTCCACCTCAACATCGAGCAGCCGCCGGCGTCGGACGTCGAGGACACGATCTCGGCGTTCGCCACGCTCGGGGTGGACCAGCAGATCACCGAGCTGGACGTGAGCGTCTACCCCGACTTCGTCTCCACCTACGACGAGGTGCCGGCCGAGGTGCTCGCCGAGCAGGGCTACCGCTACAAGGAGCTGTTCGACGTCTTCCGCAGGCACAAGGCGCAACTCAGCTCGGTCACCGTGTGGGGCCTGGCCGACGACGCCACCTGGCTGTCGACCTTCCCGATCACCCGGCTGAACGCCCCGCTGCTCTTCGACGACGAGCTCCAGGCCAAGCCGGCCTACTGGGGCGTCGTGGACCCGGCGAAGCTGCCGCCGCTGGTGCGCAGGCTCGAGGCTCCCGCCGCGAGCCCCACGGTGGACGGCAGGCGCGACCTCGAATGGGACCTGCTGCCCGACGCTCCCATCGCCCGCGTCGGTGACGTGTCGGCCGGGTTCCAGGCCCGCTCGTCGGCCAAGTGGCTGTACGTCCTGGCCGAGGTGCGCGACCCGAGCGACGACCGGAGCGACCGGGTCACGTTCACCGTGGGCGGCACGCCGTACGCCGTCCGGCGCGACGGCGGCCACCCGCGCGGCGTCGACGCGGCCGTGAAGAAGACGACCGGCGGCTACCGGGTGGAGGCGCGGCTGCCGATCGGGCCCTCCCGAGAAGACGGCACCGGCGTCGCCGTGGCGGTCACGGACGCCTCCGGCGGCTCGCAGACCTCCTGGAACGGAAAGGTCACGGCCACGCCCGCGGTGAAGCTGACCACCGCACCGCGACGGCAGCCGGTGGTCGACGGCGCCGTCGACCGGGCCTGGGCGGCGGCGCCGGAGATCCGCACCGCCACCTGGATCCAGGGCACGTCGGGGGCGACCGCGCGGGCCCGGGCCCTGTGGAGCGGCGACACGCTGTACCTGCTGGCGCAGGTCGCCGACCCCACGCTCAGCGAGCAGTCGGCCAACTCGTGGGAGCAGGACTCCGTCGAGTTCTTCGTGGATCCCGGCAACGGCAAGACCAGGGGCTACGGCGACGACGACGGCCAGTATCGGATCAGCTTCTCCGGGAAGGCGTCGGTCGGAGGCCCGCTCGACCCCGCAGCCGTCGCGGGCAACCTGAAGGCCGCGGCCAAGGCCGTCCCCGGCGGCTACGTGATCGAGGCCGCCGTGAAGCTGCCCACGATCACGCTGCGGGACGGCACGCTGCTCGGCTTCGACGTCCAGGTCAACGACGCCACGGGCGCCGCCAGGACCAGCGCGGTGACCTGGAACGACGCCACCGGGCAGGGATACCGGGACACCAGCCACTGGGGCGTGCTGCAACTGCGGCGCTGAGCTCCACAGGGGGCTCGTCACTGGGCTCCGGCACCGACCGGAACAGCGGAGCCCGGCAGGCGGGGCCTGGCGCAGGGAGGCCCCGCGCTGAAAGGCTCTGGCGCGCCAGTGCCGGTGCCGGACGGCCCGGTTCCCCGCATGGGGGACCGGGCCCGTCACGTTCGAGGAAGGGACGAATGATCGACGAAGTCGACGGGTGGGACTACCGGAACCCCGTCATCCCCGGGTTCCACCCCGACCCATCGGTGTGCCGGGTGGGCGAGGACTACTACCTGGTGACCTCCAGCTTCGAGTGGTTCCCAGGCGTGCCGATCTTCCACAGCCGCGACCTGGTCAACTGGCGGCAGCTCGGGCACGTGCTCGACCGCCCGTCCCAGCTCGACCTGGACGGCATGCGGCCCTCGGGCGGCGTCTACGCGGCCACCATCCGCCACCACGACGGCGTCTTCTACGTCATCACCACGCTGGTGGACCGGCCGGGCAACTTCATCGTCACCGCCACCGACCCCGCGGGCCCCTGGAGCGAGCCCCGATGGCTGCCGGGCACCCGGGGCATCGACCCCTCGCTGCTGTTCGACGACGACGGCCGGCTCTGGTTCACGGGCACCAGGGAGAAGGAGGCGGCCCGCTACCCCGGCGAGACCGAGGTCTACCTCCTGGAGCTCGACCCGGCCACGCTGGAGCCGCGCGGCGAGGAGCGGGTCGTCTGGGAGGCCGCCCAGCGGGGCGCCGTGTGGTGCGAGGGACCGCACCTGTACAAGATCGGCGGCAGGTACTACCTGCTGACCTCGGAGGGCGGCACGTCGTACGACCACGCGGTCGTGGTCGCCAGGGCCGACCACGTCACCGGGCCGTACGAGCCGAACCCGCGCAACCCGATCCTCACCCACCGGCATCTCGGCCTCGGCCACCCCATCGCCTGCACGGGCCACGCCGAGCTGGTGGAGACCCAGAACGGCGAGTGGTGGATGGTGCTGCTGGCCACGCGCCCGTACGGCACCCCGGGCGACCTGGGCGCCGGCAACCTGAGAGGCGACAACCTGGGCAGGGAGACGTTCCTCACCCGGGTCTCCTGGGAGGACGGCTGGCCGGTCGCCGCGCAGGTCGCGCCCGCGGCCGCGGGACCGGCGCTGCCCGAGCACCGCTGGCCCGCCGTCCCCGCCTGCGACCACTTCGACGCCGACCGGCTCTCACCCGTCTGGAACCACCTGCGTACCCCGCGCACGCCCTACTGGAGCCTGGGCGACAGCCGCCTGCGGCTGCGGCTGCGGCCGGAGACGCTGGCCCAGCGGGTCAACCCGAGCCTGGTCGCCCGCAGACAGCAGCACATGGACTTCGCCGTCCACGCCGCGCTCGACTTCGCGCCCGCGGCCGGGGAGTGCGCCGGTCTCGCGCTCGTGCAGAACGACGACCACCACGTGCTGCTCGTGCGCACCGCGCGCGGCCTCGAACTCGTCCGCAGGAAGGCGGGCGGCGACGACCTGCTCGCCTCCGTACGGGTGCCCGGCCAGCGGCGGCTCTACCTCGGAGTGGAGGCGCGGGGGCAGGCCTACCAGGCCAGGTACGCCGTGGCGCCGGGGGAGTGGACCGACCTCGGCGACCCGGTGGACGGCAGGATCCTCAGCAGCGCCGTGGCCGGCGGCTTCACCGGCGCCTACATCGGCATGTACGCCAGCTCCAACGGCCGCCCGAGCTCCAACGTCGCCGCGTTCGACTGGTTCGAGTACCTGCCGCTCGGCCCGTGAGCCCGCCCTGACTCAGCGCATGATGCGGCGGAAGGCGGAGCCGGCCGCCCGCACCGCCAGGGCGGGCGAGAGCCGTACGGCCCGCCAGGTGGCGCGGGCGGACGCGGGCGCGACGATGAGCGCCTGGTTCCTGGCCACGCCGCGCAGCACGTCGCGGGCGAGCGACTCCACGGGATACAGGCGGCCCTGGGCCCGCACGGCCGTCGTGCGGGCGCGCAGGCCGATTTCGGTCTGCGGCAGTCCGGGGTTGGCGTTGTCCAGCAGCGGGGTGTCGGTGAACCCGGGGCAGACCACGCTGACCTTCACGCCGTGCGCCGCCGCCTCGGCCCGCAGCGCGAGCGACAGCCCGACGACGGCGTGCTTGGTCGCCGTGTAGGGCAGCATCATGGGCGCGGGGGTCAGCCCGGCCAGCGACGCGGTGTTGACGATGTGCCCGTAGCCCTGCTCGATCATGAGCGGGTACGCCGCGTGCACGCCGTGGACCACCCCGCGCAGGTTCACGTCGATCGTCCGGTTCCAGTGGTCGAGCGTGAACTCCTCGGCACGGCCGCCCACCGCGATGCCGGCGTTGTTGAACAGGAAGTCGAGCCGCCCGTGCTCGGCCGCCACGCCGGTGACCAGTTCGCGCACGGCCTGCGCGTCGGAGACGTCGCACACGACGCCCGCGCAGCCGAGATCCTTGGCGGCGTCCTCGGCCCCCAGGACGTCGGCGATCGTGACGAGGGCGCCGCGCCGGACGAGCTCGGCGGCGACGGCCCGCCCGATCCCCGACGCCCCGCCCGTGACGACGGCGGTCTTCCTCACACGTTTCCCCTCGCTTGAGCCTTCGGCTCGTCCCAGATGCCCAGCGCCCGCCACAAACGGCGGCTGATCGGGTTCATCATGCCCAGATCAGCGCAAAGCTCTCTCGTTCTGGCCACCGAGTCGCGGGTCTGCGCGGCCGTCTCGGGGTTGTCGAGGTAGACCTCGCGCACGACGTCGTCAGGGATCCGGAACGCCCGGATCATGGAACCGGGCGGGGACAGCATGATCCGCGCCATCAGGCCGATGATCAGCGGTGTGATCAGGCTCAGCGCGGCGCGGCGGTAGCGCGGCATGCGCGGCACCCGCCGGCGCAGGTAGTGACGGGCGAAGGAGATGTGCCGCGCCTCCTCCGCCACGTGGATGCGCATGATGGTCTCCTCCAGCGGATGCCGGATGCGCCCGCTCTTGAGCGTCGTGCGCTGCACGTGGTCGATCGGGTCCTCGCCGCCCAGCACGAAGATGAAGAACAGCTCGGTGGAGATCAGCGGAATCCACGGCACCACCTGGGCGAGCAGGCTGAGCGGCCCTGGCATGCCGCGGATCGGGAGCTTCGTGCGGTTCACGAACTCCTGGAACATCATCCCGTGATGACCTTCTTCGATGGTCTCGTGGTAGACGTACCGGAACTCGGGGGAGCCGTTCGGCAGCCGGTAGGCGTAGTTGAGCAGCCCGCGCTTGAGCAGGTTCTCGAACTGCAGACCGATCTTCATGGCGGTCGCGACCCGCCAGAGCCCGATGCGCGCCCTGACCTCAGGCGGCCGGCTTCGATACCAGGGATGGCCGCCCAGCCTGTCGACCGGCGGCAGCTCCCAGCGCGGGTCGGTCTGGTCCACGTGGAACTCCGGGTCTTCCCAGGGGATGTCGACGTACGGCTCCCAGTGCTTGTCGACCGAGGCCTTCGACAGGCGTTCGACGACGGCCTCGTACGCGCTCCGGTCGGCGACGTGATCGTCGTTTTCCCTGGTCGTGGTGGTCTTCGGCGCGGCGGACATGCGGCCCTCCCTTCCGGCGCCGCAATTGTACGACTCATCCAATAACCGGGGAAGAGGCCGCCGTGCCGCCACTCGGCGGAATTCCCGGCCGGCAAGATTCCCGCGCGGTACAGTTCGGCGAGGTCACCCGTGTGTGACCTTCTTGAACGGCCCTCCCTCGCCTACTGTCGAAGCGAGGGGACGGCGAATTGGAGCCCGCGTGCCTGAGACCTGTGACGTCGTGATCATCGGTGGTGGCGTGATCGGCTGCGCGATCGCGCACAGGCTCGCCGCGCGCGGCACGAGCGTGGTGCTCGTGGACGCGGGGCAGCGTCTCGGGCTCGGCGCCTCCGACGGCGCGATGGGCGGCATCCTCACCCAGACGGAGCCCTCCTGCCTCGGCCCGCTCAGCAGCGTCATCAAGCGCAGCCGCGACGTCTACCCGCAGTGGCTGGAGGAGATCCGCGCCGACTCCGGCGTCGAGGTCCCGGTGCTGGACGGCGGCGACATCCAGGTCGCGCTGGACGAGGCCGAGATGGAGCGCCTGGAGTCCAAGGTGCTGCCGCAGTGGAAGAACTCGCCGTTCGCCGTCGAGCGGCTGACGGCGGCCGACGCCAGGAATCTCGAACCGCTGCTGAGCGAGCGCGTGGTCGGCGGTTTCCTGCTGCCGGAGGAGCTCGCGCTCGACCCGCGGGTGCTCATGGCCGCCCTGACGACGGCCGTGCTGTCGGGGCGCACGCCGATCCGGGTGCTGAGCGCGGTGCGCGCCACCGGCCTGCGGACCGGGCCCCACGGTGTCGAGGTGGACCTCCACGACGGCCGGCGGGTGTCGGCGGAGCAGGCCGTCGTCGCGGCCGGACACCTGAGCGGAACCTTCCTGCCCAGCCACCGCGCCCACCTGTTCCCCATCAAGGGCGTGGCGTTCGACGTCCGCCCGCCCGGGGCAGTCACCTACCCGCTGCGCCACCACGTCTTCGCGGAGATCAAACAGGACGGCCGGGAGTACTTCCCCTACCTCGTCCCCCGGCACGACGGCAGGGTGGCCGTCGGCGTCACCTACGAGGAGAACGTGGGCGACGTGACGGTGACCGCCGCGGCGATCGAGGAGATCCGGCGGGGCGTCGCCGCCCTCATGCCCAAGGCGGCCACCTGGCCCATCGGCCGGCGCTGGGCCGGGCTGCGGCCGGGCAGCGCCGACCACATGCCCATCCTCGGCCACGTGGACGACCACGGCCGGGTCGTGGCGGCCACCGGCCACAGCGGCCTCGGCGTCACGCTCGCCCCCGTCACGGCGGAGCTGGTGGCGGCCCTGGTCGGCGGGACCGCCGGCGCCCGGGAGAGCGAACTGCTCGCCGTCTGCCGGCCCGACCGCCCCTTCCCGCCCGCGCCGGTCCCGCCCGCGCCGCTTCCGCCTACGCCGCCGGTGTCGCCGCCTCCCACAGTTCGGTGAACCGTTCGGCCCGCTCCCGCACCCTCTCCCGGTCCTGTACGAGGATCGTGCTGTGGATCACCGGGGCGATGCCGTCGCCGACCTGCGGGGCGGGGTTGGACTCGTAGTAGACGACCCCGTCGAACAGGATGAAGTCGGACAGCGAGCCGCGCAGCAGGGGCGGCGCGTCGGCGAGGAGGAGCGTGCGCACCTCGATCCCGACCGTGGTCTGCCACTTCCACACCCGGCGGAACTCCTCGGAGTCGAGCCGCTCGGAACGATCCACGACGAACACCCGGCGCACCCGCGCCCCGCGCTGGACGAGGTCGCGCTGGAGCTTGACGTAGCGCTGCCCGAGGTCGGTGTGCCAGAAGCCGCCCTCGAACTCGGTGTCGCGAGCGTCCACGCTGGTCAGGCTGATCGCGTCGAGACTGACCCGGGCGTTGCGCGCGAGCGCGAGCAGCCAGTCGCGGTCCTCGCCCTCGTACAGCGCGTACCTGCCGTCGGACAGCTCGCCGAGGAACTTCGCCATCCGGGTGACCTCGTGGTGCACCAGGCTCTTGACGAGGTCGGGCATGTCGTCGCGGATCTTGGCGGCGTTCTGCACCAGCTCGGCCACGCCCCTGGTCTCCAGCGCGGACATCTCCACGACGCCGAACAGCTTGCTCGCCTCGTTGATCTTGGCGAAGCTGTCGGCCACCAGATTGTGGGTCTTCGTGTGCTGCCTGCGCTGCTCCTGCAGCACGGTCTCGAGCTGGTCGTCCACGTCCGCGAGGAACTGCACGACGAAGACGACGCCGCTGATGAACGTCGCGAGCAGCAGGCTCCACAGGTCCTCGTTCGGCCCGTGGATGAGCGCGTTGCTCACGAGGTAGCTCACGCCGCCGACGAGCACCGTCACGAGGACCTTGCGCACGATCCTCGGGACGAGCGACGGGGAGGGCTCGGGTGCTGCTCCGGTCACGGTCATCTCCGTCCGGCTTCGGCGGTCGCGCTGAGCAGGGCCAGGGTGTTCATCGCGACCTGGTCGCGGACCCGGTCGACCAGGGAACGCCACTGCCGGGTGAACCCCGGCCGCCGCTCCAGGCTCTCCCAGAACGGCGTCAGCCACTCCTCGACCCGGGCCGCGGGCATCCACAGGTGCATGAGGTGGTCGATGGCGGGTGCCAGGCGGGCCACGGCCTGGGCTCCCGGCGTCCCGCCGATCCGCGCCCGCTCGACGATGACCAGCAGCGACGTCAGCAGCCAGTCGTGCGTCGCCAGGTCCTCGCACAGGTCGACCACGGCGGGGGTGAACGGCCCGGGATGCGTCAGGCGCAGCGTCCGGTCCTGCTCGGTGTGCAGGGTGAACCGGATCGACGGCTCGCCGGTCTCGGCCACCCACCGCAGGCTCGTCCGCGGGATCTTGAAGGGGGCCCGCCGGTCCAGCAGCGGGGACGCCTGCACGAGGTCGAGGAAGCGACCGCTGACGGCCCCCAGATCGAGGCAGCCGGGCGCGAAGTCGCCGGTGAACCCTTCGGCGAGGTCGGCCGCCTTCGCCTTCCCCAGGACCTCCACGACCCCCGGCCGGGCCAGGTAGTGCGACCAGGGCAGCCTGCGGTCGGCCTCCGAGCGCACCACCCGGACGTACGACGATCCCTGGGCCACCCGGCCCCCGGTCACCGCGCAGCGGGACACCACCGTGCCGACGCCCCTCACCCGGGAACGGGACGCGGTGGGCAGCGCGCAGTCCACCCCGGTCAGCCGTTCCGGCGACAGTGCGTGGACGATGGGACGGCGGGAGACGCGCACGGTCTCCCCGGCCATGAGCCCGAGCACCTGACGGCACGTCGACTCGGAGATCTCCCCGGAGTTCTGCAGCAGCCCGGTGTGGACTTCCCCCATCACCAGCATCGGGCCCCTCAGACGAAGACGTAGGAGATGCGGTCGACGAGCTCCTCTTCGAGCCGGACTCCCTCGCTCTCGCTCCGGGTGGCGACCTGCCGCAGGACCTCGTCGTCCACCGCGACCTGGCTCAGGATCGTCCGTACGGCCAGCTCGACGGGCAGGAACCGGGGGGAGAGGACGGACAGCGTGGTGTACGCGCTGAACGGCGCGGCCTGGGGGTTGAGCCGGACGACCGCGGGCAGCCCGCCCCAGTCGCGGGGCCAGTCGCCGTCAAGGGCGACCGGCGGGAGCGGCACCTGGCCGTCGCTGCGCAGCAGCCCCAGCCGCAGGAGCTGCCAGACGGCCGCGAGGAAGGGACACGACCAGGTGCGCCGCGGTCCCCTCTCGTCCCACAGCTCGACGTCCACGAAGATCGAGTGCCCGCGCTTGGCGTTCTGCGCCGGCGGCTCCCACGGCCGGGTCTTCCCCATCGCCTGCATCGGCGTGGTGCGCGGCGAGCGGGAGCCGTTGCACAGCCAGCCCGTCTCCTTCACCGGCGGGCGGGACCCGTCGGTCTCCGGCGGCGGGTCGTCCACGAGCCGGTCCTCCACGAGCCGGGCCAGCTCGACGCCGCCCGACTGCGCGTCCTCGAACTGGGCACAGGCCGACTCCCGGGCCAGGTAGTCGATGGTGAGGTCGTGCTCGGCCGCCGCCTCGAGGACCATCGGCACCAGCTCGGCGGGGGTGCTGAAGCGGCTGAAGTAGTCGTCCACGAGGAAGCAGGTGCTCACCCGGGCCCGGCCCCCGGGCACCCGCTCCCGCCACAGGGAGCGGACCGTGGCGAGCCACGGCGCGACCCTGCGGAACTGCTCGCGCAGCCGGTCGGGGCCCGCCTCGTAGTCCTCCATGTACAGGTGCCCGAGCTCGACGGACACATGGGAGAGGGGGACGGAGGCGATCCTGCGCTCGGCCGCCACCTCGCCGAACGTCGCGTGCACCGGCGTCACAGGCCCTCCCACGCGCTGTCGTCGACGATCTTCTTGGCGAGATCGTCGAACGCGGCGGCGGTCTCCGCGTTGGCGATCTTGCTGGCCAGCACGTCCTCGTCGGTGATGAGCTGCTCGCGCCACTGCAGGACCGGGTCCAGCGGGATCTTGCCGAGCATGGCCGTACGGCCGACGCCGTGGCGGCCCGCCAGCTCGCGCAGCTCGCTGTCGCACGCGCTGAGCCAGGCACGCTGCTCGTCGCGCAGCCCGACGAGCTCCGCCGCGTCCGGTTCGAGCACGGCCGTGCGCACGAAGCGGATGCGGTCGCGCAGGTCCTCGGGGTCGTGGCCGAACCTGGTGCCGACGTCGAGCAGCCCGTCGGCGCCGGTGACGAGCCCGTCGGCCGCGATGATGTGCTGGCGCGTCCAGCGATGGAAGACCAGCCAGCGGAACGGGATCGCGGGCATCCGCACGGTCGCCGCCAGGACCAGCTCGGCGGTGAACGAGCGGCCGGCGCTGACGTCGACCACGCAGAGGTCGAACTCCTCGTCCAGCCGCCCGAGCAGCTGGACGCAGCGGCCGACGACCTCGTCGGTGAGGGCCGACAGCTCGCCGCCGCCCTCGCTGCCCGGCAGCAGCACGAGCCGTCCCGCGCCGGGCGGGCGGGTGCGCAGCCCCTCGCGGTCGGACTCGGCCCACACGTCCACCCGCCGCGGCTGCGGGCACTCGCCCCGCAGGTAGTGGTGCAGGCCGTTCTCCCGGGTGCCGCGCGCCACCGCGCTGACGCTGAAGATGGCGCCCGCGGTCGGCGAGCCGAAGTCGAAGTCCAGGTAGCAGACGTCGTTGCCCTGCAGGGCGTGGCGGTACACGATGTTGGTGCCGGTGACCGAGCGCCCGGTCCCTCCCTTGTCGGAGATCGCGAAGACAAGCATCTAGATCGCCTCCGACGCGCTGTCGCGGGCGGCGGACAGCCGTTCGAGGCCGAGCAGGGCGTCGTTGATCAGCGCCTGGGCGGTGGCCGGCCGGTCGCTGACGATCGCCCTGGCCCGCTGCAGCGACGCCTGGATCGAGCGCAGCTTGGGCTGGATCGTCTGCCCGCCCACCAGGGGCCGGGTGACCAGCTCCTGGTCAAGCAGGTGCTCGGCCTCCCCGAGCATCTGGAGGGCGAGCTCGACGAGCTGGGGGCTGCGCAGCGGCGGTTCCCCGCTGGACGTCGCGGCGGAGACGAGGAACTCGACGACCCGCTCGCTGAAGTACCAGGACGGCTCCTCGTCGCGCACCTCGATGTCGGTGAAGACGTTGGCCGGCTGGTCCCACAACCCGGCGGCCGGGCCGTCCGTCTGGCGGCGCAGCATGATGTGCCGCCAGATCTGGTCGGCGAGGGCGAGCAGCCGCTCGCGCATCCGCGTGTTCTGCGCGATGGAGGCGGCCCAGATGGTCCGTTTCAGCAGCGTGATGGCGAAGTCGGAGACGACCCAGAGCAGGTGGGGGCCGAGCGCGTCGCTGCCGTGCAGGTTGATCGGGACGCCGGGGGAGTGCATGAGCACGGGCGGGTCGCCCGGCACCGCCCTGCGGATGATCCTGGCGCGGACGGCCAGCTCCTCCAGCACGGCGGCGACCCGGCCGAGGTCGACGTCGGCCGCCCGGTTGTTGACCAGGCTCTGCACGACCATGGCGGTGACGCCGAGACTGTAGTAGTCCGACTCCTTCTCGTCGACCGTCCGCCAGGGGATGTCCTCCAGCGGCCAGGTGCCCCGTCCGTACGTCGCGATGGTGCGCCAGTAGGACTGGGTGAGGTCCCAGCGGCGCTGGATGGCCTGGGCGAGGGTGATCTGGTCGTCGTTGAGCAGGCTCAGGACGCGGGTGCGGGCGGAGAACAGGTCGGCGATGCCGACGAGGGCGTTGACGGTGAAGTACAGGAACGGCGTGTCGGCGGCCACGCCCTTGGGCTGGGGCCCGATGTCGAGCGGCGTGACGATGTCGGGGGCGTCCTTCACGATGCCCCACGTCCAGCCGCACTCGAACAGCAGGTTCTCGTTGTCCAGGTCCACCTGGCTGCCCGAGCCGATCGTCAGGTCGCGCAGGCCGGCCCGTACGGGCCGCAGCTCGCGCCGCAGGTCCTCGAGCACGCGGCGGGTGGGCGCGCCGGTCTGGTTCACGGTGCGCAGCAGCGCGCGGCCCGCCGTGGAGCCGGGGTCGAACGCGTTGACCGTGAAGCTGCGCAGCAGGCCCGCCATCGCGGCCGACAGCCGTTTGCTGGCCAGGTCCTCCAGCTCGCGGATCTCGCGGCGGATCGACTCGCGCCGCACGCTCTGGCGGAAGACCTTGAGGAAGCCGAGTGTGCCGAGCGCCAGCGTGACCGACATCGAGAAGGAGTCGACGACGTCGAGCTGGAGCTGCTCGGGGGTGACCTTCGCCTCGTCGTCCAAGGGCCGGAAGTAGCTGCCGCCGGAGAACAGGGGCCGCCCGTCCTCGGCCGTGTAGGTGCGCAGATACTGGCCGATCACTCGCAGCAGCAGCTTGGGGATCTCCACCGAGTCGCCCAGGACCGCGAGCGCGGCCAGCACGTCGTCGGCCGTCTCGTCCGGCGTGTCCAGGCGGAAGCCCGGCAGTTCCGAGGCCGGGTACATGAAGCACAGAAGCTGCTCCGCGTCGGAGATGGAGTTCGACCCGTCCCGGCCGCCCCACGTCCACACGCCGTCCCGGTAGGAGGCGCGCGCGGCCGCCTCCCACAGCTCCAGAAGCTGCTGTCGCGGCTGGAGTTTCATGTGCGGCCCTCTCTGCGACTGCGCCGTCCCGTGCGCCCTCTCCGTGCTGCCGTCAAGGAGAAAGGCATGCTCGTGTGGCCGGGCGGGACCGAGGCCGGGGTCCCCAGACCCTCCCTAGGGGTTTCCTTTTCCGATTCAGGTGGAGACGGAACCACCACAACCCTTATACCATTGGATTCCTGCTCCGTCGCCTGGACCATCCGTGGTATTTCATGCACCGCCTGGTTGTCGTGATTGGAGAGATACCACAGAGAAAAACAGACATATATGTCCTAAGTCTGAGAGATATTTGAAATGTCCCAAACTGCGGCTCCAAGGGATATAACGGACTATCGTCCCGCGCAGCCGCGGCCGGCGATCGGAGCGGCGCGCAGGGACGGGACGGTCCTGGTGACCGGCGCCGGCATCGACACGGGGCTGCTGGAGCCGCTCGCCAGGCAGGGGCTCACGGTGCGGCGGCCCGCGTCGCCGCTGACCGAGGACCTGCTGGCGCGCGAGCTGCGAGGGGCGGTCGCCTACCTGCACGGAGGCGAGGAGCGGGCGAGCGCGCGGGTGCTGCGCAAGGCGAAGACGCTGAAGGTCGTGGCCTTCCTCGGCGTGGGCTACGAGAACTTCGTCGACGTGGCGGCGGCCGACCGGCTGGGCATCGCCGTCACGAACACGCCGGGGGCGGCCACCGACGCGGTCGCCACGTTCACGGTCGCGCAGATCGTCAACGCCAACCTGGGCATCCCCCGGCATCTGGGCGAGCGGGTCCCCGGCTGGCAGGGCTCCGACGAACTGCCCCACGAACTCGCCGCCCGCAGCGTCGGCATAATCGGCTTGGGCGCGAACGGCCGGCGGATCGCGGAGATCCTGCGCCGGGGGTTCGGCGTCCGCGTGTCCTACTACAGCCGCACCCGCAATCCGGACGCCGAGCGGGACCTCGGCATCTCCTACCTGCCCCTGCTCGACCTGGCCGCGGGCAGCGACATCCTCGTGGTCATGGTGCCGGAGACCGGCGAGACCAGATCGATGATCGACTGGTCGGTGATCAGCCGGATGCCGGAGGGCGCGATCCTCGTCAACACCGCCCGCCCGGCCATCGTCAGTCCCGGCGCCCTTTACGCCGGCCTGGAGAAAGGCCGCGTCAGCATGGCGGTCTTCGACGGCTTCTACGGTCAGGAATGCGAGGAGGCCGGCGAATTGCGGCGGGATTTCCCCGACCGTCTCCTGGTCACCGGGCACATCGCCTCCCACACCGCCGAGGCGATGCACCGGATGGTGCGCCAGGCCGTGAAGTCCATTGAAAATGTGCTGACGTACGGATCGGACGAACACGAGGTGGGAACGCGCCCCCGTCCCCGTTTCTGAAAAATCCGGCACGCGGAACGGTAGGGCGGCGCCTGGAAGGGGGAAACCATTTTGGGAAACCCAAGGGAAACCCCTCCGCTCTCCCGGGAAGTGATACGTGGACGGCCATGACCCGATCCCCCCTGCGGGGACGATCACGACGCCCACGGGGGCGCGCGCCCTGGTCGAGGCACTGAGGCTGCACGGCGTCGACACGATCTTCGGCATTCCGGGCACCCACAACCTCGCGATCTACGAGGAGCTCGACCGGGTCGGCGTGCGCTGCGTGACGCCCCGGCACGAGCAGGGCGCGGGATACGCCGCCGACGGGTACGCCAGGGTGACCGGCAGGCCCGGCGTCGTCGTCACCACCACCGGGCCCGGCGTGGTCAACGCGGCCACGGCTCTCGGGCAGGCGTACTCGGACTCCTCCCCGATCCTGCTCGTCTCGCCGGGCGTCCCCACCGGCCATCCCCGCGACGGCCGCGGCTACCTGCACGAGAGCAGGGACCAGTCGCGGGCGATCGACGCGCTGTGCGCCTGGAGCCACCGCGTGACGACGGTGCGGGAGATCCCCGCCGCCGTCGCCCGGGCCTTCGGCCGCTTCGCCGAGGGACGCCCCCGGCCGGTCCACATCGAGATCCCCTTCGACCTGCTCGACCTGAAGGGCCCTGTCAAGATCGTCCCGCCCTACCGGATCACCCGCCGCGAGCCCGATCCTGAGGCCCTCGACGCGGCGGCCGGGCTGCTGCGCACGGCGCGCCGCCCGGGTTTCGTGCTCGGCGGCGGCGCACAGTCTCCGGGTGAGAGGCCCCAGGGCGAGGACGAGCCTCCGGTGGGGCGCCTGACGATGCGCCTGGCGGAACGGCTCGGCGCGCGGGTCGTGACCACGGTCAACGGCAAGGGCGCGGTTCCGGAGAGCCATCCGCTGGCGCTCGGCACCACGCTGCACCTGGCGGCCGTCCGCCGGTGGCTCGCCGAATGCGACGTCGTGCTGGCCGTCGGCACCGAGCTGGGCCCGGCCGACCTGTGGGACGACGCCTTCGCCCTCTCCGGCCGCCTCGTGCGCGTCGACATCGACCCGGGGCAGATGCACGGCGACCACGTGGCCGACGTCGCGATCGTCGCGGACGCGGAGCTCGCCATGCGCGGCCTGGCCGAACGGCTGGACCGGCAGGGCGTCGTGCCGCGTCCGCGCAGGGAGCGGGATGCCGGCGCCGGCCACGAGGCGGAGCTCGAGGAGCTCACCCGCAGGTGGTCGGGCCAGCTCGCGGCGCTGCGCCGGGCCCTGCCGCGGGAGACCGTGGTGGTGGGGGACAACTCGATGTGCGTCTACCACGGCGCGCTCGTCGGCATGCCGATGGACCCGCCCGGCCGGTTCCTGTTCCCGACCGGGTTCGGCACACTCGGCTTCGCGCTGCCGGCCGCCATCGGCGCCAAGCTCGGCCGGCCCGACGTCCCCGTGGTGGCGCTGGCGGGCGACGGGGCGTTCCAGTTCAGCCTGCAGGAGCTGGCCACGGCGGTGGAGCTGGAGCTGAGCCTGCCGGTCGTCGTCTTCGCGAACGGCGGCTTCGGGGAGATCCGCGAGGAGATGCGGGAGCGGGGCATGCGGCCGGTCGCCGTGGACCTGCACGCGCCGGACTTCCCCGCACTGGCCGCCGCGTACGGCGCGCGGGGCCGTGCCGTCAAGACGCCGGGGGAGCTGGAGGAGGCGGTCGCCGAGGCCCTGCGCGCCCCGGTGCCCACCGTGATCGTCGCACCCGAGGAGGACTGACCCGTCAGCGGGCGGGCGCGAGCGGGAGCCGCAGCACGAAGCGGGCGCCCTGGTCGCTGTCCTCGATCGTGAGCGTCCCCCCGTGGGCCTGGGCGATCTGGCGGGCGATGGACAGCCCGAGCCCGGTGCCGCCGGCGTCCTTCGACCGGGCGGCGTCGAGCCGGGTGAAGCGCTGGAAGACCAGCTCCCGCTTGTCGGGCGGGATTCCCGTGCCGTCGTCGAGCACCTCCAGCACGCCCTTGCCGCCCTCCCGCCGCACGGTCACCGAGAGCCTGGACACCGCGTGCCGCTCGCCGTTGTCGAGGAGGTTGTTGAGCAGGCGCGCCAGGGCCAGCCGGTCGCCGACGACGACCACGCCGGGCGTCAGCCGCCGCACCACCTCCACCTTGCGCGACCTGCGGTCGAGCTCACGGGCGACGAGGCCGCCGAGGTCGGCGGGCTCACGCCGGGGCGGGGTGCCGGCGTCGAGCCGGGCGAGCTGGAGCAGGTCGGTCACGAGCGCCTGCAGGCGGTCGCAACTGCTCAGCAGGGCGCGCCCGGTGGTCGGCCAGTCGGCGTCCTCGCTGTGCAGCAACGCCTCCTCGATCTCCGTACGCATCGCGGTCAGCGGGCTGCGCAGGTCGTGGGAGGCGTCGGAGGCGAAACGCCGCTGCCGCTCGACGGCCGTCTCCGCCCGGTCCAGGGTCTGGTTGGCGGTCTCGGCGAGCCGCCGGATCTCGTCGTGGAACTTCGGCACCGGCACGCGCTGGCTCAGGTCGGTCGCGGTGATCCTGGCCAGGTTACACGTGATCGCCTCCACCGGGCCGAGCGCCTTGCGCACGGTCTGGTAGGTGCCGAGCGCGCTGAGCGCGACCAGCAGGAGCGAGCCGCCGATGAGCGCCGCCAGCAGCGGGCCGCTGACGTACCACGGCACGGTGTCGTCGGCCGCGTAGACCGTCCACAGGCCGCCGGTGTTGTGGAAGCGGAACGCGACGACGACCATGCACCGGTCAGGGAACGCCGGGGAGGCGCACAGCACCTTGCTCGTCTCCGGGGTCGTCAGCTCCGGCCGGAAGGCGGCCATGCGCGGGCGGCCGATCAGGGTGTCGCTGACGGAGACGATCCGGCCGCTGTGGTCGATCACCTGCACGCCGGCCACGCCCGGGTCCAGCAGCACCGGAGGCAGCCGGTCGCGCTTGGCCTGGTAGGCGAGGCGTACGGCGGTGGTGGTGATCTCGTCGGTCTTGTACCGCTGAGCGGTGCCGTGCAGGATGCCGAGGACCAGCAGCACGGCGACGGCGCACAGCAGCGCCATCACCGCGCTCGCCAGCACCGTCAAGCGGATCCGCACCGAGGATCCCCGCCACCCGCTCATCTGATTCCCCCCGGTAATCAGATGATCAATAAGGCCTCGTGGCCGCCGTCATGTGTCCCCACCCGGCTCACCTGGCACGTTACCTCTGCCGGTGATCGCCGCCGTGGCCGGGACGCCGCTGTCCGGTCCCTACCCATTCCGGCCCCGTACCCAGCGCCCGGTCACGCCGCCAGGTCACGCCGCCGTCTCACCCGGGGGCGGGGAAACGCCGTTCGACGACGTAGCAGCCGCCGGCGAAGCCCGTCACCGGACGGCCCTGCGCCATCAGCCCGCCCAGCACCTCGCGTACGGCGTGCCGCCAGGCCTTGGCCGTGTCCGGGGCGGCGCGGCGCAGGGTCTCCACGTCCGCGGGCACGGCGACGAGCACGGCCGGGCCGTCCGCGCGCAGGGACTCCGGGCGCCCGTCCCGCTCGGCGAGCACGGCCACCGCGCCGTCCGCCCCCGGGGGCCGGTGGGGCAGGCCGTCGCAGGCCCGCGCCACCCGCGGGTCGTCCAGCCGCCACACCGCGAGGACGCGGTCGGACTCGTCGCCGGCGTTGACCGCGTCGCCCATCGGGCCGTAGAAGTCGGGCAGGTACTCCTCCGGCAGGGCGGCCAGCTTGGCCAGGTTGAAGTGGGCGTTGCGGCGCACGAGGGGATCGAAGGTCCAGGTGATCCTGCTCAGCCCGCGCTCCAGGGCCCAGGCCCGCTGGTGCAGCTTGAGCGCGAATCCGGCGCCGGGCCGCACGGCGCCGGTCACGTGCGAGTGCAGCGCCTGCCCCGCGGGCGCCGCGAGGAAGGCGACGGCGGCCCCGACGAGTTCCGGGCCGTCGAACGCCCCGGCGACGTACCCGCCCGCGTGGGTCAGCGCCCGCATGAGCTCCGCCGTGATCGGAGGGTTCCACGGCTCAGGACGCCAGATGCCGTCGAAAAGCCGGACCACCCGCTCGAACTCGGCGAGCGTGCGCAGCTCGGCGATCCGCAGGCCGCGCCGCGCGGCGGCCCCGGCCGCCTGATCCCTCGCGGCGGGGGCGCACGGGTTCACGCGGTCTCCCCGGCGACCTGCCTCATGTCCCGCGGCGCGGCATCGGCGCCGCCGGTGATCGGCCCGCCCGCCAGCACGTACGCGGCCAGCGCCGCGACCAGACGGGCGCGGACCGGCATCTCGGCGACCAGGACGTGCTCCTCGGCGGCGTGCGCGCCGCCTCCCACCGCGCCCAGGCCGTCGAGCGTCGGGCAGCCGACGCCCGCGCTGAAGTTGCCGTCCGAGCCGCCGCCGACCGACACCCCGCGCAGCGGCGCCATGCCCAGCTCGGCGGCGAGCCGTACGGCGACCTCGAAAAGCCCGGCGGACGCGGCGGGGTCGAGGGGCGGGCGGTTCGGCCCGCCGCGCAGCTCCAGCCGGACGCCCGGGGTGCGCGGGGCCAGCGCGCGCATCAGCTCGTCCACCCGGCGCTGCGCCGCCCGGTCGGGCACGCGGACGTCGACCGCCACCCGGCCGCGGGCCGGCACCGTGTTGGTGCTCGTCCCCGCGGTCAGCATGGTGGGGGTCACCGACGTCGCCCCCGCCCTGGACGACGACTCGACCTGGGCGGCGATGCCCGCGATGGCCAGCACCTGGTGGGCCAGCTCGACGCCGGCGTTGGCCCCCAGCTCGGGTTCGAGGCCGGCGTGCGCGGCCCGGCCGTGCACGGTCAGCTCATAGCGCGAGATGCCCTTGCGCGCCGTCTTCAGCGCGCCGCCGTCCGCGCTGGCCTCCAGCACGAACGCGGCGGCGCAGCGCGACGCGATCGACTCGATGAGCGGGCGGGAGGTCGGTGAGCCGAGCTCCTCGTCCCCGACGACGAGCACGGTCAGCCCGTCGGGGGACGGCAGCGAGGCGACCGCGTGGAACAGCTGCACGAGGCCGGCCTTCATGTCGAACACGCCCGGCCCCCGCGCCACCCCGTCGCGCACCGACCAGGGATGCTCGCGCAGCGTGCCGACCGGCCAGACCGTGTCGTGGTGGCCCAGCAGCAGGACCCGCGGCGGGCCGAACGACCAGCGCAGATGGGTGACCCCGTCGATCACCAGAGTCTCCGGCTCGGCCCCCAGCAGCCTGCGGCCCAGCGCCCCCACGACGCGGGCGCTGCGCGCCACCGCCTCGTGGTCGGTGGAGTACGACTCGCAGAGCACCAGCTCCTCGAGGTCGGCCAGCATGGCCTCCAGGTTCACGGCCGCGGCCGTTCCGGCTCGGGCCGTTCCCGGGCCGGGCCATGAGCGGGGTCATGAGCGGGGTCATGAGCGGGGCGGCCCAGCTCCGCGCGGAACAGGCGCATCACGTTGGCGCCCAGGATCTTCTGGATCTCCTCGTCGGAGAAACCCCGCTTGACCAGCGCGTCGGTCACCAGCGGCAGGCCGCGCGGGCCCTCCAGTCCTGGGATGGCGGCGTTGGAGTCGATCCCGGAGTAGCTGAAACCCTCGCAGCACGGCGGGGTGAGGTCCTCGTTCACCTCGCGCATGAAGTCGGGGCCGAGGCCCACGTGGTCGATGCCGGCGACGCCCGCGACGTGCTCGACGTGGTCCACGAGGTGGTCGATCGTGGCCGAGCGGGCGTCCTCGGTGAGGAAGGCGGCGAGGAAGTTCACGCAGACGACGCCGCCGCCCGCGGCGACGCCCCTGAGCTGCTCGTCGGTGAGGTTCCTGTGGTGGTCGCGCAGGGCGCGCGCGGAGGAGTGGGTCGCGATGACGGGCCGGGTCGCGATCTCCAGCACGTGCGCGACGCCCGTGGCGCCCAGGTGGGAGATGTCGAAGAGCATGCCGAGCCGCTCCATCTCGCGCAGCGCCTCGACACCGTGGCTGGTGAGCCTGGAGCCGGTGCCGTCCTGGCCGCTGCCGTCGGCGAGAGCCGTACGGCCCCAGTGGGCGATCGAGGCGACGCGGACCCCGAGGCGGTGCAGGGTCGGGATCAGCTCGACGCTCTCGTCGATCCCCGGCATGCTCTCCAGGGCGAGTACGAGGGCGATCCTGCCGAGGGCGAGGGCCTCGTCGATCTGCTGCCCGTCGTGGCACAGCGCCACCGCGCCGGGGTTGCCCTCGGCCAGCACGTGGGCGCACTCGATCATCCGCAGGGTCTGGCGCAGCGCGCCCTCCGGGCGGAACCGACTCTCCACGAACACGGGCAGCACCTGCACGTCGACCCCGCCCTCGACGAGCTGGGGGAGCCACCGCTCGCGGAAGAACGAGGCCCATATCGCGGGCGGCCGGGCGGAGACGGCCATGAGCAGGTCGTTGTGGGTGTCGGCGACCACGGACCTGACGTGCAGGCTCTGCTGATCGACGGGCACGCTGTCGACGGGCACGCTGGGGATCCTTCCTGGCGGCGGGGCGTCAATGGGGACGTTACTCTTCCCGGGTCGTTGCGCCAGCAGGCTGTAGTGTGCGCGGGTGGAATCGATCTCCTGCACCCTCGCCGGGGTGGTCGAGTGCCTGGAGGCGCTGTACGACCCCTCGTGGGCCGAGTCCTGGGACGCGGTGGGTCTCGTCTGCGGCGACCCGGAGCAGGCCGTACGGAAGGTCCTGTTCGCGGTCGACCCGGTCGCCGTGGTCGTGGACGAGGCCCTCGGCTGGGGGGCCGACCTCGTCGTCACCCACCACCCGCTCTACCTGCGCGGCACCACGAGCGTGGCCGCCACCACCTTCAAAGGCCGGGTCGTCCACCGGCTCATCCGCGGCGGCGCCGCGCTCTACGCCGCGCACACCAACGCCGACGTCGCCGACCCCGGGGTCTCCGACGCGCTCGCGCGGGCCGTCGGCCTGACGGGGGACCTGCGGCCCCTCCAGCCCTCCGCCGACGACCCGCGTCGCGGGCTCGGCCGGATCGGGGACCTGCCCGCGCCGATGCCGCTGCGGGAGTTCGCGGCGCTGGCCGCCTCGGGCCTGCCCCCTACGGCGGGGCCGTTGCGGGTCGCGGGCGACCCCGGCCGGCCGGTGCGGACCGTCGCCGTCTGCGGCGGCGCGGGCGACTCCCTGCTGGGCACGGCCAGGGCCGCGGGCGTGGACGTGTTCCTGACGGCCGATCTGCGGCACCATCCGGCGAGTGAGCACATGGAGGCGGACGGGCCGGCGCTGGTCGACGCCTCCCACTGGGCCACCGAGTGGCCGTGGCTGGCGGACGCAGCCCGGCGTCTGACGTCAGCGTTGGCGGCCAGGGGCATTACTGTTGAGACGCGCGTCTCGGACGCCGTCACGGACGCCTGGACGGCGACGACCACCGACTTGGACCCCCGAGCATCTTGAGGGATTTGGGATGAAGGCCGCACCGGAAGCACAGAAGCGTCTGCTCGATCTCGCTGAGCTCGACACCGGTCTCGACCGGTTGCGGCACCGCCGCCGCAGCCTGCCGGAGCTCGCCGAGATCGACGAGCTGTCCAAGAGGCTGGCCCAGGTCTCCACGCAGATCATCGCCGCCGAGACCGAGGCCGGCGACCTCGCCCGCGACCAGGCCAAGGCCGAGTCGGACGTGGACGCCGTACGCGTCCGGGTCGAGCGCGACCAGAAGCGCCTCGACTCCGGGCAGGTCTCCTCGCCCAAGGACCTGGCGAGCCTCCAGTCCGAGATCGTCTCCCTGCGGCGCAGGCAGTCGGACCTGGAAGAGGTCGTGCTGGAGATCATGGAGCGCCGGGAGGCGGCCGACGCGCGGGTCACCACGCTCAAGTCGGAGCGCGAAGAGGTGACCGGCACGCTGCGCGCCGCCGAGGACCGCAGGGACGCGGCGTTCGCGGAGATCGACAAGGAGGCCGGCGAGCTGACCTCCGGCCGGTCCGCGATCACCGCCGACGTTCCCGCCGACCTGCTCGCGCTGTACGAGAAGATGCGCGAGCAGAGCGGGGTCGGCGCCGCCATGCTGCACGGCGGCCGGTGCCTCGGCTGCCGCACGAGCCTGTCGATCGCCGACCTCAACCGGATCCGGGCCGCCGCCCACGACGAGGTGGTCCGCTGCGAGGAGTGCCGCCGCATCCTGGTCCGTACGGCCGAGTCGGGTCTGTGACGGACGCCGTGGGGTTCATCGTCGAGGCCGACGGCGGGTCGCGGGGCAACCCGGGCCCCGCCGGGTACGGCGCGGTGGTCAAGGACGACGCCGGACGGGTGCTCGCCGAGGCCGCCGAATCGATCGGCACCGCGACCAACAACGTGGCCGAATACCGCGGCCTGATCGCCGGGCTCCGTGCGCTGCTCGCGCTCGGCGCGGAGGGCGGGCAGGTCGAGGTGCGGATGGACTCCAAGCTGGTCATCGAGCAGATGGCCGGCCGGTGGAAGGTCAAGCACGAGGGCCTGCGGCCGCTCGCCCTGGAGGCGGCGGGCCTGGCCCGCCGGTTCCGAATCACCTGGACGTGGATTCCGCGCGAGCGCAACAGCCACGCCGACCGGCTCGCCAACGAGGCGATGGACGCGGCGGCCCGGGGGGAGACCTGGCAGGCGAGCGCGATCACCTCCGCGCCGGAGTCCGTCCCCGTCGTCGAGCCGGGCGCGGAGCCGCCCAACACCGACGCGCCCTCGCTGTTCGACGACGCTTCCGTCGCGCCTGCTCCCGTCGCCCAGGCTCCGGCCGCGGCCCGTGTGGACACCGCTGCGACCGGTGCGATCGACGAGGAGACCGCCGATGGGCGTGCGGGCGCGGCGGCGGGAACCGCCACGTCCCACGACAGGCGCGGGCACGGGTGGATGCCCCGGGCCACGCGCGTCGCCACGTCCCTGCTCCTGCTCAGGCACGGGCAGACGCCGCTGTCGGTGGAGAAGCGGTTCTCCGGGCTGGGCGACCCGTCGCTCACGCACACCGGGCTCGCGCAGGCCGAGGCCGCCGCCCTGCGCCTGTCGCGGCAGCCGTACGAGGTCGAGGTGATCGTCGCCTCCCCGCTCACGCGCGCCCGGCAGACGGCGGAGACGGTGGCCGCCCGGACGGGCCTGGCGGTGCTGGTCGACGACGACCTCCGCGAGACCGACTTCGGCGAGTGGGAGGGACACACGTTCGCGGAGATCCAGCAGCGCTGGCCCCGCGAACTGGCGGCCTGGCTGGCCGACCCCGACGTCGCGCCGCCCGGCGGGGAGAGCTTCGCGTCGACCGCCCGGAGGGTCGAGCAGGCGAGGGACCGCATCGTGAAGGCCCACGAAGGCCGCAGCGTCGTCGTGGTCTCCCACGTGACCCCGATCAAGATGCTCGTCCGCTTCGCGCTGGGCGCTCCGCCGGAGGCCCTCTATCGGATGCACCTCGACCTGGCCTGCCTGTCGGCGATCGACTACTACGCCGACGGGCCCGCCGTCGTACGGGCGCTCAACGACACCGCCCACCTTTCCTGACGCCGCTCTTTCCTGACGCCGCTCCCACAGAGGCGACACGCCGCGGGGCCGCACGCTCAGCCGTGCCCCCGCGGCGTCGGCGTTTTCCGGTCCGGACAAGCCGTGCCCGCACGCCAGGGCGCTTGAAGTCGTCAGTTGAGGGTTCTCCCCATGGTTCTGGCGATTCGGCGGGCAAGTCTCCACGTAAAAGTTCAACGATACCGTTGAAGGTATGGATTCCGGCATCGTGAAGACCGCTTATCCCGTCGACGCCGCCTCCGTCATGAGGCTGCTCCCGGCCCGGCCGCGGGTGCTCGCCCTGGGCGAGCCCACCCACGGCGACAACGAACTGCTGGACCTGCGCAACGAGCTGTTCCGGCAGCTCGTCGAGCAGGAGGGCTACCGGACGATCGCGCTCGAGAGCGACTGCCTGATGGGCCTGGTCGTGGACGACTACGTCACCTCCGGCACGGGCACCCTCGACGAGGTCATGGAGCGCGGCATCAGCCACGGGTGGGGTGCGTTTTCGGCCAACCACGAGCTCGTGCGCTGGATGCGCGCGTACAACGAGGGCCGGCCCGCGGCCGAGCGGCTCCGCTTCGCCGGCGTCGACGGCCCGCTGGAGATCAGCCACGCCGCGAGCCCCCGGCAGGCCCTCACCGCTCTCCACGGCTACCTCGCGGCCCGGGTGGACGCGAACCTGCTCCCCTGCGATGCGGAGACGCTCGACCACCTGCTCGGCGCCGACGACCGCTGGGCCGATCCCGCCACGATGATGGACCCGTCCCGATCTGTGGGGAGGTCGGCCGAGGCCGGAGAACTGCGGCTGCTCGCCGACGATCTCGTGGCGCTGCTCGACGCGGAGACGCCGCGCCTGCTCGCGACGTCCACACCGGACGAGTGGGACCGGGCGCGCCTGTACGGACGCGCCGCCACCGGCCTGCTGCGCTACCACCACTGGATGGCCGACACGTCACCGGGCCGCATGCCGCGGCTGCTGGGCCTGCGGAGTTCGATGATCGCCGCCAACCTCCTCGCCGTCGCCGAGCGGGGCCCGGCGCTGGTCCATGCCCACAACGCGCATTTCCAGCGGGACAAGAGCACGATGCGGCTGGGCGGCATGCCGTTCGAGTGGTGGAGCTCTGGGGCGATCGCGAGCGCCCACCTGGGTGAGGGATACGCCTTCCTGGCCACGGCTGTCGGCACGATCCGGCACCAGGGAGTGGACGCACCGCCCCCGGACACGCTCGAAGGGCTCCTGTACACGCTCCCCGAGGACCGCCACGTCGTCGACGCCCGCCACCTGGCCGCCGCCCTGGGCGACGCGCGGCCCGCCCCCCGCGAGTCCCCCTGGTTCGGCTACGCCGCGCTGGACCCGGCCCACCTCGCCGCGTACGACGGGATCGTGTTCGTCAAGGACGTCACGCGGAGCTAGGGAGTGTCCGGCCCGGTCCGGCCGTGCGACGGGAGTCCCTCGCGGGGCAGGACGACGCGGAAGGCGGCCCCGGCGCCGGGCCGTGTCCGCAGCTCCACCCTGCCTCCGTGCGCGGTGACGATCGACCGGACGATGGCCAGCCCCAGCCCGGCGCCTCCGGCACCGCCGCGGCTGCGTGAGCAGGCTCGCCCACCGGTCTGCGTGACCCCTGAGAGGATCTGTGCGGTTCCTGTGAGCGGGTCGCTTCCGACCTGCGCCGGTCTCTTCTCGCGGTCCCGCGGGCGGGAGAACTCAGAGAGTCTTCACATGATCCCCGGCCGGTCCGGGGAATGACGCGGAAGCCGCTAGGCTTACATTCACGGTGGACGAGCCGGCCGGGCGGCCGCGTCAGGGCCTCACGGCCCTGCCGAGGAAGGTCCGGGCTCCACAGGGCAGGGTGGTCGGTAACGCCGACCCGGGGTGACCCGCGGGACAGTGCCACAGAAAACAGACCGCCCCCTTCGCGGGGGTAAGGGTGAAACGGTGGTGTAAGAGACCACCAGCGCCCACGGTGACGTGGGCGGCTCGGTAAACCCCACCCGGAGCAAGGTCAAGAAGGGACGTTCTCCGGAACGTCCCGCGCGCGACGTTCGAGGGCTGCCCGCCCGAGCCGCGCGGGTAGACCGCTTGAGGCCGCCGGCAACGGCGGTCCTAGATGGATGGCCGCCGGTCAGCCCTCAGGGCTGATCACAGAACCCGGCCTACAGGCCGGCTCGTTCACCTTCCGCCCCTCTGAGCTTTGTGCTCGGGCTTCCGCACCCGTACGAGCCCGCTCGGAGGCCGGCCGTCGTAGCCCAGCCGGCCCATCGGCTCGTCATGTCGATGCCGCGAGCTCCCTTCCACGCTTGCCGGCAAGCCTGCCGAAATTGGTTCGCGTGGCGGGCATCCGAGCGCCTAGCGTTGATTCCCCCATGGGCGCGGAGGACGTGCCCTGTCTGCGGTTTTGTATCCCCGAATGGAGGTGCGGAGCGGAATGACATGTCACCTCGTCGCGCTCTGCTTCGACGCGCACGACCCGCTCCGTCTCGCGCGCTTCTGGGCGGCCGTCCTCGGCTGGGAGATGACCGACGATCCCCAGGACGGCCTCACGCTCCTGCCAAGCGATGACACCGGGTTCCGGATCCGGTTTCTTCCAAGTAAGGAGCAGAAGACCGGCCAGAACCAGATGCACTTCGATCTGACCAGCACGTCCCTTGAGGACCAGCAGCAGACGGTGGCGAGGGCGCTCGGGCTCGGTGCCCGGCACATCGACGTCGGTCAACGCCCGGAGGAGGATCACGTCGTGCTCGCCGACCCCGAGGGCAACGAGTTCTGCGTCATCGGGCCGGACAACCAATTCCTCGCCGACTGCGGATTCATCGGAGCGCTGGCGTGCGACGGTTCGCAGGAAGTCGGGTACTTCTGGAGCAAAGCGCTGGGCTGGCCGTTGGTCTGGGATCAGGACCAGGAGACCGCGATTCGCTCGCCGCACGGCGGTCCGAAAATCACTTGGGGCGGCCCACCACTGATGCCGAAGACCGGGAAGGAGCGGTTGCATTTCGACCTCGCTCCACCCGCCGACGGTGATCAGCAAGCGGAGGTCGACCGTCTCGTCTCCCTCGGAGCGACCCGCATCGACATCGGTCAGGGCGAGGTCGGCTGGGTGGTCATGGCCGATCCCGACGGCCACGAGTTCTGTGTGCTGACCCCGCGATAGCGACGACGCGGCGCTCGGGTCCAGACCCTTGCTCCCGTCAATCGTGACTGCCGCCTATGCGAAAAACGGGTACGAACCTCGCCGGATTCGGTGCGAGGCTGAGCCCGTGAACCATACCCACACCGTGGTCCTGGTCGAGGGGATCAGCGATGCGTCGGCCATCAAGGCGTTGGCCGAGCGCCGCGGCCGAAACCTGGCGGCCGAAGGCATCTCCGTTGTGGCGATGGGCGGTGCCACGAACATCGGGGCGTACAGCGGCGAGTTCGGCCCTCACGGTCGCGATCTCCGGCTGGCCGGTCTGTGTGACGCGGGCGAAGAAGGCGCCTTCCGGAGGGGGCTCGAGCGGGCCGGCCTTGGATCCGATCTCACCAGACGCGATCTGGAGGCGCTCGGCTTCTTCGTGTGCGTGGCCGATCTGGAAGACGAGCTGATCCGCGCCCTCGGCACCGCCACGGTTGAACGCGTCGTAGACGCCGAGGGCGAGCTCGGCTCGTTTCGCACCCTCCAGAAGCAACCCACATGGCGCGGGCGCAGCACCCACGACCAGTTGCGCCGGTTCATGGGAGCAGGCAGCGGCCGCAAGATCCGCTACGCACGCCCGCTCGTGGCGGCACTGGAGCTCGATCGCGTGCCCCGGCCGCTGGACGGGCTGCTGGCGCACCTCTAAGGCTGCTCGTGTCAGGGAGTTCGAACGCGTCGTTCCTGTCAGCCGATCTGACCGTGTACGGCTAGCCCGGCAAAAATACGGGCGCCTCGCCCCACAGCGCACGCCACATCAGCGCCAGCGCCAAGAAAACGCCCGCTCCGATCGCGGCGCCCAATAAGAGGGTCACCACGACCAGCTTCACCAGCGCATACGGAGAGCGCCGAATTGGGCGCCGGGGAAGCGTCATGGCAATAATCCTTCGTCACCGGTCCCGGCCGGTCAATCCTGTTTCGGCAGTGGCCCGGGAGGCACATGGCTTCGCGGGACGCCGGAGCGACGGAACAAACGGAGGCGTTGTCGCCGGTCGATTGTGGTTCCGAGCAGATCAGCGCAGGCGGCGAGCATATGAGCAGGAACGAGACGGCCGGGCCTCAAGAGGGCCTCACCGGGTGGTGCGGCTCAAGCGGCCGCCCGCTCCCGGGCTCCAGGACGGTCACCTGCCCGCCCCAGAGCGCCCGGCCGGTCGTCGGGGCGGACATGCGAGGGATCGATGCAGGTCACCGTGCGCAGGCCATCATCGTGTTCGGGGCTGAAGCGCTCCGCCAAGGGTCATCCGCGATCACCCCGAGCGCGATGGCGGGCCCGCAAGGCGGCGACTCACGGTCTCGTCCGGCACGCGGCGTTCTCCGGCGGTGAGGCTCCCGCGCCGCGATGCCATGGACAGCTCCACACGAGCGAGGCCGAATGCCGGCGAGGTCCATATTCCGAGGACACGCGCCGGGCTACCAGTTCTACGGGTTTAACGATCGGCGCTTTTCGAGAGCTCACAGGAACCACTTCCGCTACTGATGTCTTCCGTCGCCGGACATGTCGGAACCGCATCCGGCCATTCTTCTGCCGACCGCGGGCCCACCGACCTTGCGGACGGCATCGTGAGCCGGGTGCGCGGAGTCGCCGGCTGGTTGCGCACGTTTGAGCGCGAAGGAAAACACGTGTATTTCGAGCGGAAAACAAGGCGTATGTGCTCATTTTAGGTCTCCATGGGAATCATCCCGGACGGGTCGGGGCATCTCGGAGACGTGACATCGCTCCGCCACCTCCGTGAATGTCTCGGCGAACTCGACGAGCTGGAGCGCAGCATCAAGCACGGCATCGACAGCATGTGCGGCAAGCTGTATCGGGCCATCGACTGGCAGCGGCGATTCGAGGCCGACGTGTCGCACGAACTGCGCACCCCGATCGCGGGGCTGCGGGCACAGCTGGAGGAGGCCCGGCTGCATCCCGGCGAGATCGACATAGACGACCTCCTCGAACGGGCGCTCAACGACGTGGAACGGCTGCACGCGCTGGTCGACGACCTCCACCTGCTGGCCCAGCTTCAGGCCGCCGCGCAGCCGGCCGAGCCGGCCCTGGTGGACCTCGGCGATCTCGTGCAGAGCGAGCTGGCCCGGCGCACCGACAGGCTCGACGTGAAGGTGCAGGCCGTTCCCGGGGTTCTGGTGCGCGGTCTGGAGGCGCGGCTCCGGCGAATGCTGTCCGAACTGCTCGACAACGCGCAGCGGCACGCCAAGACGGTTGTCATCGTCCAGGTCCGGCGTACGGCTCGTGCGGCGGAGCTCGTCGTGGCCGACGACGGCGACGGAATCGGGAAGGAGGATCGGGAACGCATCTTCGA
The DNA here is from genome assembly GCF_006874435.1 of Microbispora sp. KK1-11. Classification (NCBI taxonomy): domain Bacteria; kingdom Bacillati; phylum Actinomycetota; class Actinomycetes; order Streptosporangiales; family Streptosporangiaceae; genus Microbispora; species Microbispora sp. KK1-11. The sequence goes on along the minus strand of NZ_VIRJ01000006.1, from coordinate 96,438 downwards.
TCGCTTCACACGCCTCGACGCCGCCCGCTCCCGCGACCGCGGCGGGACCGGCCTCGGCCTGGCCATCGTGCGCAACATCGCGTACGGCCACGAGGGCGAGGTGCACGTGGAACGGTCATCGGCCGGCGGTGCGGCCTTCGTCGTCCGGCTCCCACTGGCCTGACCGGTCGTCCTCGCCAATGCCCTGCCCGGCATCGCGAAGGCCGCCGACAGGCTCAAGGGCAGTGCCGAGCCCGCGCTGGTCCGGGGGAGGCGAAGCCGGGCTTCGGCGGCCCGGCTCAGAGGGCCTCAGCCGGGCGGAGCGTCCACCGAGCCGTCGGCATAGGTGATCCGCGGCATCGGCGGCGGCGACGCGCCGGTGAGCATCGCGCAGGTGACCATGCCGACCCCGCCCCCCGCCGGATCCTCCGTGGCCACGCAGGCCACCCGGGACGTGGCGGGGGTCTTCGCGGAGGTGTCGACCGGCTTGGAAACGCGCTCGCCGTCCATGGTCACGGTGCAGGTCCGCGATCTCGGTCCCTCGTCACAGCCGTACCAGTAGGGGGTGTTCATCGGCCGGTAGTGGGGATTGTTCTGGGCCCGCATCGGATTGGGGTCCGGGCCGTGGATCGTGGCGGTGAGCCGGATCCGCTGCCCCTCGGCCAACGTGAACCGGCACTGCCGTCCGTCCGTGGAGGTCTCGTTGGTCTCCGCGGCGCAGCTCACCGGAGCGCCCGACACCTTCACACCCCACCCGGTGAGCATCAGGACGGAGAAGTCATACTGCTTCCCGTCCTTGCTCGGCTCGGAGGCCGGGGTGTCATCCGGGACCGTCACGTGGCTGGCACCGTCCGGACCGGGAACGGTCACCTTGTGCAGCAGCGTGGTGAGATCGTCGGCCGACGTGGCGAACCGGGGTTCGGGTGCTCCGATGGCGGCGGCCAGCTGCCTCAGGCCGCCCTGCCGTTTCTTGGGCACCTGGTAGCCGACGAACCGGAACTCCAGGGTCAGCCCGGCGGCGGCGATCCTGTCCTGAATGGTTTTCCGCAGTGCGCCCTGGTCCTTGACACATGCGTCCTCGCCGTGGCCGGTCACCACGACGATCCGGTTGACCTTCTTGCCGCGGAACGGATACAGGCCGGAGAAGTCGTCGATCGCCGCGAGGACGCCGTCCCCCAGGGTCGCCGCGCCGGACGGGGTGAGGGTGCGCGCCGCGGTGGCGATCCGGTCGCCCTGGCCCCGGCCGGCGGGCACGACCTCAGCCGTGGTGCCGGTGGTGCCGCACGTGCCGCCGAACCGGCGCACCGAGAGCGCGTCGCCGTCTCCGGAGTTGCGGGCCGCCGAGCCCACGGCGGCGGCGATCGCGCCGAACCGGCCGGCCGGACCGGCCGAGGCGTCCACCAGGAACGTGGTGCGGTAGTCGGGAACCAGCACGAACCAGACGTAGGCGCCGGCGCCGGCGACCACAACGGCGACGGTGAGCAGCACCGCCACCACGCGACGGCCCCTCCTGCGCGGCCCCGTCACCGCGGGGCCTTCGGCAGAGTGAGCCGGAGCGCGGCGAGTGCCCTGTTCATGGCGTCCACCTCGTGGTTGTAGCGGTCGGCGATCGCGGTGTAGTCCGTGGGCGCGACGGCCCTCGACCGGGCGGCGTCGAGCAGGTCCCTGGCGGCGGGGACCAGCTCCTTCTGCAGGTCACGCAGGCCGACGGCCCTGCGGTGGATGTCCCGGGTGGCAGGGGTCCTCGCCCGGTCGGCGAGCACCGTGAGCTGCGCGTCGGCGTCGCCCGTCCCGGCCCGGTCGAGCTCGCGCTCGGCCACGTCGAGCCGGCCGGCGCCGATCGCCTTCACCGCCGCGTCGACCCGCTTCGCGGTGGGGTCGAGGATGCGGATCACCTCGTAGGCGTTCGTCCGCACCGGTTCGGTGTTGGTGAGCCAGTCGAGGGCCGTCCGCAGCTGCTGCGGGGTCTCGGTGAAGACCGGCTCCGGCGCGCCGGCGGCCGAGGCGATCCGGCTGAGCCGGTCCCGCTGGTCCTCCGGCACCCGGTAGCCGACCAGCCGGAACTGGATTTTCAGCCCGGCCGAGGCGATCCGCTGCCGGATCTCGTCCTCGGCGTACTCGGCGTCGCAGGCGTCCACGCCGTGCCGGGTGACGACGACGACCCGGTTGACCTGGGTGGCGCGCAGCGGCCAGAACCCGGAGAAGTCGCCGGCCGCCTCGACGATGCCCTTCACCAGCGTCGGCCTGCCGCCCGCAGGCGCCCGGCCCGCCGCGTCGGCGATCCGGCTCCGGTTGCCGGTGCCGAAGTCCACCAGCCGCGTGGTGTTGCCGTCCCGGCCGCACTCGCCGCCGAAGCTGCGCAGGCCCAGCGCGTCGTCGTCTCCGGAGTTGGCCACGGCGGTCCGCAGCGCCCCGGCGATGTCGGTGGCGTCCGCGCTGGCGTCGATGAGGAACTGGGTCTTGTACGCGGGGGACAGGGCCGGGATCAGCCAGTGCACCGTGGCCCAGCCGCCGCCGGCGATGAGGGCGGCCGCGGCGACGGCGAGGACCAGGGGCGTGAAGTCGACGGCCAGATGGATGATCAGGTCGCGGCCGGCCTGGAGGATCCAGCCCAGGCCGAAAACGCGCGCCTCCTGCCGCACCTCGTCAGGGCCGGTGTCCGTCTCCTGGCTCACCCCCGGCTGATCCGGATGTCGCGGCCCGCCTGGTTCACCGAGCCGATGCCGGAGACCGTGGCGTTCTGGTCGACGGTGATCCCCCGTCCGGCCGGGGGCAGCAGCGGGGTGAGCTCCTCGTCCACGATCCGGCGCAGCTCCCGGGCGGCCTCGGGGTCGGCGGCCGCCAGCCGGCGCAGGCGTTGCCGCCACTCCACCACCAGGGCCTCTTCGGCCTGCTCGTCTCCCGCCTCCCGGGCGGCCAGCAGTTCCGTACGGGCCTCATCGAGGTCGGCCTCGACCGCCGGCGCCTGCTCCGGGCGGGCGCGCCGCCACAGCGCGACGACGGCCCTGCGGCCGTCCTGCCACCCCTCGGTCGCCAGCACGCTTACCAACGCGGAGGCCGCGGCCAGCGCGAGCGCATCCATTGCACTCCCCCCAGACGAGTGTGATCGACGGGCCTTTCGAGCCCCGGCTCATGAGCAAGGATCGGCCGGGGGTGATGGCGAAGTCGAAGACGGGCTGCCTATGGGGTATAGGCGAGGGCTATGCCCGCAGCTCGCCGCCCAGCTCGGAGGAGGCGGGCACCCTACCCGGGGCGGAACGGGCCAGCCCGCGGACGGTGCGGGCCGCGAGCGAGCAGAACGCCTCGGCGAGTCCGCCCCGGTCCTCGCGCCGGCGGGCCGCGACGACCGTCGCCGGCGGCAGGCCGGTGAGCTCGATCATCCGCAGGCCCGTCGGCAGCGCGGTGTCCCTGAAGTTGTACGGGCCCGGGCACACCACCCGGTTCAGGCGCACGCTGAGCAGCAGTTCCTCGGGGGTGGCGCCGGGCGCGCCGCGGTGTCGGGGCGGCTCGTCGTTGCGCTGCTCGTCCATGGTCCACCAGCGCACCATGCGGGTCGGGACCTCGGCGTGCACCAGGGCGAAGGCCTGGCCGAGCACGTCCGTGAAGTGGACGGCGTCCATGTCCCACAGGTCGTGCCCGGCGGACACGGCGAGCCCGCGCGGTTCGGTGAGCACCGGCTCCCAGACGAGGTGTTCCTGGTCCACCGGCATGAACATCAGCGCCACGTCGATCTCGCTGTCGATCAGCGGCCGGTCGAAGTCGACCAGGCTGAGTTGCCGGGGGCTCACCTTCACCTCCGGGTAGGCGTCGGCGAACGCGGTGAGCACGGTGAGGTGGATCCCACGCGGCATCGGCAGCGCCACGCCCACCCGCAGCGTGCCCTCCCGCAGGCCGGCCACGTATCTGGCGGTCGAGGCCGCCTCGTCCACGGCGTGCAGCACGCCGCGGATCCGCTCGTAGAAGGCGGCCCCGGCGGGGGTGAGCCGGGCCCCGGACGGGTCGCGGACCAGCAGTGGGGTGCCCACCTGGCGTTCCAGGTCCCGGATCTGCTGGCTGAGCGTCGGCTGCGACACGTGCAGGCGGGCGGCGGCCCGGGTGAAGCCGCCGCACTCGGCGACCGCCACGAAGTACCGGAAATGGCGCAGTTCCATGTGTCCGTCCCCGTGGCCGCTTGTCGGGAGGAGGTACGCGATGTCGACGCTCATCCGGATGTCGTGGCGACGTGCCGCGGCGTTACAAAGAGTCGCTGACCGATCCTGGAACGGAGTCGTACGGCTCTGCGATGCCGGTGGTTCCGCCTCCCTGGGGCGGCGCCGTCCGATCAGGGGCCGGTCCTGGCGGCGGCGATCGCCGCCACGGCGTCGGCAATCTGGGTCCGCAGCGTGGCGGGGTCGGCGGCCAGTCCGGGGCTGAGCCTCGGGCCGAAGGGGCTCGCCGCCGACCAGGCGGTGGCGAGCGCCAGGATGGCCGTCAGCAGGAATTCCGGCGCGAAGCGCGCCCCGTCCGCTTCCCGCGCCGCCTCCATGGCCGACACCTTCGCGCTCTGCGCCGCGTTGCGCAGGGCGACCTCGCCGGTCTCCTGCTCCAGGCCCGCCCATGCCATGAGCCGCATCAGGCCGGGATGGGCCATCGCGAAGTCGAAGACCCGCGCCGCATACCCGGGCAGGTCGTCCGGCGTGAACGGCAACTCGTCGTAGACCCGTCGCAGGTTCTGCTCCAGGACGGTGGCGAACAGGGTCTCCTTGCTCTGGAAGTAGATGTAGAGCAGGTTCTTGTTGCAGCCGGCCGCCTTGGCGATGCGGTCGACGCGCGCCCCGGCGATGCCGTGAGCGGCGAACTCATCCCGCGCCGCTTCGAGGATGCGTGCCTTGGTCGCCTCAGCGTTACCCGTTGCCACGGCGCCATCCTAGCGTTAACTAACCGGTTAGATCAGGAGCGTATGCTAACTAACGAGTTAGCTAGCCCCAGAAGGGATTCGACGATGGACGCACGCACATGGCTGATCACCGGAGTGAGCAGCGGCTTCGGCCGGGAGATGACGGAACGGCTCCTCCGGCGCGGCGACCGCGTCGCCGGGACGGTCCGGCGGATGGAGGCGATGGACGACCTGAAGGCGGAGTACGGCGACCGGCTGTGGCTCGCCCACCTCGACCTGACCGACGGCCCCGCGATCCGGGAGGTCGTGGACCGGGCGTTCGCCGACCTCGGCAGGATCGACGTGGTCGTCAACAACGCCGGGTACGGTCTGTTCGGCGCGGCCGAGGAGCTCACCGACGAGCAGATCGTCCACCAGATCGACACGAACCTGCTCGGCTCGATCCGGGTGGTCCGCGCCGCGCTGCCGCACCTGCGCCGCCAGGGCGGCGGCCGCCTCATCCAGCTCTCCACGTACGGCGGTCAGGCCACTAACGCGGGCGCGTCCCTGTATCACGCGAGCAAGTGGGGCATCGAGGGGTTCATGGAGTCGACGGCCAAGGACGTCGCCCCGTTCGGCATCGGCGTGACCATCGTCGAGCCGGGCAGCGTCCGCACGCGGTTCCGCGACGGGAGCTCAAGGCTCGCCACGCCGATGAGCGCCTACGACGACAGCCCGGCCGCGCTTACCCGAGGCATCCGCAACCCGGCGCTGCCGTCCCTCGGCGACCTCGCGAAGACGGCCGCGGCGATTGCCGGCTGTGCGGACCTGGACCCCGCGCCCGTACGGGTCGCCCTGGGCAGCGACTCCTACACCCACATCCACCGGGCACTCACCGAACGGCTCGCGGAACTGGAGGCGCGACGGGAACTCGCCTTCTCCACCGACTCCACCGACGTCGGCGCAGAGGCCGCGCGCCGCTGAATCGCGCGTACGCGAAGGGCCGTCATCGGCTCAGGAGAACCGCTCGACGGTCACGGGGACCGGCCCCGCGTGGCGCATCGCCGTCGTCAACCGCCGCAGCAGCGGCCCGAGGGCCTGGCCCGACGCGGTCCCCAGATGGGCCGTGAGGTCGAGGCAGCAGGCGACACCGGGCCCGATCCGGCGTACCTGCCAGGTGAAGACGTCCGGGTCCGTGCGTAGTTCGCCCGAGCCGATGACCCGGGTCCGCGGGTCATCGGCCTCCCCGGCGAGCGTCACCACGTCCGCGAGGCGGGGAAGGCGCGGCTCACCGGCGAACAGGAGGCGGTAGACCCGCGTGTCGTGGAACCCGTCGGGGACCCGGGGCGGGCCGAGACGCAGGGGAGGCGCGTCCGGCAGAGGCTGGTGGTCGCGGAACAGAGCCCGCAGCCGCGTCTCGCCGGGCAGTTCGCCCCCGCCGAGATCGCGGTACGCGGCCTCGGCATCGAGGCGGCTCACCGCGCGGGCCCGGGCGCGCAGGGCGGGATCCTCACGCATCGCACGCCCGAAAGCCGCGGAGCTCCACCAGACGCCGTCGGCCGCGGTCCACCCGGCGGTGTCCAGGCCGACGGTCCTGAAGTCGCCGGTGAGCGCGAACTCCTCGACGACGATTCCCTCGGCCGGGGCTTCGCCCGCGCCCGCCGTCGGCATGATCAGGTAGTAGTCGAGAGCCGCCTGCGATTCGGGCGCGGCGGTGACGACCGCCCGTTCACGCCCGCGTATGTCGCTGGTCATGGGCGCACCCTACTGACCTTCGCCGGTCCGTACCCCGGGCGGGATCAGTGCGGGGATCAGTGCGGCATGGTGCTCATGTCCGAGCCGGTGCCCATGCTCATGCCGCCCATGTCGTGGCCGGGGACGTTCCCGTTCTCGTCGGCCACCATGAACACTCCGGCCATCCCCATGTCCGAGTGGCTCTGGACGTGGCAGTGGTACATCCAGGCGCCGGGCCCGACGCGCTCCCCGGCGATCACCTGGAAGCCGAACGACTCGGCCGGTCCGGTGATCTTGGTGTCGATGATCCGGGTCTGGTCCTGCGGGTTGTCCAGCATGCCGGTGCGGTTGTCGGCCCACCTGTGGCCGTGCAGGTGCCACGTGTGGAAGAAGTCCCCGTGGGTGACCACGATGAACTCCACGCGCTCGCCGATCTTCGCCATGAAGTGCGGCGCCTCGCCGGCCTTGGCGTTGTTGATCGTCATGTCGTTGAAGAAGACGACGAACTGCTTGTCCGGCAGGATGTCGCCCTTCCGGCGGACCACCAGCGCGCCGTAGAGCCCTCTCTTGATGCCGCCGGTGCCGTGGTCGGTCCCGACGACGTGGTCGTGGTAGTGCCAGTAGCCGGCGCTGCCGGGCTCGATGGTGCCGCCCGGGCGGCGGCCCGGCGCGTGGGTACGCCAGACGTAGGTGCGCCGACCTCCCGGCTCCACCACGCTGTCGCTCATTCTCGTGCCGTCGCTGGTGATCTCGTAGTCCACGCCGTGTACGTGCAGGCTGGCGGTGACGTCGGTGTTGTTCACCAGCTCGATCTCGAGGGTCTCGCCCTCGACCATCTCGATGAGCGGACCGGGGATCGTGGCCTTGCCGGGCTCCAGGCCGTATCCCAGCAGATTGTTCGGCAGCTTCTCCGCATAGAGGGTCATGCGGCGGACGTCGCCTCTGTCGGGCTTGCCGGTGACCTTGTCGGACGGCGCCGCGCTGGCCTCGCCCGCCCCGACCAGCGGTGCGAACGCGGCGGCCGTCGCGGCCGTGGTGAAGGCGCGCCGGGAGAACAGGCCTCGCGTCGTACCCCTGCCTACCTCGGTCATGGTTCCCCATTCCGGTCATGACGCCTCACTGCCGTGAGGCGAACGGCAACTCTGTGACCGGCGTCGGCCCCGGCGAGGCTTTCGACGCCGTTGATGCAAGCTTTCGATGGAAGTAGGCGATAGTTCTGCCAAAAAGTCAAGAAGTCAGAGTGTAAGCAAGAGAACTTTGTCACAGGACTGGATGAAGTGTGGTGAGGCTGCTACGTTGAGCCCAAACCGCCCACTTGACGTCCCTGGACTGGCACAGTCCGATCCGTCTCCTGGGCATCACCAGGCCCTCGTCCACCCGCCCGCTCACGCAACCATCCGCGACTCTCCGAAAGGCTCAGCGGTGCTTCGGCGACACCCCCCACTGCCGACATCCGCCCCGCACGGCCCGCCCTCCCACGCTCCGGCGGACCTGTGGCTCGGACATGCCGGACCACGCCCCGGCGGTGCCACCGCCGGGCGTCGCCGGCATGGCGGCGCCCCGGCCTGAGACCGGGAAGACACACCCTCATTTCGGTCGCCGTCCCGACGGACGGCCGGCGACCGCTGCACGCGATCGATCCCCGGCGCCCGTGACGACGGGCTCCGCGTGATCACCCGCCGACAGCTCGACGAACGGCGATGCCGCACGCCTGCGACGGCCCGAACCGCCCTGACCGTGTCGCCACGTCCCCGCGTCACCGCGACGCCGGGTCAGGGACCCACCGGCAAGCGAGAGGAGAAGGAGACCGGCAAACCCTCCTGCCTTCCGGCATCTGCGTGCCCGGTCGCCGCCACGGCAGACCGAACGACCTCCGCACGGTGCTGATCCAACCCCCCGACCTGAAGGAGCGAACGATGGGTCGCAGAGACCTGCTCGTACACCCCCGGCCACCCGCCTGGCGCCGCGCCCTGATCACGGCGTCGAGCGCCGCTCTGACGCTGGGACTGGCGACGGTCCCCGCCGTGCAGGCGCAGGCCGCACCGGCCCTCCCCGCCGCGCAACTGCAGGCGCAGGCCAAGCCCAACCCTCCCGAACCAGACGCCGACAAGCCCGATAAGCCTGATAAGGGCGGCAATTCGGTCGGTGTGCTGGTGTTCCACGGACCCGCCAAGGAACAGAGCGACCCGGTCGAGAAGGCCGCGGACTCGATCAAGAATCTGGGCAAGGACAACGGCTTCTCCGTCGAGGTGTCCGAGGACCCGGCCGTCTTCACCTCCAGCAACCTGGCGCGCTATCGCGGCGTGGTGTTCCTGTCGGCCAAGGGCGTGACGCTGAACGCCGCCCAGGAGGCCGCCTTCCAGGCGTACATCCGGGACGGCGGCGGGTTCGTCGGCGTCCACGACGCCGTACGCGCGCAGCCCGACTCGTCCTGGTTCACCGAGCTGGTCGGCACCCGCCCCGCCGGCAGCCTGCCCCCGGCCGAGAAGGTCGTGGAGATCACGGCGAACGGGGACAACCCGCCGAACGAGAGCAAAGAGAAGCTGGTCGACGGGAACAACAACAGCAAGTGGCTGACGTTCAACCCGACCGGCTGGGTCTCGCTGAAGCTGGAGCAGCCGAAGGCGATCGCCCACTACGCGCTGACCTCGGCGAACGACTTCCCCGGCCGTGACCCGAAGGACTGGACGCTGCAGGGCTCCCAGGACGGCAAGAGCTGGACGGACCTGGACAAGCGGACCGGAGAGACCTTCCCCTCGCGGTTCCAGACCAAGGAATACAAGTTCACCAACACCACGGCGTACGCGTACTACCGGCTGAACATCACGGCGAACAGCGGTGAGCCCCTCATCCAGCTGGCCGAGCTGCGGCTGTTCGGTCCCGACGCCGGGCCTCCGCCGGACACCCTGGTGCAGAAGGCCACGGTGGACTTCACCGACCGCCAGCACCCGGCGAACAAGGGCCTGCCGTTCAACGCGACGCGGTCCGACAAGTGGATGAACTGGAGCCCGAGCCCCCAGGGCAAGGTCCAGACGGTCGCGCAGGTCGAGGAGTGGACCTACAAGGCGGGCCTGAACGGCAACGGAGCCTTCCACCCGATCTCGTGGTGCCGTGACTACGACGGCGGCCGGTCGTTCTACACCGGCATGGGCGGCACCGAGGAGAGCTACACCAAGGACGAGCAGTTCAAGAGCCACCTCGGCGGCGCGATCAAGTGGGCGGCCGGCCTGGTCCGCGGCGACTGTCAGGCGACCATCGCGTCGAACTACAAGACCGAGCGGCTGACCGCGCAGAACCAGTCGGGCCAGCTCGACCAGATCGGCGAGCCGCACGGCCTGACCGTCGCCCCCGACGGCAAGATCTTCTACGTCGGCAAGGCGGCCTGCCCCACCGGCCCGATCGCCGACTGGAACAACCCGAAGGTCGGCCTCGGCTGTGGCACGATCCACCAGTGGGACCCGAAGACCAAGCAGGTCAAGCTCCTCACCACCCTCGCCGTCATGGGCAACCGCGGCAGCGGCGACGAGCTGGTGAAGAACGAGGAGGGTCTCCTCGGCATCGTGCCCGACCCCAAGTTCCAGGAGAACGGCTGGCTGTACGTCTACTGGATGCCGCACGAGTCGATCGACAGGGACAAGCGGATCGGCAAGCGGACGATCTCGCGGTTCACCTACGACTCCGCGACCCAGACGATCGACCAGAAGACCCGCAAGGACCTGCTGCAGTGGGACACCCAGATCCACAGCTGCTGCCACGCGGGCGGCGGCATGGCCTTCGACAAGGAGGGGAACCTCTACGTCGGTTCCGGTGACAGCAACTCCTCCGGCGGATCGAGCGGTTACTCCGGGAACAACTGGACCCAGGACTACAAGGGCACCTCGTTCCAGGACGCCCGTCGCACCGCCGGCAACACCAACGACCTGAACGGCAAGATCATCCGTATCCACCCGGAGGCCGACGGGACCTACACGATCCCGAAGGGCAACCTGTTCACGGGTAAGGAAGAGGGCGGCGGCAAGGCCCGCCCGGAGATCTACGTGATGGGCGTTCGCAACATCGCGCGGCTCCAGTGGGACAACGTGAACGACTGGCTGACCGCCGGATGGGTCGGTCCGGACGCGGGCGGCCCGAGCGAGATCTGGGGTCCGGCGAAGTACGAGACCGCGACGATCCTCACGTCCGCGGGCAACCAGGGCTGGCCCTACTGCATGGGCAACAAGCAGCCCTACCGCGACCGCAGCAACGTCGACGCCAGCCAGCCGGCCGACTGGTACAACTGCGACAACCTGAAGAACACCTCGCCGCGCAACACCGGCCTGGTCGACATCCCGCCTGCTCGCGACAACATGATCTGGTACTCGCCGCAGGGCGGTGGCCCGGTCTACCCGAAGCGGACCGACGGCAGCGGCCTGCCGACCTACAAGCTGGGCGACGAGACCTTCACCGAGCCCTACCTCTCGGGCGGCGGCCAGGCGGTCATGTCCGGGCCGACCTACCACCGCTCCGAGGTCGACACCGACAGCGGCGTCGCGTGGCCGGCGTACTGGGACAACAAGTGGTTCATCGGTGACGAGTCCAACGCGAACAACCGGGTCGCCGTCACCGTCGACCCGAAGGGCGTCAAGGACGCGAAGCCGCCGGTCTTCGCCGAGGACCTGCGCTCCATCATCCAGCCCGGCGGCGGCGCCACCCAGCTGCAGTCGTGGATGGACGCCAAGTTCGGCAAGGACGGCGCCCTCTACATGCTGGACTACGCCGGTGGCTTCTTCAGCCTGCACCCCAACCAGAAGCTGATCCGCATCACCTACCAGGGGGGTCCGGCGACGCCGAACCCGAGCCTGGCCACGGTGCGGCCGGAGCGGCAGAGCACGCCGAAGACCGTGGTGTTCTCCCACACCAGGGCCGGCGGCGTGAAGTGGGAGTGGGACTTCGGTGACGGCAGCAAGCCGTCGACCGAGGCCGACCCGACGCACACCTACAAGGACTTCGGCACCTACAAGGCGAAGCTGAAGGTCACCTACGCCGACGGCGAGGTGGCGACCGGCGAGATCACCGTCGAGATCGGCTGCCCGGCGCCCGACGCCCGGCCGACGGTCCGGCTGCTGGACACCGACACCGGCGTGGCCAACCGCGTCGTCGCCGGCGGCTGCACGATCAACGACCTGATCGACGACGAGCGCATGTGGTCGAACCACGGCGAGTTCGTCAGCCACGTCAACGACCAGGTGAACGAGTTCCGCAAGGCCGGCGTCATCGACAACCGCGAGGCCACCACGCTGAGCAAGGCGGCGGCGCAGTCCGAGATCGGCAAGACGAACGGCTACGAGACCATCTTCGACGGGACCGCGCAGTCCCTGCAGGGGTGGTCGCAGGCTCCGACCGGCCAGTTCACCCTGCAGCAGGACGGCACCCTCCGCACCTCCGGCGGGATGGGCATGCTGTGGTACTCCGACAAGGCGTACGCCGACTTCTCGGTGCGGCTGCAGTTCCGTGACGTCGCGCCGGGCACGGCCCGTGCCAACACCGGCGTGTTCGTCCGGTTCCCCGACCCGCGGACCCCGCTGGACCAGCGTCCGGCCGGGAGCTGCGGCACGGTCGGATCGGCCCGTACGTCGCAGGCGTGGGTCGCGGTCTACTGCGGCCACGAGATCCAGATCTACGACGGCGACACGGGCGAGCCGCAGAAGACGGGCTCGATCTACAACTTCCAGCCGAACACCCTGGACAAGGCGGGGGCGACCCCGAAGGGCCAGTGGAACGACTACGAGGTCCGGGTGGTCGGGCAGCACTACACGATCATCCGCAACGGCGTCGTGATCAACGAGTTCGACAACACCCCGGGCAAGTCGTCGTCCCGCGCCGGCGACCCCGCCACGGACCTGCGTCAGTTCGTCAGCGGGTTCATCGGGCTGCAGAACCACAGCAACACCGACCTGGCGGAGTTCCGCAACATCCGGGTGCGGGAGCTCTGACCCGGTAGCCGGGCGGGGAGACCCGCCCGGCTACCCCCCCATGACCCTGGCGGGCGACGCCGTTCGCCCGCCCACATGCACGTTCTGTGAGGTGCGACCTCAGATGCAGTTACTGACAGGAAGGCCACGGAGGGCGCTACACGCCGTCTTGGCCATGGTGCTGTTGTGCGTGGCGCTTCCGGCACTGTGGCTGTCGCCGGCCAAGGCCGCCACGCCGGAGCCCGAGGCGCGGCAACAGGTCGGCCAGGCGGCGGCGCAGGTGCTCACCTGGACCGCCGACAACAGCATGACCGCGTACAAGGACGCGCCGACCACGGCCGTCGCGGGACCCACGACGATCGTCTTCGAAAACAGCATGGCGACCGGCAGCACGTTCGGGATGACGCACACGCTGACCTTCGACACGTCGACGCCCGGCTACAACCACGACGTCAACGTCAACATCATCGCGAGCCCGTACGACGCGGACGGCGGCCGGCACGAGGTGCAGGTGAACCTCACCCCCGGCAAATACCGCTTCTTCTGCGCGATCCCCGGCCACCAGATGGTGGGCGAGCTCGTGGTCACCCCCGGCGGCCCCACCGACACGACGGCGCCGCAGGTGTCCGCCAACGTGTCGGGCGAGAAGGACGCCGACGGCAACTACGTCGGTTCTGCGACGGTGACCGTCTCGGCGACCGACACCGAGTCGGGTGTGGACAGGGTGGAGTACGCGCTGGACAACGGGGCGTTCACCACCTACTCGGCTCCGGTGTCGGTGAACCAGGTGGGCTCCCACACCGTGCAGTACCGGGCGACCGACAAGGCGGGCAACACCTCGGCGGTGGCGTCGGTGTCGTTCAAGGTGGTCGCGCCGCCGGCCAAGGACACGACCGCGCCGCAGGTGTCGGCGCAGGTGTCCGGTGACAAGGACGCCGACGGCAACTACGTGGGTTCGGCCACGGTGGCCATCTCGGCGAGCGACAGCGAGTCGGGCGTGGACACGGTCGAGTACTCCCTCGACGGGCAGCCGTTCGCGCTTTATTCCAAGGCGCTGACGGTCGACCAGCCGGGGGCGCACCGGGTGAGCTACCGGGCGACCGACAAGGCGGGCAACACCTCGGCGGTGGCGTCGGTGACGTTCACCGTGGTGGTCCCGCCGGCCAAGGACACCACGGCTCCGCAGGTGTCGGCGCAGGTGGCCGGTGACAAGGACGCCGACGGCAACTACGTCGGTTCGGCCACCGTGACCGTTTCGGCGACCGACACCGAGTCGGGCGTCGACAAGGTCGAGTACGCGCTGGACGGCGCGGCGTTCACGGCCTACACGGCTCCGGTGTCGGTGAACACGGCCGGGTCGCACACGGTGCAATACCGGGCCACGGACAAGGCGGGCAACACTTCGGCGGTGGCGTCGGTGTCGTTCAAGGTGGTCGCGCCGCCGGCCAAGGACACGACGGCTCCGCAGGTGTCGGCGCAGGTGGCCGGTGACAAGGACGCCGACGGCAACTACGTGGGCTCCGCCACCGTCACGATCTCGGCGACCGACAGCGAGTCGGGCGTCGACAAGGTCGAGTACTCCCTCGACGGGCAGCCGTTCGGCCTGTACTCCGCGCCGGTGGCGGTGAAGCAGGCGGGCGCCCACACCGTGAGTTACCGGGCCACCGACAAGGCCGGGAACGCCTCCGACGTCGCGTCGGTGTCGTTCAAGGTCGTCGCGCCGGAGCAGAAGGACACCACGCCTCCGCTGGTGTCGGCGCAGGTGTCCGGTGACAAGGACGCCGACGGCAACTACGTGGGCTCCGCGACGGTGACCGTCTCGGCGAGTGACACCGAGTCCGGCGTGGACAGGGTGGAGTACGCGCTGGACAACGGGGCCTTCGCGACGTACTCGGCTCCGGTGTCGGTGAACACCGCCGGGTCGCACACCGTGCAGTATCGGGCCACGGACAAGGCCGGCAACGTCTCGCCGGCCGGGTCGGTGACCTTCAAGGTCGTGGCGCCGCCGGCGAAGGACACGACCGCGCCGCAGGTGTCGGCGCAGGTGACCGGTGACAAGGACACCAACGGCAACTACGTGGGCTCCGCCTCCGTCACGATCTCGGCGAGCGACAGCGAGTCGGGTGTCGACACGGTCGAGTACTCCCTCGACTCCCAGCCGTTCGCGGTCTACTCGAAGGCGCTGACGGTCGACCAGCCGGGTGCGCACCGGGTGAGCTACCGGGCCACGGACAAGGCGGGCAACACCTCGGCGGTGGCGTCGGTGACGTTCACGGTCGTGGTCCCGCCGGCCAAGGACACCACGGCCCCGCAGGTGTCGGCCGGCGTTTCCGGCACCAAGGACGCCGACGGCAACTACGTCGGTTCGGCCACCGTGACCGTTTCGGCGACCGACACCGAGTCGGGCGTCGACAAGGTCGAATACGCGCTCGACGGCGCGGCGTTCGCGACGTACTCGGCTCCGGTCTCGGTGAACAAGACCGGGTCGCACACGGTGCAATACCGGGCGACCGACAAGGCCGGCAACACCTCGCCGGTCGGGTCGGTGACCTTCAAGGTCGTCGCGCCGGAGCAGAAGGACACCACGGCTCCGCAGGTGTCGGCCCAGCTCGGCGGCAACATGGACTGGGCGTGGAACTACGTCGGCTCCGCCACGCTCACCATCTCGGCGACCGACACCGAGTCGGGCGTGGCCACAGTGGAGTACTCCCTGGACGGACAGCCGTTCGCGCTGTACTCCAAGCCGGTGGCGGTGGGCCAGCCGGGGGCGCACACCGTGAGCTACCGGGCCACCGACAAGGCAGGCAACACCTCCAACGTGGGAACGGCGAAGTTCAGCGTCGTCGGCGCCGGGCCGGGCTCTGACTGCACGAAGCCGGGCAAGGGCTGCAAGGACGGCTGAGTTCCTTCGGCCGCAGGCGGCCTCGGTCCGGCGACGGGCCGGGGCCGCCTCTTGGCGTCGAGCGGGCTCGCCCTCAGTCGGCACGGAAGGGGTCGTGCTCGGCGAGGAGCTTGTCGAGCCGGGCCTGGTCGACTCGGCTGACGACGGTCGCCTCCTCCTGCCGGTCCCGTACGCACTTGGCCAGGGTGAACGTCGAGGTCACCACGTACATCAGCCCGAGCGCGAGGAAGGAGCGCACCCAGGTCGTCACCGGGAGGTAGAGGATGCCGGCCGCCAGGCCCACGAGGGAGATCGCGAACGAGATGACGGCCTGGACGTAGAAGGCCGTCGTCGTCGAGGGTTTCACCGGTTTCGCCATGATGACATCGTCCGCGGCGTACGCCTGCAGGGCATGAGCGCCGATACTCAGTTACCGGTGAGTACGAACCCCCCGCTTCAGTGGTCCGGGTTCAGGGCGTTGCCGATGTACATGGCCGCCAGCATGGTGAACAGGAACGCCTGCAGGAACTGGATGAAGATCTCCAGCCCGGTCATCAGGACGGCCATGGCCACGCCGAGGAGGCCCACCGGGACCCCCGGCACCGTGGGGTGCTCGACGAGGAACCAGAATCCCACCGCGCTGAAGAACGCGAGCAGCAGGTGTCCCGCGAACATGTTCGCGAACAGCCGTACGGCATGCGTGAACGGCGCGAAGACGAACGTGTGCAGCAGTTCCAGGGGCGCGTAGAACACGAGGGCTAGCGGCTTCGGCAGGCCGGGCGGGAACATCAGGCCCTTGAGATATCCGCCCACCCCGTGGTGCCGGAAGCCGAGATAGAGCTTGATCACGTAAACGAGCAGGGCGAACACCACCGGGAAGGCGATGTGGGAGTTCACCGGAAACTGCACTCCCGGGATCACGCCGAACAGGTTCCACAGCAGGATCACCGAGAACAGGCTGAGCAGGAACGGCATCCACCTCTCGGCGTCCGCGCCGAGGAACGGCCGGGCCATCTGGTCGCGGACGAACAGGTAGCCGTACTCGCCGAGGTGCTGCAGGCCGCGCGGGACGAGCGACGGCCGCGCGAACGCCCCCCACGCGAGCGCGCACACCAGGATCACGCCGACCCCGGCCAGCACCACGGGCTTGGTCAGCCAGTCTGGCGCGCCGGGCCACAGTGGCGGAAAGTCGAACAGTTCGAGACCGGGAGCCCTGAAGTCGTCCCCGGCGAGGCTTGCGGGCATGGGGAATCCCCTCGTCCGGCAGTCCAAAAACTGAGTACGGCGTACTCACTTTATCGATGCGAGCCTACATACCCGGTACGGTGTACGCAATAGCGCGACGACCTGGGACGACCAACGATGACGGGCCACGAGAACCTGTGGATGCGACCCGAGCGCCCCGCTCGGGGGCCGCGGCCGAGCTTCAGCCGCGCCGCCCTCGCGCAGGCCGCGATCAGGATCGCCGACGCCGAAGGGCTGGAGGCCATCTCCATGCGGCGGCTCGCCGCCGAGCTCGGGGCGGGCACGATGTCCCTGTACCGCTACGTGACGAGCAAGGACGAGGTGTTCGACCTCATGGTCGACACCGTGGTGGGGGAGTACCTGCCGGAGGACCGGCGCCCGCCGGACGACTGGGCCGAAGGGCTCCGCCTGCTCGCCTGGCAGGCCCGGCGCACCATGCTGCGCCACCCGTGGCTCGCGCCGCTTGCGGCCGGCCGCCCGCAGGTGGGCCCGACCAGCGCGCGTCTGACGGAGACCGCCCTCGGCATGCTCGACGGTCTCGGCCTGAGCGTCGACGAGATGCTGACCCTCGTCGGCACGGTCTTCGCATACGTGCACGGCTACATCCAGAGCGAACTGGCCGAGGCCGAGGCGCTCCGGCGGTCGGGGCTCACGCTGGCGCAGCGGCTGGCGCAGCACCTGTCCTACATCCAGTCGCTCATCGCGACGGGGAACTATCCCATGCTGGAGCGGATGACGAAGGAGGGCGGGCGGGAGTACATGGGCACCGACGACCGCTTCGCGTACGGGCTCGACCGGCTGCTCGACGGCATCGCCGCGGGTCTGCCGCCGCGCGGCGGCCCGGAAGGGCCCGCGTCGTCACGGTGACGCCGACGGCCGGTCGCGTAGGCGGGCCCGGCCACGGAGGGGTACGGCTCAGTTCGGGGTGATCTCGTGGAGACGGCAGACCTGCCGCCAGACGCGCGCGTCGAGCGTGCCCGCCCTGTCCTGGAAGTCGGCGACGGGCACGCGGACCGGGCCGGTGAGGTCGAGAAAGCTGTTGTGGTCGGCGTCCGGGTCCCAGGTGCGGGTGGGGATCTCCACATGGTCGGAGCGGTCGCCGCGGTCCTGGCTTGTGATCTTCAGGACCTCGGCGCCGCCCCGGTGTGTCCTGAGCACCACGCAGGGGCGCACCTTGTGGCCCGGCCCGTCCTCGTAGGGCACGTCGGCCCACCAGATCTCACCCGGACGCGGACCGGCCTGTGTGGCCGCACCGCCGCGCGCGCCCGCTTCGCCGTCCGTCGTCCGGCCCGCAGCCCGGCCGCCACCCTGGCCTCCGCTCCGCGCCCCGGCCCCGGAGGTGGTGCCGCGCCTCGTGCCGGGAGTGGTGCCGCCACCGGGCCTGGTGCCCGGCCGCGCGGTCCCGGCCGGGGCACGCCCACCGGGCCGCGCGGTCCGACCGGCGCGGCCTGACGGGCGGCCGCCCGACGAGGGGCGTGGCGCGGACCGCCGGCGTGAGGTCCCCGGCAGGCGCCCGGCCACGCCGAGCGCCCCGAAAACGACCAGCACGGCCACGATCACAACCACCCAGATCATGGCCGACAGCCTACGGCTCCCCGCGGACAGCTCAGGTAGGGGAGTCCACTGCCGCCCGGCGCGCCCTGCCTGCCACCGCTCCTGCCCGTCCGCTCGGCGCCGCTCCTGTATGCCGGCTCGGCGCCGGCAGGCGAGTTCGCGCCCACCGGCGCCCGCGCGCCGGCCCGCGGGCGGGCGGGCCGGTCGCGGTCAGGAGCGGGCGTCCCAGGCGGCGAGGATGCGCGCCTCCTTCTCCGGGTCGATGCCGTGGTTCATCCGGCCGCCGAAGCTGCGCCGCTCCTCGGGGATGTCCTTCAGCCACTCCCAGGTGTCCCGTACGGTCTCACTCACCGGCCGGCAGGTGAGACCCGCGGCGATGGCCTTCGCCGAGGAGTGCGTCCACACGCCCTGGCGGTCCGCCTCCGGATACCAGAGCGGAAGCTCGGTCCACATCTCCACGCCCTGGTCCACCAGGAACTTGTCGTCGACCCACACCAGCTCCGCGTCGGAGCCGGTGACCTCCACGCAGTCGTTCAGCCAGCCGCCGTACGTCGTGTTGCCCTGCACCCCGCCCGTCATGTAGCGGCCGGTCGTGCCCCTGGCCGCCTGGTCGAGGGTGAACGCCGCGATGTCCCGGGCGTCGATGAGCTGCATCGGCAGCGCCGGGTCGCCGGGGGCGAGCACCCGCCCACCCCTGGAGATGCGGGTGAGCCACCAGGGCAGCCGGCCCACGTTCTCGTGGGGGCCGAGGATCAGGCCGGGCTGGATGACCAGGGCGGCGCCGTCGAAGTGCTGCTCGACCGCCCGCTCGCAACCGGCCTTCAGCACGCCGTAGTCGCCGAACTCGGCGTCCGCGTCCGGCGGGCACTCGTGCAGGGGGAAGGTCTCGTCGAGGCCGGACTTGTCGGGCCAGTCCGGGTAGGCGGAGATGCTGGAGATGAACGTGTAGTGCGGAGCGTGCCCCGACAGCGTGCGTGCCGACTCCAGGACGACGCGGGGGACGAACCCGCACACGTCGATCACCGCGTCCCACTGCCTGCCGTCGGCGAGCCGCCGCAGATCGTCGGTGCTCTCGCGGTCGCCGCGCACCGCCTCCACACCGGGCAGGTCGGTTCCGCTCCTGCCCCTGTTGAACGTCGTGACCTCATGACCGCGCCGCAGCGCCTCTTCCACTATGGCGCGTCCGAGGAACACCGAACCGCCGATGACCAGAATCTTCATAACGGTCATCCTTGGCCCGCCCGCGTCACACGTCTGCCCCGTTTCACGGTCGGCGGACATGATCTGCTGACAGCGGAAGCCGGAACGCCCCCCGGCGCGCCGCCGCACGGCCGTTCGCCCGGCTCGGCCGGACCAGCTCGGCCGGGCCGGCTCAGCCGGTGCGCAGCTCGGGGACCGGCGTGAAGCGCTCCTGCTCCAGCAGGTGCACCCGCGCCGCGCCGATGTCGAAGTACAGGCCCGTGAGCTCCAGCTTCCCGGCACGCACGAGGGTGTCCACGAACGGGTGAGTACGCAGATTGTCGAGCTGCTGGATCACGTTGGTCCGGCAGAGCCGGTCGAGCGGCCCGGCGTCGTCGTCACACGGCTCGGCGGCCACGAACCTGGCCAGGCTCTGCCGCCCGTGTCGCAGCCAGTTGCGCAGCGCGGGCAGGTCGGGCACCTCGCCCAGCAGGGCGGCCATCGCGCCGCATCCCGAGTGCCCGCAGACCGTGATCGTGCGCACGTCGAGCACCTTCACGGCGTACTCGATCGTGGCCGCGACCGAGTCGTCGGCGGGGACGGCACCGGCGCGCGGCACGAGGTTGCCGATGTTGCGCAGCGTGAACAGGTCGCCGGGACCGCTCGCGGTGATGATGTTCGGCACGATGCGGGAGTCCGCGCAGGTGATGAACAGGTGCGACGGCGACTGCTTGCGAGCCATGCGGTGGAGCACCGGGCGGACCATCGGCGCGGTCCTGCGCTGGAACTCCCGCGTCCCCTCCAGCAGGTCCGGCACGCCCTGCGGCTCGCAGAGCACGGGGACGCCGTCGTGGCTCCCGCCGTCCGCGCCGATCACGGCGTAGGACCCGGCGTTCCCCGCGCCGGCGTCCATGGGACGGGAGTGGCGCCGGTAGGCCCAGGGCAGCCACCAGCGGTCGTGCCGGGGCGGAATCCTGGCCGGGAACAGGCGGACGCCGTTGATCGCGGCGGAGTACCACTCGCCGTGCGGCTCGTCCACGTCGATGACACCGCCGGTGCGTTCGTGCTCAAGCCGCCAGGCGTGCAGCGCCTCGAAGGCGGCGTTGTCCATGAAGTCGAGGTGCAGGTCGAGCTCGACCGCGGCCCCCGCGGGGATGCCGCGCAGCGCCTCGGTCAGCCGGGGCACGCCGAGGAACGTCAGCGACCCGGTGACGACGACCCGCCAGCGACGCTCGCCCGCCTGCCGTACGTCGACACAGACCCAGGCCAGGCGGCGCAGGGCGAGCAGGGCGGCCAGCCCGAGGCCGATCGCCACGCCCTCGGCCAGGCCGATCAGCACGACTCCGGCCATCGTCACGAAGTAGACCGGCATCTCGCGGTGGCTGCGCAGGTTGCGGACGTGCCCGAGGTTGACCATCTGCAGGCCGATGAACAGCAGCAACGCCGCGAGCGCCTCCAGGGGGATCAGTGTGATCATCCAGGCGAAAGCCGTGGTGAACAGCAGCACCCACACCCCGTGGAGCACCGTGGACCAGCGGCTCCGGGCGCCCGCCCGCGCGTTGGTGGTCGTACGCACGACGACGCCCGCCACGGGAAGGCCGCCCAGCGCGCCGGACACCGCGTTCGCCATGCCCTGCGCGGTCAGTTCGCGGTCGAGGTCGGCGCGGGGACCGTCGTGCAAGCGGTTGGACGCCACGCAGGTCAGCAGCGACTCCACTCCGGCGAGGAGGGCGACGAGCAGGACGGCCCCGGCGATCGCGTGCCAGTCTCCCTGCGGCATCAGAGGTCCCTGGACGGAGGAGAACCCGCCCTTCAGGTCCACCTTCGTGAGGTCCCAGCCCGTCACCGCGGCCGTCAGCGTGGCGGCCATCAGCGCGGCGAGCGGGGCGGGCACGGCGCGCAGCCGGGGGATCCGGCCCCACACGAGCAGGACCCCGATCGTCAGCACGCCGATCATGACGGCGTGCGTGTGGTTGTCGAGGATCTGGGCGGGGAGTTCGAGGACGTTCTCCAGCGCGGAGCGCTGCGGCGAGCCGCCGAGCACGATGTGCAACTGGGACAGCGCGATCACCACGCCGACCCCGGCGAGCATGCCGTGGACGACCGCGGGGGAGACCCCGAGCGCCGCCCGCGCCACCTTGAGCCCGCCGAGGACCAACTGGAGGAGGCCGGCCATCACCGTGATGGCGCACGTGGCGCGCCAGCCGTAGGTGTGGACGAGCTCGGCGACCACCAGGGACAGCCCCGCGGCCGGACCGCTCACCTGGACGACGGACCCGCCGAGGGCGCCGGCCACCACGCCGCCGACCACGGCGGCGACGAGCCCGGCCGCCACCGGCGCGCCGGACGCGACCGCGATGCCGAGCGACAGCGGCACCGCCACCAGGAAGACCACCAGCGATGCGGGCACATCGTGCCGGAGCACGGACTTCCAGTTACGTGGCGAGATCGTGTCGTCACTGATTGTCATGGGCTGACAATATGTCAGCCGCGAAGGCCGTCACCAGGCAGGGAACGGGAAAATCACCGGTAGTAGTCGGGATAGTCGCTCTCCGGGTTGCGGTGGCGGCTGCCCCGCCGCCGCCCGCTCGCCGAGGTGGAGGTGTCGTGGGCCTCGTCGTAGGAGGGCCAGCTTCCGCCGGCGTCTTGCTCGGGCCACGACGGCTGGGCGCCGCCGTATCCCTGCTGTTGCTGCCGGTCGTAGCCGTACTGGCTCTGCCCCGACGGCGCGTCGTAACCCGCCGACTCGTACGGCGAGGCGGTCCCCGGGCCCGAGCCGGTCACCGTGTCCGAGGCGTCGATGGTCGCCCAGCCCGTGCTCACCTCGTACGACGGGGTGGAGGGCGCGGCGGGCGGCGGCGCCGAGGCGGCCGGGTAGCCGCCCTCGGCCGGGTAGGTGGACGAGTAGCCGTCGTAAGCGGGGGTCTGGTAGGTCTCCGCGTTGGGCCAGGAGGACGCGCCGCGCGGTGGTTCCGGGTCGTCGAGCACGTCGCGGGCGCCCGACCAGGAGGAGTCCGTCGTGGGGGAGGAGGCGGCGGGGACAGGTGGGTAGCTGCCGGCGACCGGCCAGCCGGGGTCGGTGGCGCCCGCTCCGGTGGCAGGGCCGGCCGCCGGAGCGCCGGAGCCGGTGCCACCGGCGCCTGCCGGGTACGACGGCGAGGCGTCGGCGGCGCGGAACGGGCCCGTCGCGGTGCGGGACTGATCGTAGGCGTCGGACCGGGGCGTGTCGTAGCTCGCCGCCCACGCGTCGAAGGAGCCGCCGGTGGAGCGGGGGCCGGCGAGGGCGTCGGCCGGCGAGGCGGCCTCGAACGAGCCGCTCGTGCGGGCCGCGTCGTACGCGCCGGCGGCGAAGGACCCGGTGGCCGGGATGGGGGAGGACGGCGCCGTGTCGTAGCCGCCCGTCGCACGGCCGTCGTTGGAGCCCGCGCCGCCCTGCGAGGCGAACGGCCCGGTGCCCGCGGGCGTGTCGTAGGCGGGGGCCCCGAACGGGCCGGTGGTCGCCGCGATCCCCAGAGGGTCGGCGCCCGGCTGCGTCCCGTACGAGCCCGCGCTCGGGGACGACGGGAACGGGCCCGTGGCGCGCTGGCTGTCGTAGGAGCCGCCGGCCTGCCCGGTCTCGCCGGCGGCCGCGGCGGCGGCGCGGCGGGCCGCCGCGCGCGACGAGCGGCCGGACCTGCTCGACCTGCGGTTGGAGGTGCCAGGCGCGCCCGACTCGGTCCCGGCGGCGGCCGCGAAGGGGTCGCCGGCCGCGGACGCGGGGGCGCCGCTCACCGCGGGGGAGTCGAACGGGCCGGTCGTGCGGCTCGCGTCGAAGGGACCGGTCGAGGGGGAGCCGGCCGGAGCGGCGGGGCCGTCGAGCAGATCGGGCGTCGGCGCGGAGAAGGTGACGGTCTTCTGGTCGGCGAGAGCCGAGGCGGAGACGGGGGCGCCGGGAGGCACGGGCTCGTCGGCGCCGGCGCGCCGGGCGCGGGTGGGGCGGGCGGGGCGGGCGGGCAGGGGGGCCTGCACGGTCGCGGCGTCGGGCTCGGCCGCCTGGGCCGCGGCGCCGGCCGCGCCCTCGGTCTCGTCCACCGGCCGGGGGGTGGCCATCCTCGCGGCGATCGTCCCGCCGAAGCCGCCCTCGTCGGCGCGTACGCGCGACCAGTAGTCGTCGTCGTAGTCGTCGGCTCCGCCCCACTCGTCGACGCCGCGCTTGCCGCGGGCCGCGGCCGGCTGTTTGCCGCCGCGCTGCGCGGGCCGCGCCGCCTGCCGCCCGCCGGGGCGGGGGGCAGGGCGGGGCGCCGGACGCTGCTTCTCCGGCTCCTCGAAGGCGTCGAACCCCTTGGGGAAGCTCTCGAAGAACGTCTCCTCGGCGGGCCGCCGGGGCTTGGGTCCCTTGTTCTCGGCCATCGCCTTGATGCGCTCGGCGGAGAGAGCGCTCTCCCTGCGGTTCATCGACCGCATGCCCAGCGCCACGACCAGCAGCACGAGAAGCACGACGGCGACAAGACCCGAAATGACCGCAGTCATAGCACCACCCTCAAGGCCATGGCCTTTCTGCGGCGCCGGTGAGATCGCGCGGCCATCGACGCGACCTGCCCCCTTTGATCACCTGCGCTCAGCAATTGGATCCGATTCTGCTCGACCACAATGACCGTTGTCACACCCTAGGTGAAGATTGGTGTAGCACGACTACCTCCGGTGCCCAGCATGTCACTCGATCGTGTTCGCCGTGAGGCGCCCACGGGCGATGGTGTGACTCGCGATGCCCTCCAGGGTCTCCGCGAGGTCGGCGCCCTGCTTCAGGTCGAGCTTCGTGTTCAGCGCGTAGACAGTGAAACGGTAGCTGCCGTCGGCCTGGCATGGGGGCGCATAGCCCACCTTCCCGCTCGACGTCATACCCTGCCGGGCGCCCCGGGGGACGTCGTCCATGCCCAGCTCGGTAGTCGCGGGGTCGATGTCGAACACCACCCAGTGCACCTCCGGGCCGCTGCGGGGACTGTTGTCGTCGACCACGAGGGCCACCGACTTGGCGCCCGACGTGCCCGACCAGCGGAGAGGCGGGTTGCCCTGCCCCCCCTTACAGGAGTAGTCGTCCGGCAGGGGGGCGCCGTCGCGGAACTGCGGGCTCGACACGCTGATGACGTCGAGGTTCCTCGGCGATCCCCCGCCCAGGATTCCGCAGCCCGACGCGGCCAGCGTGAGCGCCGTCACCGTGACGGCGGCTCGCGTGACCGCTGATTTTCTCGGCGACCCCATGCCCGATGATGCTACGCGGATTGGACACGTGCCCCGACCGGATCGCGGTGATCCGTACCGATGACCGGGCCCCCGCGAGGCGTTGACCTCCGTGTTCTCCCGAATCGATCCGTACGCGCGGAGAGCCGGTATGTGGGGGTGTGAGGCTCCGGGCGCCCTTATCCGCCACAATCGAGGCATGCAGGGGGACACGCCGGGAGCGGGCATGAGCTTCGCCGTTCTGGGCCCCCTCGACGTACGGCGCGACGGGCGGCCGGTCGAGGTCGGCGGGCAGCGGCTGCGGGCCCTGCTGACGCTCCTGCTGCTGGACGCCGGGCGCGTCGTCTCCACCGAGGCGCTCGTGGCGGGGGTGTGGGACGACCGCCCGCCCAGCGGCGTGGGGAACGCCCTGCAGGCGCTGGTGTCCCGGCTGCGGGCCACGGTCGACCGCGGCCTGGTGGTCGGCGGGCCGTCCGGCTACCGCCTGGCAGTCTCCCCCGACCAGGTGGACCTCCACCTGTTCGCCCGCCTCGCGGGGGAGGGCGCCGCGGCGCTGGCCGCGGGCGATCCGGGCCGCGCCACCGGCCTGCTGCGTGAGGCGCTCGGCCTGTGGCGCGGCGCTCCGCTGACCGATCTGCCGAACGCCGAGGTCGAGGTGGCCAGGCTGGAGGAGCTCAGGATCGCGGCCGCGGAGGACAGGATCGAGGCGGAGCTGGCCCTGGGCAGGCACGCCGATCTGATCTCGGAGCTGCGGCTGCTCGTCACCACCCATCCGCTGCGGGAACGGCCGCACGGGCAGCTCATGCGCGCCCTCTACGGGGCGGGCCGCCGGGTCGAGGCGCTGGCCGCCTACGAGGAGGCACGGTCCGTGTTCGCCGACCGGCTCGGGGCCGACCCCTCACCCGCGCTGGCCGGGCTCCATCTCGCGATGCTGAGGGGTGAGCCCTCCGAGGAGGACACCCGGCCGCCGGTGACGCCCACAGGGCCGGCCCGGGTGGAGCAGGCGCTCGCCGGGGCAGCCCGGCCGTCGCCGCACCCTGCGCGCCGGGGCAACCTGAGGGCCCGGCTGACCAGCTTCGTCGGCCGGGACGACGACGTCGAAAGGATCGGCGGACTCCTCGCCTCCGACCGCCTCGTCACGCTGCTCGGCCCGGGTGGTGCGGGCAAGACGAGGCTCGCGGTGGAGTCGGCCGAGGCGATCGCCGGCAGCGTGCCCGACGGTGTCTGGCTGGTCGAGCTCGCGCCCGTCGGGGACGCGGCGGAGGTGCCGCAGGCCGTCCTGACCGCGCTCGGCCTGCGCGACACCGGCCTGGTGCCCGTGCGCGCGGTGCCCGCCATGCCGTCCGCGCCGGGTGGGGAGTCCGACCCGGTGACCCGGCTCGTCTCCGCTCTGGCGGCGCGCGACACGCTGATCGTGCTGGACAACTGTGAGCACGTGGTCGAGCAGGCCGCCGCGCTCGCCGACCGGCTCCTCGCCGAGTGCCCCGGCCTGCGCGTCCTCGCCACCAGCAGGGAGCCGCTCGGCATCACCGGAGAACGGCTCTGGCCGGTCGGGCCGCTCGGCGCCGGTCACGCCGTGCGGCTGTTCGCCGAGCGGGCGGCCGCCGTACGGCCCGGCTATGCGGTGGACGGCGAGCGCGACGCCGTCGAGCGCATCTGCCGCGAGCTCGACGGCATGCCGCTCGCCATCGAGCTGGCCGCCGCCCGGCTCCGCACGCTGTCGGCCGGGCAGATCGCCGAGCGGCTCGGCGACCGGTTCCGTCTGCTCACCGGCGGAAGCCGTACGGCGATGCCCCGCCACCAGACGCTCCGCGCGGTCGTGGAGTGGAGCTGGGACCTGCTCGACGCCGGTGAGCGCGCGCTCGCGGCGCGGCTGGCGGTGTTCGCGGGCGGGGCCACGCTGGAGGCCGCCGAGCAGGTCTGCGAGGGCGACATCGACGTGCTCGGCAGGCTCGTGGACAAGTCGCTGGTCGTGTTCGACGGCGGCCGCTACCGCATGCTGGAGACGATCAAGGCGTACGCCGCGGAACGCCTGGCCGAGTCGGGCGCCGAGCGGCAGGTGCGGCTCGCCCACGCCGAGTTCTTCGCCCGCCTCGCCGAGGCCGCCGAGCCGCACCTGCGCAGTGGGGAGCAGCTCGAGTGGCTGGCCCGGCTGTCGGCGGAACACGACAACCTGTCGGCGGCCCTCAGATGGGCCTGCGAGGAGGCCGAGGCGGACCTCGCGCTGCGCCTGGTCGGCGGACTCGGGTGGTACTGGTGGCTGTCCGGCCACCGGCTGGAGGGCGCCCAGCGGTCGGCGGAGGCGCTGACCCTGGCGGGCGACGACGCGGACCCCGCGCGGCTGGCGCTGGCCCACGCGGTGCACGGCATCACCAGTGCGGGCGGGGAGGGGAACGTGGGGCAGGCCGGGCGGAGCCTGGCGGTCACGGTCCGCTACGCGCGCGACATCCGGGGCGACGTCCGCCACCCCCTCGTGGCGATCGCGGTGCCGATCATGTCGATGTTCTCCGGCCTGCAGGAGGAGGCGGAGTCCCAGCTGGAGCCGCTGCTCGGACATCCGGACGTCTGGGTGGCCGCCTCCGCCCGCATCTTCCGCGCGCACCTGTACTTCAACGCGGGCCGTTCCGAGGAGGGCGAGGCCGACCTCGTGCTCGCGCTCGACAAGTTCAGGACGGTCGGAGACCGGTGGGGGGTGGGAAACTGCCTGAGCGCCCTCGCGGAGACGAACGCGATGCGCGGCGACCTCCGGAAGGCCGTGCCCCTGATGAAGGAGGCGATCGCGCTCCTTGAGGAGGTCGGGGCCGTCGAGGAGACGCCGTGCCTGCGGACCCGCCTGGCCGTCACGCTGAGCGCGGCGGGTGACCGGGAGGCCGCCGAGGCGGCTCTGCGGGAGACCGAGCGGCTGTGTAGCGCCACCGGTGACCCCATCGGGCTGGCCGGGGTGCGGCACGTGCGGGGCGACTTCGCCAGGGCCGACGGCGACCTCGTGACGGCGCGGCGCCACTACGACGAGGCCGTCCGGCTGCTGAAATCCACGCCGGCCATTTCGCAGTTCGAGGCGACGCTGACGACCTCGCTCGGCATGCTGGCCGAGCAGGAGGGAGACGCGGCGGCGGCACGCGTCCTGCACGACAGAGCAC
Organism: Microbispora sp. KK1-11; assembly: GCF_006874435.1. NCBI lineage: Bacteria > Bacillati > Actinomycetota > Actinomycetes > Streptosporangiales > Streptosporangiaceae > Microbispora > Microbispora sp. KK1-11. Next base: position 68,703 of record NZ_VIRJ01000006.1, on the reverse strand, counting down.
TGGCCCTCGCGGTGAAGTCCAACGACGCCCCGGTCATCGGGCACGTGCTCGCCGGGCACGCGGCGCTCGCCGTCCACGAGGGCGACCACGCGCGGGCCGCCGTCATCCTCGGCGGGGCGGAGGCCGTCCGCGGGTTCCTCCACGACCTGAGCATCGACCACCGGAGGGTGGCCGACGCCGTGCGGGCCGTGCTCGGGTCCGTGGAGTTCTCCCGGTGCCGCGAACGCGGGCGCGCCATGAGGCGCGACGAGGTGCTGGCCTTCGCGTCCGCCGGGCCGTGAGCCGCCCGGGCGCCGTCCTTTCAGGCGCGGTTGCGGAAGGCGCGGACGGCGAGCGGGGCGAAGACGACGGTGATGCCCGCGGCCCACAGCAGCGAGATCGTGGCGTCCGGCGCGACCGGCCCGCCGCCGAGCAGCCCGCGTACGGCGTCCGCCAGGTGGCTGACCGGGTTGACCTCCACCCACTTCTGCAGCCAGGACGGCATGGTGTCGGTGGCGACGAAGGCGTTGCTGGTGAAGGTGATCGGCATCATCAGCGAGACCATCAGGATCTGTACCCTCTCCATGCTCGCCGCCGTGACCCCGACCAGCACCGCCATCCACGACATCGCGAGCGCGAACGCCAGCAGCAGCGCGAGCGCGCCGAGCACCCCGGCGATCCCCGTGTGCACGCGGAACCCGAGCACCAGGCCCAGCCCGAGGAACAGGGCGAACGCCCACACCTGCTTCAGCGTGTCGGCGACGATGCGCCCGGCCAGCGGGGCGGAGCGGGAGATCGGCAGGCTGCGCAGCCGGTCGAACACGCCCTTGGTGATGTCGACGTTCAATCCGACGGCCGTGGTCATGCTCGCGAACAGCATGTTCTGGGCGACCAGGCCGGGCAGCGCGAACTGCAGGTAGTCGCCCGTGGACCCCGCGATCGCGCCGCCGAACACGTAGGTGAACAGCAGCAGGAACATGATCGGCTGCACGCTGAGGTCGAGCAGCTCCATCGGGTTGTGCTTGATCTGCACCAGGCTGCGCCAGGCGAGCGTCATCGTGTGGCGCAGGGCCGCTCCCGCGCCCGGCCGGGAGGACGCCGCGACCGCGGGCGCGGTACGGGTGATCGTGGTCATGTGCTCTCCTCGTCGCTTCGCGCGTCCTGTGACTCCCGTCGTGGCCTCACGCCGCGGCCTCGGCGTCCTGCTCCTCGTCCGCCTGATCCTTGTCCACCTGATCCTCGGCCTGGGCGCGGTGCCCGGTCAGCGCGAGGAACACCTCGTCGAGGCTCGCCCGGCGCAGCGACAGCTCCGCCGCGACCACGTCGAGGTCGTCGAGGCGCCGTACGATCGCGGGGACGGCCGCGGGGTCGCGCACCGGGGCCGTGACCTGGCCCTGGGAGACCTCCGGCGTGACGTCGAGCACGTCGGCCACCACGCGGCGGACGAGATCGAGGTGGGCGGCCTCGATGGGCCGCACCTCCAGGACCTGGCCCCCGGTCGCCGCCTTCAGGCCGTCCGGCGTGCCGCTCGCGATCACCTTTCCGTGATCGAACACCACGATGTCGTCCGCGAGCTGGTCGGCCTCCTCCAGGTACTGCGTGGTGAGCAGGACGGTCACGCCCTCGTCCTGGAGGCCCCGGACGACGCCCCACAGCTCGGTGCGGCTGCGCGGGTCGAGACCGGTCGTCGGCTCGTCCAGGAACAGCACCTGGGGGCGGCCCACGAGGCTCGCGGCGAGGTCGAGCCGGCGGCGCATCCCGCCCGAGTAGGTCTTGGCCGCCCGCCCACCCGCGTCGGTGAGCGCGAAGCGGTCGAGCAGGCCGTCGGCCCGGCGCCGTGCGTCCGCCCTCGTCAGGCCAAGCAGGCGGCCGATCATCACGAGGTTCTCGACCCCGGTCAGAGTCTCGTCGACGGCGGCGTACTGCCCGGTCAGCCCGATGAGCGAACGCACCTGGTGCGCCTGCCGGACCACGTCGAACCCCGCCACGCGCGCCCCGCCCCCGTCCGGCCGCACGAGCGTCGCCAGGATCCGCACCGCAGTGGTCTTCCCCGCCCCGTTGGGGCCCAGGACGCCCAGGAGGCGGCCCTGCGGCACCTCGAGGTCCACCCCGTCGAGCGCCCTCGTATCGCCGTACCGTTTCGCCAGGCCCTCGGCCTGGATCGCATAGCCCATGGCGTCTCCTCCGATCGTGTGCGCCTCCACTCTGCGGAGCGGCGCTGACACGGCCCTGAGGGCGGCCGTCAGCCGCTGACATTTCGCTGACGGCGCGCGGAGAAGGCGGAGAAGGCGGAGAAGACCGGCGAGGCCTCAGGGGCGGCGGGCCAGGACTCCGATGTAACCGCTGTTGCCGGGGTCGCCCGGGTACTGGTCGTAGCGGGGACGCCAGAGCTCGACGGGCACGACGCCGGGCTCCAGAACCTCCATGCCGTCCAGCATGGCGGCGAGTTCCTCGGGTCCACGGTGCACGAAGCCCCCGGCGGAGGTCCTGCCGTAGACCGACTGCGCCTTCTCCACCTTGTTCTGGTCGGAGCGGCGGACATAGGTGTGGGAGATGGCGAGGTAGCCGCCGGAGGGCAGTCCGTCCCGCAGATTCGAGACGATCCGGCTCACCTCCGCGTCGTCGGTGAAGAAGTGCAGGACCGCCAGCGCGAGGATCGCCACCGGCCGGTCGAAGTCCAGGTGGGCGCGGACCCGCTCGTCGGCGAGGATCTCGCCGGGCCGCTGCAGATCGCCCTTCACCACGACGGTGTCGGGCGTGTCGGCGAGGATGGCGCGTGCGTGCACGAGAACCGTCGGATCGTTGTCCACGTAGACGGTGCGGGAACCGGGACCGAACATCGCGGCGACCTGGTGCACGTTCTGCTGCGTGGGCAGCCCGGTCCCGATGTCGAGGAACTGACGCACGCCGGCCTCGGCCAGTTCCCTGACCACCCGCACCAGGAAGGCGCGGTTGGCGCGGGTCAGCGCGGGGATGTCGTACCCCTGCTCGCGCCCGAGCCGGATGACCTGGTCGGCGGCCTGGCGGTCGGAGGCGAAGTTGTCCTTGCCGCCGAGGAAGTAGTCGTAGATGCGCGCCACGCTCGGGACTTTCGGATCAACACCCTCAGGAACGCGTCCTGTCTCCGTCATTCTTCGCCTTCCGCGCGATCGGTGCTCCAGGTGATGAACCCATGCGTTGACGATCATAGGAGGGTATGGGCGCACCTCACCCTTGTACGGCGGGGAACCCGGACGACGCGGGTGACCGCCGGCCGGTATCAGGCGTGGGCCGGGCGGGTGCGGTGAGCGCGGGTCCAGGCCGGGACGGGCACGGAACGGAAGAGGAACTCCTGGTCGCGCCGCCCGGTGCAGGACTCCTGGGCGAGCTCGGCGCCGGGGGCCACGTCGGGCTCGCCGTACAGCGCTCCCAGGCACAACCCGCTGTGCAGGGGGTGCAGGGCGAACCCCGCCCCCGCGGGTTTCAGCAGGAACCGCTGGTTCGCCGCCCCCGAGCAGTTCTCGGGGGCGATCAGCGCGCCCGGGCCGGTCAGCGCCTCGTCGACCGTGAGGCAGCCGACGCCCTCCTTGGGATGGTGCCACTGGATCTCGTAGGCGCCGCCGCCGACCGACTTCACGTAGGTGTCGGGGACGAGACCCCGGCAGGGCCGTTGGACGGCCAGCGGCCGGTCGGTTCGCCTGTTGCGCTCGCGTCCCTCCCCGACGCACAGGTCGCGGTCGGCGACATGTGACGGGACGACGTGATACCACCCGTCGGGCGGGGTGCGGCCGCTTCCGGCCGTCGGGGCGGCGGGGGAGGCGGAGGGTGGGGTTCGGCCGCTCCCGGTCGTCGTGGCGGCGGGGGAGGCCGAGGGCCGCGCGTCGCCGCCGGCCCAGGAGACACGCAGTTGCGCCAGGGCCGCGCCCGTGGCGAGGAGCAGGACCAGGACGCCGGCCCCGGCCACGACGAACCGCCGCAGCGCCCGGGTCTTCGGCCGTGCGGCGTCTCCGGCCGGGTCGCCGGGCACGGCGGGGTCCGCCGGGTCGGCCTGTTCGCGCCCGTCGAGACCGCCCGGCTCGAAACGATCGGCCTGATCGGACCGCCCATCCGGGCCGGGCTGCTCAGATGGGACGGGCGGCCAGTCCGGGCCGGCGGCCGCGTCGTGGGGATCGGCCGGAGGCGTCATGCCGGCGGCCAGCCGTTTCCTGTGCGCCACCCAGCGCGCCGTCTCGGCCTCGCCGAGCCCGCAGGCCCGTACGAAGGCCGCCACGAACTCCTCCCTGGGAAGGGTCGTGCGCCCGAGGGCCCCCGCGATCGTGCTGGTGGGCAGCATGTCTCCGGACGCCTTCGCGGCGGCCGTGAGCTGCCGGTAGGTCAGCCCGGACCACTGGCGGAGACGGCCCAGCGCGGCGACGAATTCGGCCGCGGTGGTCACGCCTTCGGGCTGGGGAGGCACGCTGAACGGCCCTGACACGACGATCCTCCCAAGCCACGCTTCGGCGTCGATCCGGGCGAAACACTAACAAAGATCGATGACGCGAGGCAGCCCCCCGGGTCAGCGGATTGCGCCGCCCGGAGGGCCTGGAGGTCGTGCTCGGTTCCTATCCCTGGTCGCGCTTGGTCACGTAGACGAAGTCACCCAGGTTGAATCCCGCGTCGAGTCCGCTGTCGGCGTCCCAGCGGTAGTGGACGCCGAGCCAGAGCCTGCTCAGGGCGTCCTCCTCGGCGGCCTGCTCGAAACTCGTGAAGGTCCTGGTCTTCGGGTTGGCGTTCGGATCGTCGGTGGGCGCGGTGAAGGTCAGGGTGTGCCCGAACCACCTCTGCATCACGCCCGCCCAGGCTCCCGCGAACGTGGCGTGCCCCGATACGTACGAGGGGAAGGGCGGCGAGAAGTGCTGCCCGGCGGTGTTCACCGACAGCGGCTCCCAGGAGGGATCGGGCGTGATGGCGGGGTTGAGGCTCGTGTCGGCCAGCTTGATCGCGCTCTCCGGCCGCCACAGGTCGATCGGCGTGTCGAACTTCGCTCCCCAGGCGACGATCGACGCGTCGGCCAGCGCCATGGACACGAGGTTGAACAGCTCGGCCGTCTCGTTCTGCCTCAGCCCCCTCTGCTTGGCGACCGTCTGGGTGATGGCGAACAGCTGCCCCACCGGCCGATAGGTGCCCTTGCCGTCGTTGGCCCAGAAGAACGCCGCCTGCGTCTGGTCGGCCGACCGCGAGGTGGGGCTCTTCGCCCCGCCGTACGCCTTGACCTCGTTGACCTGCTGCGCGTACTGGGAGCTGCGGACGAGTTGGTCGTAGGAGGTGAAGCCGCCGGGCGGCGGTGGCCGGAACTGCGTGGGGGACGTCATGGCGAACGGTTTGAGCTTCCCCCAGTTCGGCGTCACCGCCGGTCCTGAGCCCGTCTGCCGCCACGCGCCGGGGACCGTGCCCTCCGTGTACGAGAGGTCGAACGCCGGTCCGTCCCCCGACCTTTCGGCGATCATCAGGTCGCCGATCCTCTCGCCGTCGGCCCGGCCGCCCTGGACGTAGCTGGACGGCACCGACGAGGGGATCTGCGCGAGCGCGTAGGCGAGGTTCGCGTCGAAGTCGATGTACGGATAGAGATGTTCGAGCACGCGGTGCGCCGCCGCGTCCATCGTGGCCTCTATCGAGTCGTTCGGGTTCTGCTGCGTGATCTTCGGCAGGTACGTGACCGGCGCGGCCGGCCAGTTCGCGTCGTGGAGTGCGATGTGCAGCATGGCACCGGCCCGCGCGAGCCGGGTCGGGTCCCCGTCGTGGCTGTACTGCGGGTCGACGCCGTCCCGGGGAAGGGTGCGGATGGTGTCGAGGAAGACGCTGTTCCAGTAGAGGACGTGATCGAAGGCGGACGCCTGCGGCGGGGGCCCCGTGACCGCCGCGTGCGCCGCCTGGGGGAGCGCGACCAGCGTGCCGGCGGTCACGACCGCGGCCGCCGCCATCACGCGTACGCGTTCCCACCGTGATCGTCGATGCAAGGAGAACCTCCGTGGGGAAGGCCCCGAGCCCCGGCCGGGTGCCGGGAGAGGGGTGCATCACGGAAGATCCTTGATCGACGGGACGCGGGACAAGGTTCATGATCGTGCGGAACTGTTCCGGACGGTCTCGGATGGGCCTGACCGCGTGGAATGCCGGGAGAAGCGCGTCCGGTCACGCCGCGAATCGACGAGCGTCCCGGGGCGCGTCCTGAGGCGACGGGGAGTCCGGGACCGCGGGCACGCCCCGGACGGACGGCGGAAGGCCGGCCGGCGAGTTCGCGAACCCGCCGACCGGCCTTCCTCCCTACGCCGGTCGTGACGACGCCGGCTCCGTGGACGGCTCCGCCCCGCAGCGGGACGACGCCGCGTCCTGTGCGGTCAGTCCTGCTTGCGCGCGCCGAACATGATCTCGTCCCAGGTCGGCACCGACGCTCGGCGTCCGCGCGACGTGCGGGGCCGCGGGGGAGCCGGCTTCGGCACGGGCGGGGCGGGCGTCTCCGGCTTGGCGTCCTTCGGAGCCTCCTTCTGCGCCTCCTTCGCCCCGTCCTTGGACCCGTCGCCCGCGCGCTGGCTCTTCCCGGCGTCTCCCGTCCGGGGAGCCGGGGCGGCAGCGGGAGCCTGGGCCGCGGGTGCCTGCGGCGCGGGCGCGGCCTCGGTCGCAGGCTGCGCGGGCGGCGTGGCCTCCGCCGCCGGGGCCCCTGACGTGGCCTGTGCCGCCGGGGCCGCGGGCGTGGTGGCCTCCGCCGCCGGAGCGGCAGGAGTCGCCGGTGCGGCCGGAGCGGAAGGCGTCGCGGCGGCCTTCGGGGCGGGTGCTGAGGTGGGCGTCGCGGTGCCCTCCGGGGGCGCGCTCGGCGCGGGCACGCTCACCGCCGTGGCGTCGGCCGTGGCGTCGGTCGCGGGGCCCGCAGCGGGTTCCTTCGCGGACTCCGCCGGCGGAGCGGGGGCGGGGACGGCGACGGGAACGGCGGCCGCCGACGGCGCCTCGTCCGTCGCGCCGCCCTCGGCCGGGTCCGTCGTCGTGTCCGTGTCCGCAGTCGCCACCGTGTCCGCCACTGTGTCCGCAGCCGTGTCCGTGGCCGCGCCGGGGACCGGCTGCGCCGCGGGCGCGGCGGTCGAGGGCTCGGCCGGTGTCGCGGCCTCCGCGGCTGCGGTGGTCGTCTCGACGGCGGCCTCCGCGCTCTCGCGGCCGGAGGCGCCGCCCTCGGCGTCCTGGGCGGACACCACAGCGGCCACGGCGTCCGACGCCTCGGCGTCCGCAGTGGACTCCGGGGTCGCCGTGGTGCTCGTAGGCGTCGTGGAGTCCTCGGCGGACACCCGGTCCGCGGACGTCGCCGGGCGCGCGGCCTCCTGCGTGTCCGCCGCTCCACCGGATGGCGTCACGCTGGTCGGGACGTCGGGCGCCGCGTCCGGGACGGCGGGCTCCTGCGGGCGGGACGCCGGTCCGGCGACCGCGGTCTCGCCGACGGCGCTGTCCCCGCCGGTCACAGGGACCGATGCGGCGGCGTCCACCGCGGGCGCGGGTGCGACGGCATCCGCGGACGGCTGGGGCGCGGCCTGCGCGGCGGGTCCGATCTGCGGCGTGGGCTCCACCCTGGTTTCGGCTGCGGGCGGCGGGAGCACGGCATCGGGCGTGGCGATGAGCGACTGCGGCAGCCGGAAGGGCACCGGGGTCAGCTCGGGCCGGTACGCCGCCGGCTCGTCCGCGTACGGCTCGGGGCGGCCGGTCTCCGCGCGCAGCGGCGGGCTCAGCCGCGGCGGCACGGGCTCGGGGAGCGCGGCCGGCTCGGAGCGTACGGCAGGCACGCTGAGACCCGGCTCGTCGCGGCGGGGAGAGGTCTCCTCGGGCAGCGGCGGCACCGGGGCGAGCTTGGACGCGAGGCGGGGCACGAAGGGGCGCACGGTGGCGTCGTCCCGCTCGGGCTCGACGTACTCGGCGGCCGACAGGCGCATGGCCTCGTCGTCGTTGGGGGTGATGTGGCGGCGGCGCGGGTCGAACAGCCACTCGGCGTGGCGGGTGTGACCGTTCCAGACGAAGCCGAGCCGCACCCGCCACAGGTTGTCGTCGCGCTTGGCGGAGTCCCAGTCGATCTCGTCGGCGGGCACGCCGCGGCGGGTCAGCCGCTCGGCGACCAGCTCGCCGAGCGTGGGCCCGGGGGTCGTCTCGCCCGGCATCCGGACCGAGACCCGCTGGGCCTGCTGGGCCATGTACTCGCGCTCTTGGAGAACCGGTCCCTCGAACCAGCGGACTCTCTCCACCGGAATGCCGGCGGTGGCCGCGATCTCCTCCGCCGTCTCGCCGGCACGGATGCGCGCCTGGATCTCCTTGGGACGCAACGGGCTCTCCACTTCGATCTCGTACTGGCCGAGACGGGAGAAGTTGCCGCGAACCGCAGCGCGGAGCCGGTCGTCGACGGGCAGCGTGAAGCGCGTGCCCCGCCCGGCCGTCGCCAGAACGAGGTACGTTCCGTCCTCACTTACCGCGACGAGACGGAGCTCCTGCATGCGAGTCCCTTCGTCGTCGTGCTCTGTCTTCCCCCGGACCCTTGAGTCTCTCGCGTGAGCCGGTTGCCTTCCAGCACCGTACCCGGCATGTCCGAACATCGCCTCGCCAGGGGGCGAGGCAGATGTTGTGACCCCGGTCACATTTTTCGCGTTCACCTTTCCGCAACCTGTCGGTCGTCCGGGAGCGGCAGTCCACAAGCGGCGGCCGCGCCGCCGATCCGGCCCAGAAGGCGAGAGCGAGGGTCGTGTCTCCTCAGGTGGTGCGCGCCCACCGCCCGTCCGTACGGCGCGGGCGCGGCGCACGGCCGCGTGACCGTGCCGTACGCCGTGCGGCCGGACCTGCGGGAGGGTCTCATTCCTGCTTGCTCCCTCGGGTTCGAGTGGCGCGCCGGGCTCTGGTGTGCCCGTGCTCCGCAATGTGCCTGCCCGAGGGCCGGCGCGGGCAACGCGACACGCGGAAGACGCCGGACCGTGGAGAGGGACTTTACGCGGCCATGGGGTCAGCCTTCCCGCGACGCGCCGAGCACCCGGTCGAGGTAATCGTTGGAGAACAGCCCGTCCGGGTCCATTTCGCGGCGCAGCGCGAGGAAGTCGCCGAACCTCGGATACACGCCACGCAGGTAGTCCGCGTCCCGGGTGTGCAGTTTGCCCCAGTGGGGCCGGCCCCCCAGCCTGGTCATGATCTCCTCCACGCCCTCGAAGTACGCGGGGTTGGGCGCCTGGCGGTAGACGTGGCAGGCGACGTACGCCGAGGGCCTGCCGTACGCGGTGGACAGCCAGGCGTCCGAGGGCGGCGTGACCCGCACCTCGACCGGGAAGGTGATCGGCCAGCCCGACCGCTCCACGAGGTCCCGCGTCTCCCGCAGGGCCTGGGCGAGGTGGTGGCGCGGGACGGCGTACTCCATCTCCAGGAAGCGGACCTCGCGCACGGACGTGAAGATCTTGTAAGAGGTGTCGACGCACTCCGACGCGCCGAGCATGCGCGCGGAGATCCCGTTGATCGCGGGCACCGCGCCGGGAAGGCGGGCCCCGAGGGCGCAGGCCGCGCCGAACAGCGTGTTCTCCAGGAAGACGTTGTCGAGCCAGCGCTTGAATGCGGCGGGCGGCCGGGCGGGGCCGGGGTGGCGGTCGTTGCGCTTGACCAGGCAGGTGTCGGTGTGCGGGAGCCAGAAGAAGTCGAGGTGGTCGTCGGCCTCCGTCAGGTCGTCCAAGGTGTCGAGGATCCGGCTGAACGCCGTCGGCTCGCGGCGGTTGCGCAGCAGGAACGCGGGTTCGACCCGGAACGTGACGGCGGTCAGGATGCCGAGCGCGCCGAGGCCCACCCGGGCCGCGTCGAACAGGTCGCCCTCGCGCACGGTCGTCACGGAGCCGTCGGCGAGCACCATCTCCAGTTCGACGACCTGGTCGGCGAGGCCGCCGACGTGCCTGCCGGTGCCGTGGGTCCCGGTCTGGATCGCCCCGGCGGCGGTCTGGGCCGTGATGTCGCCCATGTTGGCCAGCGCCAGGCCGCGCCGGTGGAGTTCCTCGTTGAGCGCGTGCAGCGGGGTGCCCGCGGCGACCTTGACCCAGCCGTCGCCCGCGTCGAGGACACCGGTCAGCGCGCCGGGGCGCAGCAGGATGCCGTCGGTGAGCGCGACCCCGGTGAACGAGTGCCCCGTGCCGGTCATGCGCACCCGCCGGCCCGTCTTCGCGGCGTCCCGTACGGCGTCGGCCACCTGGGCCGCTGACGCGGGGGCGCGGACCTCCGCGGGGGTGACCGACTGGTTGCGCGCCCAGTTGACGAAGGCGTCCATGCTCCTCCTCGCCCCGGCACCTGCCCCGGGGTGAACATGAACACTACTCATGAATCGCCCCGCTGCCTACGGGGCCGGCCTCTGTCTCAGTTCGTGTGCTGGTGACGCACCCTGACCAGCGCGGAGCCCGCGAGGCCCACGACGGCCGCGAGCAGCGCGCAGGCGTAGGAGAAGCCGTACGCGTTGGACGCCCCGAACACGTCGGTCAGCCGTCCGCCCGCCCAGGAGCCCACGGCCACGCCGAGGTTGATCGAGGTGGTGATCCACGCCATGCCCTCGTTGAGCTGGGTCGCCGGGACCAGGCGCTCCACCAGCGAGAACCCGGTGATGAGGGTGGGCGAGATGGACAGGCCGGCGACGAAGAGCGCCAGCGCCATGACCCGCACGTCGCGCATGAGCAGCACCGGCGTGAGCCCGGCGGCGAACAGCGACAGTCCGCGGACGAACCGGGCGCGCAGGCTGATCTTCCAGTGCCGCGAGCCGTACCACAGGCCGGAGACCGCGCTGCCGCACGCGATCGAGGCGAGCAGCAGACCGGCCGCGCCCTTGCTGCCGTGCTCCTCCGCGAAGGCCACGGTGATGATGTCGACGGAACCGAACACCGCGCCCATGGCCAGGAAGACCGCCGACAGCAGCGCCACGCCCGGGATCGCGATCGGGGACCCGGCCGCCCCCCGGTGCCGTACGGCGGGCGGCTCGGTGCCGCGGAGCGAGGCGAACGCGAGTGTGCCCGACACGGTCAGCACGATCGCGGCGATCAGGCCCGCGTAGGGGTTGATCGCGATCGTGAGTGCGGTCACGAAGGCGGGGCCGCCGACGAAGATCACCTCGTCGGCCACGGACTCGAACGAGAACGCGGTGTGCAGCTTGGCGGGGTCGGCGAGCACGTGCGACCAGCGGGCCCTGACCATCGAGCCGAGCGAGATCCCGGTGGCCCCCGACGCCGCGCCGGCGGCGTACAGCGTCCACTCGGGCGCCCCGGCGTGCGCGCACAGCATCAGGGCGGTGAGCGAGCAGCCGTGCAGCAGCACCAGCGGGACCAGCACCCGCGCCTGGCCGAACCGGTCCACCAGCCGTCCGGTGAGGGGCCCGGCCACGGCGACCGCGATCGAGAGGGTGGCCGCCACGGCTCCGGCCTTCGCGTACGAGCCGGTGATGGCGGTGATCAGCAGAATGACGCCGATGCCGAGCATCGACATGGGCGCCCGCCCGACGAACCCCGCGATGACGAAGCCCTTGACTCCGGGCGTGCCGAACAGCCCGCGATACGGCCCGACCATGGTGTGTTCCCCTTCGGCACTGTGTTCGGCACTGTTGTGCGTGTGCGTCCGGGCCGGCCGTTCGACAGCGGCAGCGGCCCCGGGCGGTCCCGGGACACGCGGACGGCGTTTGTCTCCGGTTTGACCATCGCCTACCCGCATATCATGAGGCAAGTGATTTTTCCGCGTCGGGGGTGGAGGGGCTGAAGTGAGGTCGTCCACTCATTCCGCCTCCATGCGGCTGCGCCCGATCGTGTCCGGCCTCGCGGTCGTGATCCTGTGCGTCATCGCCGCGGGCACCGCCTTCCTGGCCACCTGGCCCGGTGACGGCGCGCTGGCGGCCGGCGGCGGCCGGGCGGAGACGGACCGCACGCGGGCCGACAACCCCCTGCCGGCCGCGCGGGCGACGGCGGGAAGCCTCATGCCCGACCGCACGCTGCCGTCGAGCGCGCCCGTCGTCGGCGGGCCCGGCGTGCAGGTCACGCTGCCGCACCTCCTGGCGATCTCCCCGAAGCAGGTGCCGCAGAGCACCCTGTTGAAGATCGCCAAGCTGCGGCACGTGCAGAAGGTGGCGGTCGCCGACGGAGGCGCGGTGCGCGTGTCCGGCACGACCCTGCGGCTGCTCGCGGTCGACCCGGCCACGTTCCGGTCGTGGACGCCGAAGAACGTGGCCGATCACCCGGAGGTGTGGAGCGCGCTCGCGCGGGGCGAGATGGTCGCCGACGCGGCCACGGTCAAACGTCTCGGCATGGTGCTCGGCGCGGAGTACCAGATCGACCGGGGCCCCCGGCTGCGCGTCGCGGCCTCGGCCTCGCTCGGGCTGCCCGGCGTCGACGGCCTGGTCAGCCAGGACCTGGGCCGCAAGCTCGGCTTCCCCGGCGGCGTCGTGGTGCTGGTCCACGGCGACCCGGGCAAGATGAGCGACAAGACGGTCGCGCGCCTGCTCGGCAAGGGCGCGCAGGTCGTGAGGGTCGGCGCGGCCGCCGTCCGGCCGCGCGCCACGGCCACGCCGGGGCGGGCCCTGGTGGGACGGCCCACGAGCTACCTGGACCTCTACCAGCGGTCCGCCACGGTCTGCCCCGGCCTCTCGTGGACCGTCCTCGCCGCGATCGGCCAGGTCGAGAGCAGCCACGGCCGCAACAACGGCCCCTCGTCCGCGGGGGCGCTCGGGCCGATGCAGTTCATGCCCGCCACCTGGAAGGTGTACGGCGTGGACGGCGACGGCGACGGCGAGGCGGACATCTGGAGTCCCTACGACGCGGTGCCGTCGGCCGCCAAATACCTGTGCGCGAACGGGGCCGGAGCAGGCGGCGACAAGCTCAGGAAGGCCGTCTGGTTCTACAACCACTCCTGGGACTACGTGAACAAGGTCCTGTCGCTCGCGGAGGCGTACGCCCGCACGTACGCCTCCTGACGCGCGGTGGAACCCGCGACGGCGGGTCCTGCCGTGTCGCTGCGGCGCCGCTACCGGCCCGGCCGGTGGGCGGGCCGGACGGGCGCCGGGCAGCAGGTCGCCGCGCACGGCGCGGGCTCGGGCTCGGCGAGCAGTTCGGCCACCATCGACACGAACCGCGGGTGGGTGCCCGCGGTCGAGGCCCTGGTGAGGGCCATGCCCAGCTTCTCGGCCGTGGCCGCGGCCTCCACGTCGAGGTCGTAGACGACCTCCATGTGGTCGGAGACGAACCCGATGGGCACCAGGACGGCCGACCGCACGCCCTCGGCGTGCAGCGCCTCCAGATGGTCGCAGACGTCGGGCTCCAGCCAGGGCACCTGCGGCGGGCCGCTGCGGCTCTGCCAGACCAGGTCCCAGGCCCGCCCCTCGTCGACATGCGTGGTCACCAGTTCGGCGGCCCGCCTGAGCTGGGCCTCGTACGCGCCCCCCGCGGGCCCGGCGGTGCGGGCCATGGAGACGGGGATGCTGTGCGCGGTGAACACGAGGCGGGCCTGCTCGCGGGCGCCGGCGGGCAGCCGGTCGAGGGCCTCGCGGGTGTGGTCGGCCATCGCCGCGATGAATCCGGGATGGTCGTAGTAGTGGCGGAGCTTGACGATCTCGGGGGCGCCGGGGACGGCGGCGCGGGCACGGGCGATGTCGTCGAGGTACTGCCGGCAGCTGGAGTAGGAGCTGTAGGCCGCGGTCACGAAGGCCGCCGCCTTGCGGACGCCGTCCTCCTTCATCCGCAGCACCGTGTCCTCCAGGAACGGGTGCCAGTTGCGGTTGCCCCAGTAGACCGGCAGGTCCACGTCGAGCGCGGCGATCAGGTCGCGGCACTGCTGGTTGATCGGGCTGATCCCGCCGAACCCCTGGTAGTGCGCCTCGACCTCCAGCAGCCGCTCGCGCGGCACGCCCCGGCCGCGCACGACGTTCTCCAGGAACGGCATGACGTCCTCGGGTTTCTCCGGCCCTCCGAAGGAGACGACCAGCAGGGCGTCGTATCCGTTGGTGCTCCCCATGCGCCACACCTTACGCGGACGGTACGACGGTTCCGCCCGCGCCTGTATGGCTTGGGCGGTGCGCGCGTCAGCGAGTAGGTTCGAGCGGTGAGCCAATTTCCGGACATCCGCGAGTACATGGCCCTGCCGCGCGTGAACGCCCTGCGGCTGTCGCCCGACGGGACCCGGCTCGTGTCCGTGGTCCAGTCGCTCAACTCCGACGGCAAGTCGTACGGCACCGCGCTGTGGGAGATCCCCCAGGACCCCGGAGGCGAGCCCCGCCGGCTGACCCGGTCGGCGAAGGGAGAGGCGGGGGCCGAGTTCGCCCCCGACGGGACCCTGTTCTTCGTCTCCCGGCGGCCCGACGAGACGGCGAAGGAGAGCGGCGGCGACACGGCCGCCCTGTGGCTGCTGCCCGAGCGCGGCGAGCCGGTGCGCGTCGCCACCCGCCCCGGCGGGATCGGCGGCGTCCGGGCGGCCGGCGGCACGGTCGTCTACGCCTCCGAGGTGCTGCCCGGCGACGCCGCCACCGAGGAGGAGCGCCGCAAGGCCCGCGACGAGGCCGGGGTCAGCGCGATCCTGCACGAGGGCTACCCGGTGCGCTACTGGGACCACGACCTCGGCCCGGCGCAGACCAGGTTCTTCGCCGGCCGCGCCGCGCGCGAGGGCCTGGAGGACGTGCGGGACCTCACGCCGGAGCCCGGCGGCGCGCTGGACGAGCACCTGTCGTTCGACGTCACCCCGGACGGGGAGACCGTGGTCACGACCTGGCGGGTTGCGCTCCCGAACGGCGACGTCCGCTGGGACCTGGTCGCCGTGGACGTCGCGGACGGGTCGCGGCGCACGCTCGCGACGTCCGAGGGGCACGACTTCGCCGGGCCGGTCACGGTGTCGCCCGACGGGCGGCACGTCGCCTGCCTGCGTGAGCACCACGGCACCGAGGAGACGCCGATCGCGCTCGACCTGTGGGTGGTCGACCTGTCCACCGGTGAGGGGCGCGCGGTCGCCGGGGAGGTCTTCCCCGCCTCGGTCGCGTGGGCGCCCTCCTCGCGGGAGCTGTTCTTCGCCGCCGACCACCGGGGCCGCCGGCCGATCTTCCGCGCCACCCTGGACGGCGCGGTCACCGGGCTGACCTCGGACGACGGCGCGTACGCCGAGCTGTGCCCGGCCCCCGACGGCTCGGTCTACGCCCTGCGTGGCGCGATCGACTCGCCGCCGCGTCCGGTGCGTGTGGCCGCCGACGGGTCGGTCACCACGCTGCCCTCGCCCACGCCGCCGCTCGACCTGCCCGGCACGCTGACCGAGGTGACCGCGACGGCCGAGGACGGGACCGAGATCCGGGGCTGGCTGGTCGTCCCCGCGGACGCGACCGCCGAGGACCCGGCGCCGTTCCTGCTGTGGATCCACGGCGGCCCGGTGTCGAGCTGGAACGACTGGAGCTGGCGCTGGAACCCCTGGATCATGGCCAGGCACGGCTACGCGGTGCTGTTGCCCGATCCCTGCCTGTCCACCGGGTATGGCCAGGACATGCTCCAGCGGGGCTGGGGCGACTGGGGACCGGTGACCCACGCCGACCTCATGGCGATCACGGACGAGTGCCTCAAGCGGCCGGAGATCGACGAGCAGCGGACGGCGGCGATGGGCGGCTCGTTCGGCGGCTACATGGCGAACTGGGTCGCCGGGCACACCGACAGGTTCCGGGCCGTCGTGACGCACGCCTCGCTGTGGAACCTGGAGCAGTTCGCGGGCACCACCGACGGCGCGAACTTCTGGCAGCGCGAGTTCGGCGCCCTCGGGTCCGCCCGCTACGCCCGGCTGTCGCCCCACCGGTCGCTCGGCGATATCAGGACGCCGATGCTGGTGATCCACGGCGACAAGGACTACCGCGTGCCGATCGGCGAGGGCCTGCGGCTGTGGTGGGACCTCCAGCGCTCGGGGGTCGAGTCGAAGTTCCTCTACTTCCCCGACGAGAACCACTGGGTGCTCAAGCCCGGCAACGCCGTCGCCTGGTACGAGACCGTCCTGGCCTTCCTGGCGCAGCACGTCCTGGGCGAGGAGTGGACCCGGCCACCGTCCCTCAGCTGACGGGTGAATGGCGGTACATCCTGGTTTGGGAGGATGTCATCCGTGCGGCCGACGCCCGAGCCGGGCGCCGGCCGCTTCGGTGTGAGCACGTACGAGGAGGGGGCAGGCCAGGATGGACGAGCGGGAGTACCGGCATGACCGGGCGCGGGTGGAGGAGCTGCTGGAGCTGGCGACCGGCATAGCGGAGGAGGCCGGCCAGATGCTCCTCGCCAAGCGGCCCGCGCGGCCCGAGGTGCTCGCCACCAAGTCGAGCCCCACCGACGTCGTCACCGCGCTCGACCGGGCCGCGGAGGAACTGATCCGCGCCAGGATCGCCGAGGCCAGGCCGCACGACGCGGTCCTCGGCGAGGAGGGCGGCGACACCCCCGGCGAGGGCGGCGTCCGGTGGGTCGTCGACCCCATCGACGGCACGGTCAACTTCCTGTACGGCCTGCCGGACTGGGCGGTCAGCATCGGCGTCGAGGTGGACGGCGAGATCGTCGCCGGAGTGGTGCACAACGTGCCGCGCGGCGAGTTGTTCACCGCGTCGAAGGGCGGCGGCGCCTGGCTGAGGGGCGAGCGGCTGCGCTGCAACACCGGCGTTCCGCTGGCCAAGGCCCTCGTCGCCACCGGGTTCGGCTACGCGGCGGGGCGGCGCCGGGTGCAGGCCGAGGTGCTGGCGCAGGTGGTGCCCCAGGTCAGGGACATCCGGCGCGGCGGCTCCTGCGCGGTCGATCTCTGCTCGGTCGCCGCGGGCCGCGTCGACGCCTACTACGAGCGCGGCGCCAACTACTGGGACCACGCGGCGGCCGGCCTGATCGCCGCGGAGGCCGGAGCCCGCCTCGGCGGCCTGAACGGCAGGCCGGTCAGTCCCGACATGGCGCTGTGCGCGGCCCCGGGGCTCTTCGAGGAACTGCACGACCTGCTCGTCCCCCTCGACCCCGAGCGCGACTGAGGACCCCGACCGCGACCGGGGCCTCCGCGCGCGCGAGGGTGATTGCCCTGGTCACGGCGGCATGCCCGGCCGCCTCGCGGGTACGCGGCGCGAGACGACGGGAGAAGGAGCAGAACATGACCGTTCCCGAAGAGAACGCCCCCAAGACCGATCAGAACGACCAGGCCCTGTCACGGCAGGCCGCGCCCGCCCGGGAGGGCGACTCGCGACACGAACCTCAGGACACCGAGATGGCCGCCAAGCTCAAGGAGGCCATGTCCGAGGCCGACGTGGACCGCGACGACTTCGCCTGACAGAGCCTTGGGGCCGGTGAGTTCGCGCAGAGTTCGCGAAGAGTTCGCGCCGGCTTCGCCTTACGTACAGGCGAGGGGGCCCGCCGTACGGCGGGCCCCCTCGTCAGTGTCGGTTCCGGTCAGCGCTGGATGTCGATGCCGTGATCCTCGGCGAGGCGGTGCAGGTCCTCGATCTCGGCGGTGAGGGTGTCGGCGAGGAAGTCGTCCCCGCTCGTGGTGGCCTCTTCAAGACCCTTGTAGGCCTGGTCGAGCCTGGTTTCGATCGTGGTCGTGAACTCGCCCATCTCACCTTCTTTCTCAGGGGGCGAAACGTGTCACGGGGGGCTCGGCACGAATCCTGCGGAGAGGAGCGCCCTTCCCCGGCACACGACAATGGAGGGTGTCACGGGCCTTACCCATGTCCGGGTCGGACGTAAACCTGTGAATTTCTGTGCTCTACGTCACGTAGAGCGCCGGAACCGCTTACCGGCGGCTTACGTCGAATATGGCCACAATGAGGGGCGTCGTACCAGCTAGGAGGACTTGATGCGCGTGCTTGTGGTGGAGGACGAGCGGGTGCTCGCGGACGCGATCGCAACCGGCCTCCGCCGGGAGGCGATGGCCGTGGACGTCGCCTACGACGGCGCCGCCGCCTTGGAGAAGACCGGCTACATCGACTACGACGTGATCGTGCTCGACCGCGACCTGCCCAAGGTGCACGGCGACGAGGTGGCCCGCCGCCTGGTCGCCCAGCGGTCGGCCTCGCGGATCATCATGCTGACCGCCGCGGGCGACGTGGACGACAAGGTCGAGGGGCTGGAGCTGGGCGCCGACGACTATCTGGCCAAGCCGTTCGTGTTCATGGAGCTTGTGGCCCGGGTGCGCGCGCTCGGCCGCAGGTCCGCGCCGCCGCTGCCGCCCGTGCTCGAACGCGCCGGCATCCGCCTCGACCCCGGCAAACGCCAGGTGACGAGGGACGGGGTCGAGGTCCACCTCACCAAGAAGGAGTTCGCGGTGCTGGAGGAGCTGATGCGGGCCGAGGGCGCCGTCGTCAGCCAGGAGGACCTGCTCGACAAGGCGTGGGACGAGAACATCGACCCGTTCACCAACGTGGTCAGGGTGACCATGATGACGCTGCGCAAGAAGCTGGGCGATCCGCCGGTCATCGAGACCGTGCCCGGGGTCGGGTACCGGCTGTGACGACCCGCGCCACCGCCACGTCCCGGGGGAGGGGGCCCTGTGAGCGAACCGCGTGACGCCTCCGAGAGGAGGACGCCCCAGATCCTCCCGGCGCCCGGCGAATCGGACGCCGCCGCGACCTCGCCGGACGTGGCGGCTCCGGCCGCCGGCCAGGCCCCGGCGGGTCGCACCCGGCGGATGTCGAACCCGATGGGCACCGGTCCCTATCGCAGCCAGGTGCCGCCGCCGCCCAGCGGCCCGCCCGCCTGGGACGGCCCGCCTCCCCTGGTGGCCCACCCCGTGCAGCGGGGCAACCTGCTCAACGAGATCAAGTCGCTGCAGAACCGCATCAGCATCCGCTGGCGTCTGACCCTCACGTACGCCGCGCTGGTCTTCGTCGCCGGCGCGCTGCTGGTGCTGGTCATGTACGTGCTGATCGGCCAGGCCATCGACATCGGCTGGCAGAGTGTGCCGCAGATCATATTCCCGCGCGGGAGCGTGCCGCAGGAGTGGATCGACGAGGCCAACCACCAGTTCGCCCAGTCGCAGGCGGAGGTCACCGCGGTGGCCCGGGCCGAGCTGCTGAAGCGGGCCCTGCTGGCGCTGCTTGGCGTGGGGATCCTGGCGCTGATGCTGGGATACGTCGTGGCGGACCGGGCGCTGCGGCCCGTCATCAAGATGACGGCGACCGCGCGGAAGCTGTCGGAGACCTCGCTCGCCCACGAGCGCATCGACCTCCAGGGCCCCGACGACGAGCTGAAGGAGCTGGCCGACACCTTCGACGCGATGCTCACCCGGCTCAACACCGCCTTCGACGCGCAGCGGAGGTTCGTGGACAACGCCTCGCACGAGCTGCGGACGCCGCTGGCGATCAATCGCACGGTGCTGGAGGTGGCCCTGTCCGACCCCGAGGCGTCGGACGACCTCAAGGTGCTCGGGCGCACGCTCCTCGGCACCACCGCGCGCAACGAGCGGCTGATCGAGGGCCTGCTGCTGCTCGCCCGCAGCGAGCGCGAGCTGTCGGTGCGAAAGCCCGTGGACGTCCAGGAGGTCGCCAGGACGGCGGTGGAGCAACTGGCTCCCTTCGCCGAGGAGGAGGGCGTGACGGTCGAGCACGACCTCCACCCGGCGGCCACGACGGGCGACCCCGTCCTCATAGAACGCTGTGTCTCCAACCTCGTCGAGAACGGCATCAAGCACAATGTCGGCGAGTCCGGAAAAGTATGGGTCCGGTCGGGAATTGTCGACGGGGGTGCGGTTGTTCAGGTCGCGAACACGGGACCGCACGTTCCCGCGTACGAGGTGGAGAGCCTGTTCGAGCCGTTCCGGCGTCTGAATGCCGACCGGGTCCAGTCCGCCAAGGGCGCGGGTCTCGGCCTGTCCATCGTGCGCGCGATCGTTCGCGCGCACGGCGGAACGGTCGCCGCCGTCCCCCGCGACGGGGGCGGTCTCGTGGTGACGGTGCGTCTCTCAGGAGCCGGGGCATCTCCGGGGACGCCGCAGTCGGCGCGCTGATGGAGCGTGCACGCCGCACATGTGGTTGGATGTGCCGTCGAACGCGGTGGGGATACCGCCGATACTGTGGTTTTCGCCATATTTGGCTAACCGCAGCCCCCGGTGGGATGCCCCTCGCGTGTCGGAAGGTTCAGTGTTCGTTCAAGCGGGTACCGAATGCACAATTTAGCGGCTCCCGCGGGCACAACACCGGCCTTCCGAGCGTTATCCACGCGCGACACAGGCGCAGGCAGATAGATGAGGGGGATGGAGTAGCAGATGGCTACCGACTACGACAGCCCGCGTAAGACCGACGACGACCTCAGCGAGGACAGCCTCCAGGAACTCCAGGCGCGCAGGAGCGACAAGTCGTCGGGCAGCATCGACATCGACGAGACCGATCTGGCCGAGTCGCTGGAGCTGCCGGGGGCGGATCTGTCGAACGAGGAGCTCTCGCTGCGGGTGATTCCTCGGCAGGCCGATGAATTCACCTGCTCGCGGTGCTTCCTGGTGCACCACCGCAGCCAGCTGGCCTCGGAGAAGAACGGCCAGCAGGTCTGCCGCGAGTGCGCCGCCTAGGAGACCCTTGGGAGGGTCCGTGACTTCAGCAGCGGATGAATCAAACAACGAGGTGGCCGACCTGGTCGGCAAACTCGTCGCCCCTGAGGAGACGGACGGGGCCGAGCGGCGTCGGCTGCTCGGCCGCCTCAGCGGGGCCTTGGCAAGGTCCGCAAGGAAGGCGCGCGAACGGGGGGTCGGCCGCGGCCGGTGGCTGGCCGACGTCTTCATGAACATCGCCCCGCGGTTACCGGTCAGAGACTACGAGACGCTGCGGGAACACCACTACGGGCTCACCGGCGAGCAACTCGCCGACGATCTCGTCCGCACCGCCGCGAAGGCGACGATGGCGGTCGGCGCGGTCGGCGGAGCGCTCGCCGCGGCCGAGTTCGCCGCCCCGCCGCTCCTGCTGTCCGCACCCGCCCAGATCGTGGCCGAGACGCTGGTCGTCGCGGCCATCGAAGTGAAGCTCCTCGCCGAACTGCACGAGGTGTACGGCGTGAAGGTCCCCGGCAACGGCACCCAGAGGGCGGCCGCGTTCGCGCTCGCCTGGTCGAAGCAGCGGGGCGTCAACCCCCTCGCCCCCGGCTCGGCCACGATCGCACTCGGGACCGCCGCCAAGACCGCCCTGCGCAACCGCCTGATGCGCACGCTCGGCCGCCACCTCACCACGCTCGGCCCCTTCCTCACCGGCGCCGTGGCCGGCGGCGCGCTCAACCGGGTCGCCACCAGGAAACTCGCCACCGCCGTGCGCGCGGATCTGCGCCGCCAGCGCGCCCTGCCGCCCGGCTGACGCCCTGCCACCCGGCTGACGCTTTGCAGGCCGGCTGCCGCCCCGCGGGCCGGCTGATCTCCCTCTCGCCGGGCCCTTTCGCGGGGCCCTTTCGCGGGCCCTTTCGCCGGGCCGATCCCCGCTTCCGCGCCGGTCCCCGTCCCGCGATCCGGGTCCTTGCCCGGCCGGTCTCCGTCCCCCTGGTGACACGCGGCCGCCCCGGTGCCCGTCCCAATCGCCACTCTCCGGCCGTCCTGATCTTCCAGATAGAGAAGTGTCACCGATTGGTCTAAACCTCTTGCCGACCCCGTATGAGCTGCGTGAGATCATTCTCACAGGCACAGGCGTGGATTGTGCACGTTCTTACGGGTATGGGGGTCACTGGTGACTTTCCGTATGGTGGTCACAGGCGACCACCTGGAGGGGATTCATGCGTGGCACCAGCTCATTTCTGATCGTCGCGAACCGGCTGCCGGTCGATCGCGTGGGCGAGAACGAGTGGCGGCGTAGCCCGGGCGGGCTCGTGACCGCCATCGCGCCCGTCATGCAACGCCGTGACGGGGCCTGGCTCGGCTGGACCGGGGCGGCGGGAGAGGAGCTGAAGCCCTTCGACCACGACGGGATGCACCTGATCCCCATCCCGCTGTCGCAGCTCGAGGTCGAGCTGTACTACGAAGGCTTCTCCAACGCCACACTGTGGCCGCTCTACCACGACGTGGTCGCCACGCCCGTCTACTCGCGCGTGCTCTGGGACGCCTACCGGGCGGTCAACGACCGGTTCGCCCGCGCGGCCGCGGACGCCGCCGCGCCCGGCGCGGTCGTGTGGGTGCAGGACTACCAGCTCCAGCTCGTGCCCGCGATGCTGCGGAAGCTGCGGCCCGACCTGAAGATCGGGTTCTTCCTGCACATCCCGTTCCCGCCGGGCGAGCTGTTCTACCAGCTGCCCTGGCGCAACGAGATCCTCGAAGGACTGCTCGGGGCCGATCTCGTGGGCTTCCAGCGGCCGGGCGGCGCCGCCAACTTCCTGCGCCTGTGCCGCCGCCTGCTCGGCGTGCAGTACCTCCGCAACGAGATCCAGCTCGAGGACCGGACGGTCCGTGCCGAGTCGTTCCCGATCTCTGTCGACTTCGGCGAGCTGGACCAGCTCGTCCGCGAGCCGCGCATCCAGCAGCGGGCCAAGGAGATCCGCGCCGAGCTGGGCGATCCCGAGCACGTGCTGCTCGGCGTCGACCGGCTCGACTACACCAAGGGCATCGGCCAGCGGCTCAAGGCGTTCGGCGAGCTGCTCGACGACGGCGCGATCAAGCCGGACGAGGCGGTCTTCGTGCAGGTCGCCACGCCCACCCGCGAGCGGGTCGCCGAGTACATCCGGCTGCGCAACGACATCGAGCTGAGGGTGGGCCGCATCAACGGCGAGCACGGCATGCTCGGCCGCATGCCGATCTCCTACCTCCACCAGTCGTACAACAAGGAGGAGCTGGCGGCGCTCTACTGCGCGGCCGACGTCATGGTCGTCACGCCGCTGCGCGACGGCATGAACCTCGTCGCCAAGGAGTACGTCGCCTGCCGCCACGACCTGCGCGGGGCGCTCGTGCTGAGCGAGTTCGCCGGAGCGGCCGACGAGCTGCGCCAGGCCTACACGGTCAACCCGTACGACATCGCCGGCATGAAGCGGGCGATGCTGGCGGCGATGCGGGCGACCCCGCACGAGCTGGCGCGCCGGATGCGCTCGCTCAGGCGCAGGGTCGCGACCTACAACGTGGACAGGTGGGCCAGCGACTTCCTCACGGCCCTGGAGTCCGGGGAGCCGGCCGCTCCTAGGGAGTGAGGTCCCGGGCGGCGTCCTTCCAGGAGCGCCACTTCTTCGCCGCCGACCGCGTGACGACGATCCGCGTGATCTCCATGCCCAGGCCCATCACCACGGCGTACGCGATCGCCTCGCCGAGTCCGATGTCGGGGGAGTCGGCGCTCGCCGGCGGCTTCTTGCCGGTCGCCCTCTCCCACGCGAACGACAGCAACTTGCGCGAGCAGAAGCCCACCGCCAGGCCGAGCAGGCCGCCGACGATCCGCCACTGCATGTCGGGCTTGTCCGTCGCGCCGAGTTCGCGCTTGGCCTCCCGAGCCATGTCCGCCATGATTCCTCCTCGATAACGACCTTAGTGTCTCCCCGCGGGGTGACGGTCCACGCCATACCATGTGGTGGCATGACCGAACAGCGACTCCCCGCAGCCATGCCCGAGAAACCAACACTCGACGGCTTGGAAGCGGTATGGGTAGCGCGCTGGGAGGCCGAGGGCACCTACCGGTTCGACCGGTCCCGGGGCAGGGACGAGGTCTACTCCATCGACACCCCGCCGCCCACCGTGTCCGGGTCCCTTCACGTGGGGCACGTCTTCTCCTACACGCACACGGACACGATCGCCCGCTACCAGCGGATGCGGGGGCGCGAGGTCTTCTACCCGATGGGGTGGGACGATAACGGCCTGCCGACCGAACGCCGCGTGCAGAACCACTTCGGCGTGCGCTGCGATCCCTCCATGCCGTACGACCCGGACTTCACGCCGCCGGAGAAGCCGGACGCCAAGCGGCAGGTGCCGATCTCGCGCCGCAACTTCATCGAGCTGTGCGAGCGGCTGACCGCCGAGGACGAGAAGGCGTTCGAGGAGCTGTGGCGCCGCCTCGGCCTGTCGGTGGACTGGTCGATGACGTACGCGACCATCGACGCCGACGCGCGGGCGGCATCCCAGCGCGCGTTCCTGCGCAACCTCGCCCGCGGCGAGGCGTACGTCGCCGAGGCCCCGACCCTGTGGGACGTGACGTTCCGCACGGCCGTGGCCCAGGCCGAGCTGGAGGACAGGGAGTGGCCCGGCGCCTTCCACCGCATCGGGTTCGAGCGTCCTAACGGCCATGGCGCCGAGGGCATGGTGTGGATCGAGACGACCCGCCCCGAGCTGATCCCGGCCTGCGTGGCGCTGGTCGCCCACCCCGACGACGAGCGCTACCTGCCGTTGTTCGGCACCACCGTCCGCACCCCGGTCTTCGGGGTCGAGGTGCCGGTCGTGGCCCACCACCTCGCCGAGCCCGACAAGGGCTCCGGCATCGCGATGATCTGCACGTTCGGCGACGTCACCGACGTCACCTGGTGGCGCGAGCTCGACCTGCCCACCCGGCCGGTCATCGGCTGGGACGGCCGCCTGCTCCCCGAGCCGCCGCAGGGCGTGCCGGCCGAGCCGTACGCCGAGCTGGCCGGCAAGACCGTGCACAGCGCGCGCGAGCGCATCGTGGAGATGCTGCGCGAGTCCGGCCACCTGGACGGCGAGCCGCGCAAGATCCAGCGGCCGGTGAAGTTCTACGAGAAGGGCGACCGGCCCCTCGAGATCGTCACCACCCGGCAGTGGTACATCCGCAACGGCGGCAGGGACGCCAAGCTGCGCGCCGAGCTCCTGGAGCGCGGCCGGGAGCTGGAGTGGCACCCGCCGCACATGCGGGTCAGGTACGACAACTGGGTGGAGGGCCTGGCGGGCGACTGGCTGATCTCCCGCCAGCGGTTCTTCGGCGTGCCGATCCCGGTCTGGTATCCGCTCGACGCCGAGGGCGAGCCGATCTACGAGGCGCCGGTCGTCCCGCCGGAGTCGGCGCTGCCGGTGGACCCGTCCAGCGACGTCCCGCCCGGCTTCTCCGAGGACCAGCGGGGCAAGCCGCTCGGTTTCACCGCCGACCCCGACGTCATGGACACCTGGGCGACCTCCTCGCTGACCCCGCAGATCGCGGCCGGGTGGGAGCGCGACGACGACCTGTTCCGCCGCGTGTTCCCGATGGACCTGCGGCCCCAGGCCCACGAGATCATCCGCACCTGGCTGTTCTCCACGGTCGTGCGGTCGCACCTGGAGCACGGCGGGCTGCCCTGGCGGCACGCGGCGATCTCCGGGTGGATCCTCGACCCCGACCGCAAGAAGATGTCGAAGTCCAAGGGCAACGTGGTCACGCCCATGGGCCTGCTGGAGGAGTACGGCTCCGACGCGGTCCGCTACTGGGCGGCGAACGGGCGTCCCGGCACCGACACGGCGTTCGACACCGGGCAGATCAAGATCGGCCGCCGGCTGGCCATCAAGATCCTCAACGCGTCGAAGTTCGTGCTCGGCTTCCGGTCCGAGGGCGGCGGCGAGGTCACCGAGCCGGTCGACCTGTCCATGCTGGCCGCGCTGGGGGCGGTCGTCGCCGAGGCCACCGAGGCGTTCGAGTCGTACGACTACACCCGGGCGCTGGAACGGACGGAACGCTTCTTCTGGTCGTTCTGCGACGACTACGTGGAGCTGGTCAAGGCCCGCGCGTACGACGGGGACGCCTCGGCCGTCGCGGCCCTGCGGCGGGCGCTCGGCGTGCTGCTGCGGCTGTTCGCGCCGTTCCTGCCGTTCGTGACCGAGGAGGTCTGGTCGTGGTGGCGGGAGGGCTCGGTGCACCGCGCCGCCTGGCCGTCCCCGGAGGAGCTGCCCGAGGCGCGGCACGGCGATCCCGCGGTGCTGGACGCCGTGGCGGAGGTGCTCCGCCGGGTGCGGCGGGCCAAGTCCGAGGCGCGGCTGTCGATGCGGGCCGAGGTCGCCCGGCTCACCGTGTCGGGGGACCAGGCGGACCTCGTCCGGCAGGCCCAGGACGACCTGTGCGCGGCCGGCAACGTCGAGGAGTTCGTCCTCGAACCCGGTGACGGCCCGCTCGACGCGGTCGCCGAGCTGACCGCGTGAGGCCACCGCCGGCCACCGCCGTGCCCCGTGGTGCGGCGGTGGCCGGTGATGTTTTGGGACGTTCCAGGCTGTTCCTGGGCGTTTCGGTACGGAGACGGCCCGCGGCCGGGGACCTGCGGCGGGAGCGCGGCGAGACGACCGCCACACCCGGGTAAAACGACTGCGCATCCCGCCCGCCGACATGCCAGGCTGGATCCGTGATCCCGTCTAACCGCAGTACCACGGAAAGGGTTCCGCCGACGCTGGCCACGATGGCCGCGTGGAGCTGGCGGCTGTTGCTGCTCGGCGGGATGATCTACGTCCTGTGGCTGATCATCGAAAAGATCAGCTTCGTCGTCATGCCGGTGGTGGTCGCGCTGCTGCTCGCGGCCCTGCTTCATCCGCTGACCCGGCGGCTGCGCGCCGCCGGGCTCCGGCCGATCTACGCGACGTGGATCACGATGCTGCTCGGACTCGCGCTGATCGTCGGCATCGGGTTCCTGATCGGCGTGCGGGCGAACGAGGAGTTCCCCCGGCTGGTCCTGCAGATCCAGGTGACCGTGCGCAACGTCCAGGACTGGCTGCTGCACGGCCCCCTCCACCTGAAGGAGGCGCAGATCGCCGACTTCGTGGACCAGCTCAGCAGCCAGGTGACCCAATACCGCAGTCAGATCACCAGCACGCTGCTGAGCGGCGCCACCGCGGTCGTCGAGGTGCTCACCTCCATCATCCTGATCCTCTTCGTGACCTTCTTCCTGCTGAAGGACGGCGACCGGATCTGGGGCTGGTTCCTGCGCGCCTTCGGCGGCGCCGCGACGCGCGTCGACGGCGCGGGCCGCGCCGCCTGGGCGACGATCTCCCACTACGTGCACGGCACGGTGGCGGTCGCCGCCATCCACGGGCTCGTGATCGGAGTGGTGCTCGCGGGGATGCAGGTGCCGCTGTGGGCGCCCCTCGCGGTGCTGGTCTTCGTGGCCAGCTTCATCCCGATCGTCGGCATCCTGTTCGCGGGCACCATCGCGACGCTGGTGACCTTCGGCTCCCGGGGCTGGTTCCTGGCGCTGATCTTCGTGGGCATCCTCGTGGTCGAGCAGCAGCTGGAGAACCATGTGCTCCAGCCGCTCATCGTGGGCCGGGCCCTGGAGTTCCACCCTCTGGCGATCATCCTCGTCCTCGCGGTGGGCGGCGTGCTCGGCGGCATCGCGGGCGCCGTGGTGGCCGTGCCGCTCACGGCGGTCATCTACCGCGCGCTGCCCGAGCTGCGCCGCGGCCGGCCCGCCGCCATCGAGCCACCGGCAGAAAGCGGCCCGCCCGGCGCCGCGGAGGCCGGAGACGGGGACGTGCCCCCGCAGCCGGAGCCCGGCGCCGCGGAGCCCGCGCCCTCTCACGCGTCCCAGCCCGCCGCCTCAGCGCCCGGCGAGCAGAGCGGACAGGGCGGGCAGGAGCCGGAGACGGCACGCCCGTCGTCCGGAGCGGGAGAGGCGGTGTCCCCCCAGCGCAACGGGTAGGGTCTTGCCTCATGAGCGACCGAATCAGGGAACACGCCGAGGCCGCCCGGTGAGCGTCGAGATCCTGATCCACCGGCTCGACCCGGACCTTCCGCTCCCGTCGTACGCGCATCCGGGCGACGCCGGGGCCGACCTGTACGCGGCGGAGGACGTCGAGTTGCTGCCCGGCGAGCGGGCGGTCGTGCGGACCGGCGTCGCCATCGCGCTGCCGGACGGGTACGCCGCCTTCGTTCATCCGCGTTCGGGCCTGGCGGCCCGGCACGGCGTCACGCTGGTCAACGCGCCGGGCACGATCGACGCCGGCTACCGGGGCGAGATCAGGGTGACGATGATCAACACGGACGCCAAGGATCCGGTACGGCTCCGGCGTGGTGACCGCATCGCCCAGCTCGTCGTCCAGCGGGTGGAACGGGCGGCGTTCTACGAGGTCGACCGGTTGCCCGGCTCCGTACGGGGCACGAACGGGTTCGGCTCGACGGGGAGCTGACACCGCGGGGCCCGGGAACCGGGCCACGATGCGAGGAGAGTGAGAGAAGTGTTGCGACGCCGGCAACGCGCGGAGGAGGAGACCGCACCAGCCGTCGTGCGGGGGGAGAGCCCCGCCCCGGCGCGGACGACGGGCCCCTGGGACGCCGATGACGACTACCCGGAGGCCGAGCGCGTGGATCTGGGGGGCCTGCGCCTGCCCGTCGGTCCCGGATTCGAGATCCAGCTCAGCATGGCGGGCGACCAGGTCGACGGAGTGATCGTCCTGGTCGAGGAGAGCGCCCTGCAGGTGAACGCCTTCGCCGCGCCCAAGCGCAGCGGGATCTGGGACGAGGTGCGCGCCGAACTCGCCCGTGAAGTGGTGGCCGCCGGCGGCTCGGCCGAGGACCGGGACGGTTCGTTCGGCCCCGAGATCGCGGCCGAGGTGCCCGCGCAGGGCCAGGCGCAAGGACGGCAGCCGGTGCGCTACGTCGGCGTCGACGGGCCGCGCTGGTTCCTCCGCGCCGTGATCAGCGGCAGGGCGGCGGTCGACCCGGAGGCGGCGCGGATCCTGGAGGACGTCGTGCGCGGCATCGTCGTCGTGCGCGGCGACGAGCCGATGCCGCCCAGGGAGGCGATCCAGCTCCGTCTGCCCGCCGAGGCCAGGCAGGCCATGGAGGAGCAGCAGGGATCCCGGGGGGAGGAGTTCCGGCCCTTCGAGCGCGGTCCGGAGATCAGCGAGATCCGCTGACGCCGTCCGGGACGCGCCGGTTGACCGAATCGGGAGGCAAGCCCTGCCCTGACCGTCCTTCTGGCCCGCAAGCGGCTCACGTATGCTGCGGTGGAAACGACCGGCCTAGGCTGGAGTCAGGACGACGAATCCCTCCAAAGGGGATCGCGAACGAGGAAGCTGGGTGAGTGACCGATGGGCACGCCGGAGCCTGCCAGACGCGGCGGACTGCGGGGCTTCTTCCGAAGGCTGACCACCAGCCAGGCCGAACTGGAGGCCGCCGAGCTCCAGGAGGATCTGGAGCAGCAGGGGGCCACTCCCATCGCGCGGTGCGGTGAGCGCCAGCGGACGTGCGTGGCGGGCACGCTGCGCACCGTGACCCTCCGCCCGCGCGGCGGCGCCCCCGCCCTCGAGGCGGAGCTGTACGACGGGTCGGACGTGATCGACCTGGTCTGGCTCGGCCGCCGGAAGATCGCCGGCATCGAGCCGGGCCGGGTGGTGCGGGCCGAAGGGCTGGTCAGCGTCCAGGACGGCCGCAAGGTCATGTTCAACCCCCGCTACGAGCTACGCCCGGCCGGTGGCCCTTGATCTCTCAGGAGACCGTATGAGCACAGCGGACATGACGGCCCCCGCGGCGCACGCCACCGTCGAGGCGGCGGTTCGCGCCCAGATGAGCAAGGCGCTGGGCGGCAGGCGCGGGATCGTCGAGGCGGCGGTGCCCACACTCGCCTTCACCGGCACGTGGATGGGCACCAACGAGCTGAAGCCCTCGCTGATCGTCGGCATCGCCTCGGCGGTGGTGCTCCTGCTGGTGCGGCTCGCGCAGCGTACGACGCCGCAGTTCGTGCTCAACAGCCTCGTCGGCATCGGGATCGGCGCGTTCTTCGCGGCCCGCACCGGCGACGCCAAGGACGTGTTCCTGCCGGGGATCCTCTACAACGCGGCCTACGCCGCCGGCATGCTGCTGTCGATCGTGGTCCGCTGGCCGATCGTGGGCTTCCTGATCGGCTCGGTGACCGGCGACCCGACGGCCTGGCACAGCGACTCCGCGCTGGTCCGGCTGTGCTCGCGGCTCACGTGGCTGCTCATGCTGCCCTGCCTGCTGCGGGTGGTGGTCCAGCTGCCGCTCTACTGGGCGGACCAGGTGACCGCTCTCGGCGTGGCCAAGATCGCTCTGGGCTGGCCGCTGCAGGTCGCGGGGCTCGCCGCGATGGTGTGGGTCCTCGCCCGGGGCCGCACCCCGATCCAGCCGCCGGCGCAGCCGCCCGTCTGACGATCACGCGGAAACGACTCAGGCCCCGGGCGCGTGCCCGGGGCCTGAGTCGTGTGCGGGTCAGGGACGTTCGTGGGCCGACAGCAGTTCGGTGAGCTCGTTCTCGACCTCCTGGCTGGCCACGAACAGCAGCTCGTCGCCGGCCTCCAGCGGGTCGTCGGCCGAGGGGACCAGCACCCGGCCCTCGCGCAGGATCGCCACGAGGGCGGCGTCCACCGGCCACGGCACCGAGCCCGCCCGCTGGCCCACCACGGGGGCGTCATCGGCCAGCGTGAGCTCCACCAGGTTGGCCTGGCCCTGCCGGAAGGTCATCAGGCGAACCAGGTCGCCGACGCTGACCGCCTCCTCGACCAGGGCCGACAGCAGGCGCGGGGTGGAGACGGCGACGTCCACGCCCCACGACTCGTTGAACAGCCACTCGTTCTTGGGGTGGTTGACCCGGGCGACCACCCGCGGCACGCCGTATTCGGTCTTGGCGAGCAGCGAGACCACGAGGTTGACCTTGTCGTCGCCGGAGGCGGCGATCACGACCTGGCAGCTGTTCAGCCCGGCCTCGTCCAGCGAGGAGATCTCGCAGGCGTCGGCGAGCAGCCACTCGGCCCGCGGCACGCTGTCGATCTTGATGGCGCGAGGGTCGATGTCGATGAGCAGGACCTCGTGGCCGTTCTCCAGGAGCTCCGCCGCGATGGAGCGGCCGACGGCTCCGGCGCCGGCGATGGTGACGCGCATCAGTGCTCCTCGTCGGACGGCGCGGTGGACAGCACCTTGTTGATGCGGTCCATGTCGTTCTCGGCGGCGACCAGGTGGAGGAGGTCGCCCTCTTGGAGGACGGTGGCGTCCTTCGGCACGAGGGCCTCGCCCATGCGGTTGACGAAGGCCACGCGCGCGCCGGTGACCTCCTCGATCACCCTGGCCCGGGTGCCGATCCAGCCCTGGTGGAAGGCCACCTCGGCGAGGACGACCGTGCCGGTCGGGTCCCGCCAGAGGGGCTCGGCGCCCTCGGGCAGCACCCGGCGCAGGATCTGGTCGGCGGTCCAGCGGACCGTCGCCACAGTGGGGATGCCGAGCCGCTGGTAGACCTCGGCGCGGCGCGGGTCGTAGATGCGGGCGACCACGTTGTCCACGCCGAACATCTCCCGCGCGACCCGGGCGGAGATGATGTTGGAGTTGTCCCCGCTGCTCACGGCGACGAACGCGGCGGCCGAGGCGATGCCGGCCTCTTCGAGCACGTCGCGGTCGAAGCCGATGCCGGTGACCCTGCGGCCCCGGAAGCCGGCCCGCAGCCGCCGGAAGGCCTGCGGGTCGCGGTCGATCACGGCGACCGAGTGCCCGTTGTCCTCAAGGATGTGCGCCAGGGTCGAGCCGACCCGTCCGCATCCCATGATCACAATATGCATGCTCCCCCGCCGTGGGTTGTGGCGGTCTCCTAATGCAGACAGTATGTCGCCACTGCCGCACACCGCATGACCCGGGCACGGCGCCGGGGGACTAGGCTCAACAGACGTGTCGAAGGTGCCAGATCTTGTCAAGCGGCTCCTCGTGGGGCGGGCTCTGCGGAGCACCGCGCTCCACCATCAGCTGCTGCCCAAGCGCGTGGCACTGCCGGTGTTCGCCAGTGACGCGCTGTCCTCGGTGGCGTACGCGCCGCAGGAGATCCTGGTCATCCTGTCGATCGGCGGGGTCGGGCTCTACAGCGTCAGCCCGTGGGTCGCGGCGGGGGTCGTCCTCGTCATGCTCACGGTGGTCGCCTCCTACCGGCAGAACGTGCACGCCTATCCCAGCGGCGGCGGCGACTACGAGGTGGCGACGACGAACCTGGGACCGACCGCGGGGCTGACCGTCGCGAGCGCCCTGATGGTCGACTACGTGCTGACTGTGGCGGTGTCGGTCGCCAACGGCGCCGACTACGTGGGTGCGACGATCCCCTTCGTCGCCGAACACCGTCCACTGATCGCGATAGCCATCGTCGTACTCCTGACGATCACGAATCTGCGCGGCATCCGGGAATCGGGTGTCGCGTTCGCCATTCCCACCTACGCCTTCATGATCGCGGTCATCGGCATGGTCGCGTGGGGCCTGTTCCGGCTGATCGTGCTCGGCGACGACCTGCGCGCCCCCACCGCCGACTACCGCATCATCGGGGAGCAGGCCAATCTCGCCGGGTTCGCGATGGCCTTCCTGGTGCTGCGCGCCTTCTCGTCGGGATGCGCCGCGCTCACCGGCGTCGAGGCGATCAGCAACGGCGTCCCGGCCTTCCGCAAGCCCAAGAGCAAGAACGCCGCGACGACGCTGCTGATGATGGGCCTCATCGCGGTCACGATGTTCAGCGGGATCATCTTCCTCGGCCTCAAGTCGGGCGTGAAGCTGACCGACCCGGCGACCGTGGCCAGGGACGTCATCATCAACGGGCAGCCGGCCGGGCCCGGCTACTACCAGCAGCCGATCATCGCGCAGGTCGCCTCGGCCGTCTTCGGTCACGGCTCGTTCCTGTTCGTCGTGATCGCCGCGGTGACCGCTCTCATCCTGTTCCTGGCGGCCAACACCGCGTTCAACGGTTTCCCGGTGCTCGGCTCGATCCTCGCCCAGGACCGTTACCTGCCGCGTCAGCTCCACACCCGGGGCGACCGCCTCGCGTTCAGCAACGGCATCGTCATCCTCGCGGCCGGGGCCTGCCTGCTGATCTGGGCGTTCGATGCGGACGTGAGCAAGCTGCTCAACCTCTACATCGTCGGCGTGTTCGTCTCGTTCACCCTCAGCCAGATCGGGATGGTCCGGCACTGGACCCGTCACCTGAGGACCGAGACCGACGCGAGGGCGCGCTTCCACATGATGCGCTCGCGGGTGATCAACGGCTTCGGCGCGGTCATGACCGGGCTCGTGCTCGTCGTCGTGCTCGCCACCAAGTTCACGCACGGCGCGTACATCGTCTGCATCGCGATGCCGGTGCTCTTCCTCATGATGAAGGGCATCAGGCGGCACTACGACCGGGTCGCCGAGGAGCTCGCCGCGCCGGAGGGGCACGAGGTCGACGAGTCGCTGCTGCCCGCCCGCAACCACGCGATCGTGCTCGTCTCGAAGATCCACAAGCCGACGCTCCGCGCGCTCGCGTACGCCCGGGCGACCCGCCCGTCGAGCCTGGAGGCGGTGACCGTCAGCGTGGACGCCGACGAGGCCAACAGACTCAGGGAGGAGTGGGATCGGCGCGGCATCGAGGTGCCGCTGAAGATCCTCGACTCGCCGTACCGGGAGATCACCGGCCCGGTGCTCGAGTACGTGAAGTCGCTGCGGCGGCGCTCGCCGCGCGACGTCGTGACGGTCTACATCCCCGAGTACGTGGTCGGCCGCTGGTGGGAGCACCTCCTGCACAACCAGAGCGCGCTGCGGCTCAAGGGGCGGCTGCTGTTCAAGCCCGGGGTCATGGTCACGAGCGTGCCGTTCCAGCTCGCCTCCTCCGACCGCCTCAAGGGCCGCAGGGAGCCGGCCGCTCCCGGCGCCTCCCGCCGTTCCTACCAGCCCCCACCGAAGGACACGCAGGTCAAGGCATGACCGACACGAAAGAGGCCGACATGGGCGGCGAACGGCTCGAACTGACGGTGGACGCCGTCGCCAACGGCGGCTGGTGCGTGGCCAGGCACGAGGGCCGGGTGGTCTTCGTCCGGCACGCCCTGCCCGGCGAGCGGGTGGTCGCCGAGGTCACCGAGGAGACCGCGCGGTTCCTGAGGGCCGACGCGGTCGAGATCCTGGAGCCCTCACCCGACCGGGTCACGCCGCCCTGCCCGTTCGCCGGCCCCGGCCGCTGCGGCGGCTGCGACTGGCAGCACGCGTCGCTGGAGGCGCAGCGCCGGCTCAAGGCCGACGTGGTCGCCGAGCAGTTCCGGCGCCTGGCGGGCCTCGACCTCAAGGTCGTGGTCGAGGAGGTGCCGGGGGCGGAGGACGGCCTCGGATGGCGCACCCGCGTGCGGTTCGCCGTGGAGCGGGACGGCACGGCGGGGCTGCGGCGCCACCGGTCGCACGAGATCGAGCACGTCACCGAGTGCCTCATCGCGCACCCCGCCGTCGAGGAGGTCGGCGCGGAACGCCTCGCCTGGCCGGGGGCCGCCTCGGTCGAGGTGGTGGCGGCCTCCGGCGGCGACCGCGCCGTGATCGTCGAACCCGTCCCGCGCCGCCGGGCGGAGATCCCGGAGGTGGACGCCGCGGTCCTGCTCGACGAGGGCAGGCGGGGCACGCGCGCGCTGCGTGGCCGGGCCTCGCTGACCGAGCGGGTGGGCGAGCGGGACTTCCGGGTCACCGCGAGCGGATTCTGGCAGGTCCACCCGGGCGCCGCGGCCACGCTGCTCGGCGCGGTGCTCGACTTCGGCCGGCCCGAGCCGGGGGAGTGGGCGCTCGACCTCTACTGCGGCGCCGGCCTGTTCGCCGCCGGGCTCGCCGAGGCCGTCGGCCCCGAGGGGGCGGTGCTCGGCATCGAGTCCGAGCCGCAGGCGGCGCAGGACGCCCGGTTCAACCTGCGCGACCTGCCGCAGGCGCAGGTCGAGCGGGGCAGGGTCGAGGAGGCGCTCGACCGGCTGCGGATCGAACGGGCCGACCTGGTGGTGGCCGACCCGCCCCGCGCGGGTCTCGGCCGTCCGGTGGTCGAGCGCGTCGTCGGCCTGGAGGCCTCGCGCGTGGTGTACGTCTCGTGCGACCCGGCCACGCTGGCCAGGGACGTCGCCTGGTTCGCCGGGCACGGCTACCGGCTGGAGGACCTGCGGGCCTTCGACCAGTACCCCATGACCCACCACGTGGAGTGCGTCGCGCTGCTCGTGAGGGTCTGATCCCGGCGCCGCCTCACGGGTGGGGGCGGGCCATGCCGGCGACCAGGAGGTCGGCCAGCCTCCGGACCGCCACGGCCGCGCTCTCGGGCGAACCGGCGCGGAGGGAGGCGATGGCCCGCAGGCCGATCATCACGTCCTCGATCGACAGCTCGGGACGGACGCCGCCCGCGCTCCGGGCCCGCTCGACGAGCTGCTCGAGCCTTCGGGCCTGTGCGCGGCGCTGCCCGGCGAAGGCGGCGCCCGCGGGATGGGAACCGAGCAGCGCTTCGTTCAACCCGCGGTGCAGCACCTGGTGTTCGGCGAACCGGTGGACGGTTCCGCGCAGCGCGTGCCAGGGGTCGGGGTCGTCCAGGGCGGCACGCATCTGCGCGCGGCACACGGCCACCTGCTCGGCGAGCACCGCGCCGACGAGGTCCTGTCGCGACGGGAAGTGCCGGTAGACGGTCGCGACGCCCAGGCCCGCACGCCGGGCGATCTCGTGCACCGGCAGGTCGAGCCCGTCCGCGGCGAACGCGGCACGGGCGACCGTCACGATGTGCCGCCGGTTGTGCTCCGCGTCCATCCGGGGTTTCCGAGTCAATGTCGTCCGCGTCCCTCTCACTCCCGGCGGTCCGACACAGCCGCTCCCGTTCGTCCGCCTACCGTGGTCGGCGGCCAGTCGGAACAGCCGGATGGGTGATTATGTTCCCGGCGAAGCCGCCCTCGATGTCGTGGGAGGAGGCCGGCGCCGCGATCTCGCGCCGAGCCGACCTGAGGTGATCAACCGCGTAGGCAGTCACGGGCCGACGTGCGGAACGAGGCCACCAGTCTGCTGCGGTCCGCGGCCCGGGTCGCTACGACGACGTGGCCAGGTTCGACGCCGCGCAGCGGGACGGCGGTGAGGTCGGGCCGGGCGCCGCCGGCGTGCAGGGCGGCCGGGATGATGGCCACGGCCTGCCCGGCGGCGATGTATTCGAGCTTGTCCTCGATGGTCTCGACCGGGGGGCCGCCGGGTGCGGGGCGGCCTCCCGGCCGCGGGTCGACGCGCCAGTACGCGTCGAAATCCGGATCCGGGAAGCGGGGGATCGGCTCGTCCTCGATGTCGTCGAGCGTGACCGACTCCTTGCCGGCCAGCCGGTGCCCGACCGGCACGAGCAGCATCTTCGGCTCGTCATAGAGGATCGTCACATGCAGGCCGTCGGTCTGCAGCGGCAGCCGGGTGATCGCCGCGTCGACCCGCCGGTCGAGCAGGGCCTCGCGCGGCTCGTTCCACTCCAGGTGCAGCGTGCGTACGTCGGCGTCGGGGTGTTTGTGCCGCAGATTCCGCACCGCCGGGGTGACGATCAGACCCGCGGTGTAGCCGACGGTGATCCGGGTGGGCCGCGCGGCGGCCCGGGCGGCGGCCGTGGCCTGCTCCGACGAGCGCAACAAGGCGCGTGCCTGGATGAGGAAGATCTCTCCCGCTTCGGTGAGCCGTGTGCCTTGCCGCGTGCGGTCGAGAAGCCGCGCACCCACTTGGGCCTCAAGTTTGCCGATCTGCCGGCTCAGCGACGGTTGTGCGATGCGCAGTTCGGCCGCGGCTCGGCCGTAATGCAGGTGTGACGCGACGGTGGTGAAGTAGCGCACCAGCCGAAGGTCGAGATCCGTCATGCCTGAAGCGTATTACGTGTTGCGTAACAGGTCTTTGATCACCGCGAGTGCGCGTCCCTACCGTGGATCCATGCCAACTGACAACGAGATCGCGGTCCGGCGCTTCTACGAGGCCCTCTCCACCGGTGACACCGCGCTGGTCGACGAGGCCCTCGCCGCCGATTGGGAGGCCGTCCCGCCCATGCGCACGGGGGGCGGCCCGGAGGGATGGAAAGCGAGCATCACCCACCTTCGCGGTGTCTTCAGCGACCTGACCATCGAGATCGAGGACGTCGTCGTCGACGGGGACATGGTCGCGGTGCGGGCGGTCAACCGCGCGAAGCAGACCGGGGAACTGCTCGGCGTCGAGGGCACCGGCCGCGAGGTCGAGTTCCGGGCGGCCGACTTCCACCGGGTGGTCGACGGCCGAATCGTGCGCACCTGGCACCTGGAGGACTACTTCGCGATCGCCACCCAGATCGGATTGGAGTTCACCCGTGGCGCTTGACGGAAAGACGGCGGTGGTGACCGGGGCGGCTCGGGGCATCGGGTACGCGTACTGCCGGCGGCTCGCCGCGGACGGCGCGAACGTGGTCGCCGTCGACATCGACGATCCGGCGGACGGCGTGCGGGAGTTGGAGGGCGGCGGCGACAAGCTGGGGCTGGTGTGCGACATCAGCGAGCCGTCGCAGGTCGACGCCGTGGCCGGCACGGTCCTCGACCGGTACGGGCGCTGCGACATCCTCGTCAACAACGCCGGAATCTTCCCCTTCACCGACCTCGACCACGTGACGATCGAGCTGTGGCGCGCGGTGCAGGCGGTCAACGTCGAGGCGATCCTGCTGTTCGCCCGGGCGTTCGCACCGGGGATGCGCGCCGCCGGCTGGGGGCGCATCGTCAACACCGGCTCGGGCATCACCATGACGCAGAACCGCGACCTCGCGTACATGACCAGCAAGGGCACCGTGCACGCGCTGACCCGGGCGCTCGCCAACGAGCTCGGCGAGAGCGGCATCACGGTCAACGCGATCGCGCCCGGACTGGTGGCGACCGAGGGTTTCCTGGGCCGCGCCCGGACGAACGGCCCGACCGCCGACGAGGTGGTCGCCCGGATGACGGCCATGCAGACCATCAAGCGCCAGTCGGTCCCGGCGGACCTCGGCAACGCCCTCGCCTTCCTGGTCTCGGACGACGCCGACTTCATCACCGGCCAGATCCTGCACGTCGACGGCGGCCTGACACGTACGGGAGCCTGACCGTGCTCGACGCGATAGCCGACCGTTTCAGCACATCGCCGCGCTCGCCCGTGCTGCGCTCTCCGGCCGGGCACGGGTTGGACGTCGAGGACGTCACCTTCCCCTCCGAGGACGGGACTCCGCTCGAAGGCTGGTTCGTGCCGGCCCCGGGTGCCGACCGGATCGTGATCGTCAATCACCCGCGGTTCTTCAGTCGCTCAGGGCTGCCGTCCCACCTGGAGCCCTGGCGTTCGATCAACGGCGAGACCGGCAACGACATCGAGGTCGACCTGGTCCCGGACATCGCCATCCTGCACGCCGCCGGCTACCACGTCCTCGCCTACGACCTGCGCAACTTCGGCCTCAGCGGCGCCGCCAACGGCGGCGTGACCACCAGCGGCAGGTTCGAGTCGCGCGACGTCGTGGGTTCCCTGCGCTACGCGCGGTCGCGTCATGACCTGCGCGGGGCGAGGATCGCGCTGTTCAGCCGCTGCCTGGGCGCCGACGCCACGCTGTTCGCGATGCAGCGGTCACCGCAGGAGTTCGCTGACGTCCGTTGCCTGGTCGCGTGCCAGCCGGGGTCGCCGCGTGCGCTCCTGGAGCGGACGCTCGAGCGGCGCGGCATCCCGGCCGAGCGGATGGACGAGCTGGATCGGCTGATCAGACTCCGCACCGGGTTCGGCCTCGACGAGATGTCCCCCGTCGTGAGCGGCGCTGCCCGCAGCGTCCGGGTGCCGACGCTCGTGTACCAGGTCCACGACGACCTCATGACAAGACCGGCCGACGTCCAGTCCGTCTTCGATGCCATCCCCTCGGACGTGCCGAAGGAGCTGTTCTGGATCCACGGGACCACGCGCCGCTGGGACGGATACCTGCACTTCCAGAAAGACCCGGGCCGGATTCTGGAGTGGCTCGCCCGTCACACGGGCTGAAGGGTCACCAGGGGCGGACGGGACGGGCGCCGGGTGCGACCTCGGGGCGGGCGACGCCCGCGTCGGGGCGCGACGGCCGGGTCAGGATCCGTACGACGTCGTCGGCCGGCCTGGCGCCCCGCAGGGACAGCCAGCCCAGGCCGTTGCGTGCCCGGAACGCCGCCAGCCGCCCGGCCTCGCCGGGGCCGAGATCGCCGGTGCCGGCGAGCACCGGTGCGAGGCCCATCCGCCGCCACGCCCGGTCGGGCGGCACGTCCAGCGCCGCGGCGATCTGGAGGCGTGCCGCCCGCGCGGCGACGGCCAGGTCGTGGAGGTTCGAGACGCCGGAGGCGATCGGCACGAGCAGGCCGACGGACTCGATCTCCGCGCCCTCCTCTCGGGCCGCCCGCAGCATCTCCTGGTCGGCGGGCTCCAGGCCGCGCCGGGAGGCGGGAAGCGTGAACGTGATCCGCAGCGGGCGGCCGCGCGCCCACGCCTCGCGCTGCAACCGGGCGACGGCGGCGGCGCGGCGGCGGACGGTGCCGGGCCCGGCCGCCCCACCGGCCTCGAAGTCGACGCCGGGAGGGTCGAGCACCGTCACGACGTGGCGGTAGGCCGCGAGCAGCCGGTCCGGGTTCTCGCAGGTGACCGCCAGCTCCTGCCCGTACGGCCCGCCGAACGCCGGCCACACCTCGCCGCCGTCGGCCCGCAGCCGTTCGATTCGTGCGGCGACGGAGTCCCCGCCCCGCGGTTGCGCCCCCGCCCAGTGGGGAGCGCAACCGCTCGGGCCGGCGACGATGTGACCGATGGCGAACGAGCGCACCCCCGCCCGCAGCAGTTCCGGGCGCGGCTCCCCTGCGGCGTCGAGGAACCCCCGATAACCGGTCGCGGGCTCGTCGGCGGGAGGAGCGGCGGCGGACGGGGCCGGAGAGGCGACCGTCTGGCGCGCCGCGACCAGCGTCTCCGGCACCGGGGAGACCGGAGCCCGCCCACCGGTGGGCGTGGCCGTGGCACCGGGCCTGCCCCCTGGGTTGACCCCGGGCGTCGCGTCCCAGCCGCCGGGCGGGGCGGCGGGCAGCGCCCACAGCGCCGCGCCGGTGCCCGCGACGAGCGCGGCCGACGCCAGGAGGACGAGGGAGCGCGGGGGGCGGCCCGCTTCGCGGGAATGACGTGCGGAGTCCACGCTCACCACCCTGAGTTGCGATGCGAACACGTTGCGCACAGGCGGCTCGCACTCTAGCAAGTCGAGGACGCAGGGGCGGGGATAATGGACGGATGAAACTGAGGATCTTCACCGAACCCCAGCAGGGGGCGAGCTACGACGAGCTGCTCAAGGTGGCGCAGGCGGCCGAGCGGCTCGGGTTCGACGCGTTCTTCCGGTCCGACCATTACCTGCGGATGGGCGACGGCGACCCCGCCCCGGGCCCGACCGACGCGTGGATCACCCTGGCCGGTCTCGCGCGGGAGACCTCGCGCATCCGGCTGGGCACGCTGGTGAGCGCCGCGACGTTCCGGTTGCCCGGGCCACTGGCGATCAGCGTCGCCCAGGTCGACCAGATGAGCGGCGGCCGTGTGGAGCTGGGTCTCGGCACCGGCTGGTTCGAGGAGGAGCACACGGCCTACGGGATTCCGTTCCCCTCCCTGGGCGAGCGGTTCGAGCGCCTGGAGGAGCAGCTCGAGATCGTGACCGGGTTGTGGGCGGCGGCCAAGCCGTTCTCCTTCGAGGGCGCGCACTATCGGCTGGAGGACTCCCCGGGGCTGCCCAAGCCGGCGCAGCGGCCCCGGCCGCCCGTCATCATCGGCGGCGGGGGAGCCAAGCGCACGCCGCGGCTGGTCGCGCGGTTCGCCGACGAGTACAACGTGCCGTTCCACCTCCCCGAGGACACCGCCGCGGCCTTCGACCGGGTCAGGCAGGCGTGTGACGCCGTGGGCCGGGAGACCGTCCTGCTGTCGGCGGCGCAGGTCGTCTGCGCCGGGCGGGACGAGGCGGAGATCGCCCGGCGGGCCGCCAACATCGGCCGCAAGGTCGACGAGCTGCGCGTCAACGGGCTGGCGGGCACGCCGCAGGAGATCGTGGACAAGATCGGCCGATTCGCCGAGATGGGCGCCGAGCGTCTCTACCTGCAGGTCCTCGACCTGCACGACCTGGAGCACCTGGAGCTGATCGCGGCCGAGGTGCTTCCGCATGTGTGAAAGGGCGCCGCTGTGAAAAGGGCGCTGCCGCACCTCTGAAAAGCCATAGCCGGTCGAAGGGGGCATCCGGCACACTTTGCCGGGTGCTCCTCACGATCTCGACGACTCTACGGCCCGCCACGGACCTCGGCTTCCTCCTGCACAAGCATCCCGACCGGGTGCAGGAGTTCGAGCAGTCGTTCGGCACGGCGCGGGTCTTCTACCCGGAGGCGGGCGAGGACCGGTGCACCGCGGCGCTGCTGCTGGAGGTCGACCCGGTGCGGCTGGCCCGTTCCCGGGGCTCGTCCTCGCCCGACTTCTCGCTGGGGCAGTACGTCAACGACCGGCCGTACGCCGCGTCCTCCCTGCTGGCGTCGGCGCTCGCCGACGTGTTCCGCACGGCGAGGACCGGGCGGTGCGCCTCCCGGCAGGACCTCGCGGACGGGCCGATCCCCCTGGAGATCGCCCTGCCCGCGCTGCCGTGCCGGGGAGGGGCCGATCTCGCGCACCGGCTGTTCGGGCCGCTGGGCTGGGAGGTCGGCGCCGAGGCCGTGCCGCTGGACCCCGGCTTCCCCGAGTGGGGCGAGTCCCGGTACGTACGGCTCACGCTCCGCGGCGACGTGCGCCTGGCCGACGCGCTCAACCACCTGTACGTCCTGCTCCCGGTGCTGGACGACGCCAAGCACTACTGGCTGGCGGGCGACGAGGTCGACAAGCTCGTCCGCGCGGGAGAGGGCTGGCTGGCCGGCCATCCGGACAAGGGACTGATCACCCGCCGCTATCTCGGCCGGCGGTGGGCGCTCACCCGCACCGCCTTCGCCCGTCTCGCCGAGCTGGGCGACGACGTGGAGGAGAGCCTGGACCCGCCGGTGGAGGAGGAGCCGGGCGCCGAGGCTGCCCCCGGCGACGGGCCCGGCGACGGGGCGGGTGAGGAGCGGGTGCCGCTGAACACGCTGCGCCGGGAGGCCGTCGTGGCGGCGCTCGAGGAGGTGGGCGCCCGCACCGTGCTCGACCTCGGCTGCGGCTCGGGGCAGCTGCTGTCGGCGCTGCTCGCCAAGCCGGCCTTCGCCAAGGTGGCCGGCATGGACGTGTCGGCGCGCGCGCTCGCGCTGGCCAAGCGCCGCCTGCGCACCGAGCGGATGCCGGACGCCAAGCGGGCCAGGCTGGAGCTGTTCCAGGGCTCGCTGACCTACACCGACGCGCGCCTGGCCGGGTACGACGCCGCGGTGCTCATGGAGGTCGTCGAGCACGTGGACCCGCCGCGCCTGGCCGCGCTCGAACGCGTGGTCTTCGGCACGGCGCGGCCCGCACACGTGATCGTCACCACGCCCAACGTGGAGCACAACGTCAGGTACGAGCTGCTCGCGGGGGCGCGCCGCCACCCCGACCACCGGTTCGAGTGGAGCCGGGCGGAGTTCGCCCGGTGGGTGGCGGGCGTGTGCGAGACGTACGGCTACGCGGCCGAATCGCGGCCGGTCGGCGAGGACGACCCCGAGGTGGGCCCGCCCACCCAGATGGCGGTCTTCAGCAGGAGGGAGGAGCGGCCGTGACCGAGATCAGCGTGCCGGAGCTGTCGCTGGTGGTGCTCGTCGGCATCTCCGGGAGCGGCAAGTCGACGTTCGCGGCCCGGCACTTCGCGCCCACGCAGGTCGTCTCGTCCGACTTCTGCCGCGGCCTGGTCGCCGACGACGAGAACGACCAGACGGCCACGCCCGAGGCGTTCGATCTGCTCCACCACATCGTGGGCATCCGCCTGAGGCGGGGCCTCCTCACGGTGGTGGACGCGACCAACGTGCAGTGGGAGGCCCGCAAGAAGCTCATCGAGCTGGCCAGATCTCACGACGTGCTCGCCGACGCGATCGTGCTCGACGTGCCGGAGGAGGTGGCGCGCGCCCGCAACGAGGCCCGCCCCGACCGGGCCTTCGGCCCTCACGTGATCACACGGCAGCGCAAGGAGCTGCGCCGGTCGCTCGGCAAGATCGCCAAGGACGGCTTCCGCCGGGTCCACGTGCTGCGCGGCGACGAGATCGACGACGTGAGCCTCACGTACGAGAAGGCGTGGACCGACAAGACCGACCTCACCGGGCCGTTCGACATCATCGGCGACGTGCACGGCTGCCGGGCCGAGCTGGAGTCCCTGCTGGTGAAGCTCGGCTGGGAGGTCGGGCCGGACGGGGCCGTCCACCCCGAGGGGCGTACCGCGGTCTTCGTCGGCGACCTGGTCGACCGCGGCCCGGACACGCCGGGCGTGCTGCGGCTGGTCATGGGCATGGTCGAGGCCGGGACCGCGCTGTGCGTGAGCGGCAACCACGAGCAGAAGCTGGTGCGGGCCCTCGACGGCCGCAAGGTGCGGGTCGCCCACGGCCTTGAGCGGTCGCTGGAGCAGCTCGCCGCCGAGCCGGAGGAGTTCCGCGCGGCCGCCAGGACGTTCATGGACGGTCTCATCAGCCACTACCGCCTCGACGGCGGCAGGCTGGTGGTCGCGCATGCCGGGCTCAAGGAGGCCTACCACGGGCGGGCCTCCGGGCGGGTGCGGGCGTTCGCCCTGTACGGCGACACGACCGGGGAGACCGACGAGTACGGCCTGCCGGTGCGCTACCCCTGGGCGAACGACTACCGGGGGCGTGCCATGGTCGTCTACGGGCACACTCCGGTGCCCGAGCCGGAGTGGATCAACAACACCATCTGCCTCGACACCGGCGTGGTCTTCGGCGGGCGGCTGACCGCCCTGCGCTACCCCGAGCGCGAGCTCGTCTCGGTCCCGGCCGAGAACGTCTGGTACGAGCCGGTGCGGCCGCTGGCCGCGGCCGCCCCCGCCCGCGACCCCGGCGTGCTGGACATCGGCGACGTGGACGGCACCCGCTTCGTGGAGACGCGGTTCGGCGGCCGGATCAGGATCGCGGAGGAGAACTCCCGCGCCGCGCTGGAGATCATGAGCCGGTTCGCCGTGGACCCCCGCTGGCTGGTCTACCTCCCGCCGACCATGGCCCCGCCGGAGACCTCCGCGCTGGAGGGCTACCTGGAGCACCCGGCCGAGGCGTTCGACGAGTTCGCCCGGGCCGGGGTGACCCGGGTGGTGTGCGAGGAGAAGCACATGGGCTCCCGGGCGATCGCCGTGCTGGCGCGGACGCCGGAGGCCGCGGCCCGCCGCTTCGGCGTCGCCGACGGCACGACGGGCAGCGTCTACACCCGCACCGGGCGGCCCTTCTTCGACGAGCGCGGGCCGGAGCTGGTGGCTCGGCTGCGCGAGGCGGCCGCGCCGCTGTGGGAGGCGCTGGAGACCGACTGGGTGGTGCTC
Source organism: Microbispora sp. KK1-11 (assembly GCF_006874435.1). NCBI lineage: Bacteria > Bacillati > Actinomycetota > Actinomycetes > Streptosporangiales > Streptosporangiaceae > Microbispora > Microbispora sp. KK1-11. The sequence continues at coordinate 24,742 of NZ_VIRJ01000006.1, read as the reverse complement.
GACTGCGAGCTGCTGCCGTGGTCGGCCAAGGCGGAGGGACTGATCCGCGACCAGTACGCCTCGGTGGGCGCGGCCGCCCGGGTGGCGCTGCCCGAGGCGGTCGCGGCGCTGGAGTCGGCGGCGGGACGTGGCCTGGATGTAGGCGCTCTGCTCGACCGCACCCGCCGCCGTGCCCACAACGCTGCCCGGTTCCGCGACGCCTATGCCCGCTACTGCTGGCCGGTCTCGGGTCTCGACGGCGTACGGCTCGCGCCGTTCCAGGTCCTCGCATGCGAGGGCAGGGCGACGGCGGTGGAGGAGCCGCACGAGTGGCACCTGAAGACGCTCGGCCTGATGGACTCGCCGCTCGTCACGCCGACCCGCCATGTCTTCGTCTCCCTCGACTCGCCGGAGGAGCGGGAGGCGGCGGTGGCGTGGTGGACGGCGCTGACCGAGGCCGGGGGCGAGGGCATGGTGGTGAAACCGGTCGCGCACCAGGAGGGACGGGTGCAGCCGGGCGTGAAGGTGCGGGGCCGTGAGTATCTGCGGATCATCTACGGCTCCGACTACACCGAGTCGCTCGACGTGCTGCGGCGCAGGTTCACCGGCAGGAAGCGGTCGCTGGCGCTGCGGGAGCACGCGCTCGGCCTGGAGGCGCTGACGCGCCTGGCCGAGGGCGAGCCGCTGTGGCGGATCCACGAGGCGGTCTTCGCCGTCCTCGCACTGGAGTCCGAGCCGGTCGATCCCCGTCTGTGAGACGAGACGGTCCCCGGGTGCGGCCTCCCGCTCACGCGACGGGAGCCCGTACCCGGGGGCCGGGTTCAGGGAGCCCGGTTCAGGGAGCAGGGTCAAGACGGCCCTGCTCGGAAGGCGGGGCTCAGCGGGACTCGGCCGCGGCGGGCGCGTCCGCTCCGGCGGCGGCCGGCTCGGCCAGGTCCACGCTGTCGCGCAGCCGCACCTGCGGGAGGAACAGCACGGCGAGGATGCCGACGACCGCGATGCAGGCCGAGATCAGGAAGATGTGGCCGGTGGCGTCGCCGTAGGCCGCGCGCACGATGGTGCGGATCGGCTCGGGCATCGCCTTGATGTTGAGGGTGCCGCCGCCCTGCGATCCGGTCGGCCGGATGCCGGCCTTCGCGAGGCCCGCGACGATGTTCTCGGTGACCCGGTTCGCCAGCACGGCGCCGAGGATCGAGACGCCGATCGTGCCGCCCAGGGAGCGGAAGAACGTGACGGCGCCGCTGGCCGCGCCCAGCTCGCGCAGCGGGACGGTGTTCTGCACGGCCAGGACGAGGTTCTGCATGGACATGCCGACGCCGGCGCCGACCACCAGCATCCCCGCGCCGACGAGGACCAGCGAGGTCTCGTGGTCGATCGTGGACAGGGCCACGAAGCCGAGCGTGAGCACGATCGAGCCCACGAGGATGTACGGCTTGACCCGTCCGCTGCGGGACACCATCCGCCCCGAGATCGTGGACGACACGAGGACGCCGAACATCATCGGGATCGTGAGCAGGCCCGCCTCGGTGGGGCTGTAGCCGCGGCCGATCTGGAAGTACTGGCCCAGGAAGACCGCGCCGCCGAACATCGCCATGCCCACGGCCAGGCTGGCCAGGATGGCGAGGGCGGGCACGCGCCGCCGCACGACGTGCAGGGGGACGACGGGCTCCCGGACCACGGACTCGACCCACACGGCCAGGACCAGCAGCACGATCGCGGCGCCGACCATGACGAGGGTCTGCCAGGAGATCCAGTCGAAGGAGTTGTTGACGAACGTCACCCAGACCAGCAGGACGCTCACGCCGGCCGCGATCAGGAGGGCGCCCACGTAGTCCACCTTGGTCTCCGGACGGCGGATGGACGCCACGTCGAGCGTGCGGTGCAGGACTACCAGGGCGATGAGGGCGAACGGGATCGGCAGGAAGAAGCACCACCGCCAGCCGAGCCACGAGGTGTCGGTGATCAGACCGCCGAGCAGCGGGCCGCCGACCGTGGCCACGGCGATGACCGCGCCGAGGTAGCCGTTGTACTTGCCGCGTTCCTTCGGCGGGATCATCGCGGCGATGACGACCTGGACCAGGATCTGCAGGGCACCCATGCCCAGGCCCTGGACCGCGCGGAAGGCGATCAGCATCGGGGTGTTCTGGGCGAAACCACAGGCGAACGAGGCGACCAGGAAGATGCCGATGGCGACCTCGATCAGCAGCTTCTTGCTGAACAGGTCGGCGAGCTTGCCCCAGATGGGGGTCGAGGCGGTCGTGGTGAGCAGCGCCGCGGTGACCACCCAGGTGTACTGCGACTGGGTGCCGTTCAGCGCGCCGATGATCTGGGGGAGCGCGACCGACACGATCGTGCTGCTGATCATCGCGATGAACAGGACGAGGAGCAGGCCGCTCAGCGCTTCGAGTACCTGCCGGTGGCTTTTCGGCCCGGCCTCCGGCAGCGTTGGTGCGCTCACGCGCAGTCTCCAATCGGATGGATGAGGACAACTGCCCCAAGATTACATGCCCACTGGGCAACTTTGCGCAGCGGGCAATGTTTAAGCGGCTAAGCTGAGCCCACCATGGAGACGACGGCGGGATTGCGCGAGCGTAAGAAGGCCGAGACGCGGCAGGCCATCCACAAGGCCACGCTGCGGCTCGCCGTGGAACGCGGGCTCGACCACGTCACCGTCGACGACATCGTGGAGGCCGCCAACATCTCGCGCCGGACCTTCTCCAACTACTTCGGCAGCAAGGAGGACGCCCTCCTGTACGGGGAGGAGCAGCGCGTCCGGTCCCTGGTGCGGGCGATCCGCGAACGGCCGGCGGGGGAGTCGGGCTGGCAGGCGCTGCGCGGCGCCGTGCGCGACGAGCTGGAGGACGTGGGCGAGCCCGACAGGGAGTGGGCGGTGCGCACCTCGCTCACCAAGCGCCACCCGTCCCTGCTCGCCCGGCAGCTCGCCAACCACGCCGCGCTCGAACGGGAGCTGGTCCAGGCGATCTTCGACCGCGACGGGGCGGGAGAGGCGGCCGCCGACCTGAAGTGCCGGATCATGGCCGCCGCCTTCCTCGTCGCGTTGCGCATCGCGACGCACGTCTGGATCGAGGAGCAGGAGGCCCGCCCGCTCTCCCAGATCATGGAGCAGGCCCTCGACGAGGTGGCGCGGCCTTTCGGCTGAGCCGGCGGTCTTCTCCCAGGCCCCCCGATGCTCATCGGGGCCGGGCTCAGCCCGTGAAACGGGCCAGGAGCAGCGCGAGCCTGAGGTCGTGGTGCTCACGCGGGAGCCGGCCGCCGCGCATGAGGGTCACCAGGCCGTGCAGGGCGGCCCAGAAGGTCTCGGTCAGCGCGCCCAGGTCGTCGCCGCCCGCGTGCGGGCGGACGGCCTCGGCCAGCTCGCCGAAGGCCGCCTGCAGGGCGGGCGGGGCCTCGGGGGTGGCGAACGGCAGCGGGACGACCAGGCTGAATATCACGTCGTAGAGGGCCGGGTGCCGGTCGGCGAAGGCCACGTAGGCCGCACTGACGCCGGCGATGGCGCGGACGGCGTCCGGCGCCGCGGTCCTGGCCGCGCGCAGCTCCACGGCCAGGTCGGCGCAGCCCTCCACGGCGACGGCCGCCATGATCGCGTCCTTGCCCTTGAAGTGGCTGTAGAGCACCGGCTGGCTGTACTCGACGCGCTCGGCCAGCCGCCGGGTCGTGACCGCCTCCCAGCCCTCGGCCTCGGCCAGCTCCCGTGCCGCCGTGATGATCAGCTTCTCTCGCTCGGCGCGCTCGCGCTCCCTGCGTGACTGGATCGACATACGTGGAACTCTAGCAGCGCTAGCGTTTATGGCACTGCTCTGCTAGCGTCATTCTCGTTCCTAGCGCTGCTAGTTCTCGGAGAGAGACATGCTCACCCCCATCGCGTACGGCCTCGCCATCGTCCTCAACCTGTTCGTCCTGTTCATCGGAGCCCGTTTCCTGCTCGTGCCCCACGCGGCGGCCGCCGGCTACGGCGTCCCGGCCAAGAAGGACGGCGACGTCGCCTACCTGACGATCAAGGGCCTGCGTGACGGGGGCTACGGTCTGCTGGGCCTGGCCCTGCTGGCCTTCGCCGGCGCCCGCGCCGAGGCCTGGTACATGCTGATCGTCGCCCTGCTGCCCCTGGGCGACACCCTGATCGTGCTGCGCAACGGCGGCACCCGGGCGGTCGCCTTCGGCATCCACTTCGCGACCGCCGTGATCGTTCTGATCAGCGCCGCCCTGCTCTTCGCCGTCTGACCCCCGTACCCGTCGCACCACCTCAGGGAAGAGGACTCCCAAATGTCGCTGATCGTCCCCGACTTCGCCGAATCCGTGATCGTGCGCTCCGCCGACGCCGAGGTCATCGGCCGGATCCCCACCACCATCCGGCCGCTGGGCGACAGCAGCGCCACGGGCGGCGCCCTGCGCACCAGCGCCGCCCGGAATGCGACCAGGAGCGGGCGGGCCGTCTAGCATCGCGGCATGGCCCCCACCAAGGCCGACCTCGAGGCGGCCAAGAACGCGACGATCGAGGACGTGCTCGGCCCCGGGCTCGACGTGCTGTTCTGCGGGATCAACCCCAGCCTCTACTCGGCCGCGACCGGTCACCACTTCGCGCGGCCCGGCAACCGGTTCTGGCCCGCCCTGCACCTGTCCGGTCTCGTGCCGCGCAGGCTCGCGCCGTCCGAGCAGCACCTGCTCCCGTCGTACGGGCTGGGCATCACCAACATCGTGGCCCGGGCGACCGCCAGGGCCGACGAGCTGGCCGCGGAGGAGCTCCGCGTGGGCGGCGAGCGGCTCGCGCGGCTGGTGGCGGAGGTCCGCCCCCGCGTCCTGGCGATAGCGGGGGTGTCGGCCTACCGGGTCGCCTTCGCGCGCCCCGCCGCCCTGATCGGCCCGCAGGAGGAGACGATCGGCGGGACGGCGCTGTGGGTGCTGCCCAACCCCAGTGGGCTGAACGCCCACTGGAGGCTGGAGGCCATCGCGGCCGAGATGGCCCGCCTGCGCCCCCCGCGTGCCTGACGGGATCGACCGCGCCGGTCAGGGACGGCCCGCACCGGGGTCCTCAGGGTCCTCAGGGTCCTCCGGGTCCAGAGGCCGGTCCGCCTGTGCCCCGTGCCCGGACTGCACCCGCGTGGACAGGAAGAGGGCGGCCTCGTCGAGCGCCTCGTCGGCCTCGTCGAGGTGGCCGAAGTGGTTCTGGAAGACGTGCGGCACCTGCGGCCAGACCCGCAGCGTCACCTCCACCTCGTCGGCGGCCGCGCGCCCGGCGAGCCGGACGGCGTCGTCCAGCAGGAGTTCGTTCGAGCCGGCCTGCACCAGTAGCGGGGGCAGGCCCCGCAGGTCGGCGAACACGGGGCTCGCCGGCGGCTGAGCGGGATCCTGGCCGGCCAGGTAGAGGGTGGCGAACGCCTGGATCGCCTCCCGGGTGAAGATCGGGTCGGCGTCCTTCTTCGTGAGCATGCTCTGCCCGCCGAGTGTCAGGTCGACCCACGGGGAGAAGACGACGGCGCCCGCCGGCTGCGGCAGGCCGGCGTCGCGGGCCGCGACCAGGGTGGCGACGGCCAGCCCGCCGCCCGCGGAGTCCCCGGCGAGCACCAGCTCCTCCGGTCGCACACCCCCGTCGAGCAGCGCCCGGTAGGCGGCGAGGCCGTCGTCCACCGCGGCGGGGAAGGGATGCTCGGGGGCCAGCCGGTAGTCCAGGGACGTCGCCCGCAGCCGGGCACGGCGCGCCAGCTGGGCGGCGACTCCCGCATGCGTGGAGGGCGACCCAAGGACGTAGCCGCCGCCGTGGAAATGGAGCAGCAGCCCGCGCCCGGTGGCGCCGGCCGGGATCAGGTCGAGCGCGGGACGGCCGGCGAGCACCGTCTCGTGCGCCGCGACGTCGCCGGGCAGGGGCCGGGAGAGTGCCTGGGCGAATCCGGCGCGCTGCTCCGCCAGCGTCGGGTTCGGGTGGACGGGGGCGTTGCGGTGCAGGGCGTCGACGGCCTCGCGCTGCCGGCGGGTCATCAGGACCTCCATGATGTCGGGGTGAGAGGATGCATTCCGTGGAATGCACATGTGATCCTCAATCCGATTACGCGGAAGATGATTCCCTGGAATCTACTGAATCGGCAGATATGACGGACATCACTCGCCTGTTCGTCGATCTCGTCCGGGTCGAGACCCGGCTGTACAACGCGGTGAGCGACCGGCTGCGCGCCGAGCACGGCATCGGCCTGGGTCAGTTCGAGTTCCTGCAGATCATCGACGACCGTCCGGGGTGCCGGGTGCTCGACATCGTGCGGGAGGTGGGGATCACCGTCGGAGCCGTGAGCAAGGCCGTCGACCGGCTCGAGAGCGCGGGCCTGTGCGTGCGCGCGGCGCATCCGGAGGACCGGCGGTCCTCCGTCCTCAGCCTCACGCCGGAGGGTTCCCGGCTCCTGGCCGCGGCCCGCCCGACCTTCGAGGCCGAGCTGGCCGCCCGCACCGCCGCCGTCCCGGCCGCCGAACTCAATCGGACCGCCGCGACGCTCGCCACCCTGCGCGCGGTGCTGGAGGAGCACCGGCGGGACGGGGCCTGAGCCCTGCCCCGCCGGCCGGGGCGGGCGCGGGTCAGGGGTGGCCGGGGCGGGACAGGATCCGCCGGGCGACCGGCGGCGGCAGGTGCGCCACCTCGCGGTCGTGAAAGGCCACCATGTCCTCGGCGTCGGCGTACAGCTCGGCGACGGCTCGGGCGCACTCCTCGACGACCCGCGTGTCGGTGATCCGTCGCCCGCCCACATGGGCGCCGATCTCGTCGTAGAGGACCTCGTACATCAGGTCCCTGTCGAGGATCAGCAGTTCGGGCAGCGGCGCACGGCTCTCCAGGTCGCGTACGGACCGGGCGTGCAGCGCCCGTGCCCGCTCGCCCGCCCGCGTGCGCGCCGCGAGCAGGACGATCTCCCACTGCAGATACGGCGTCGGCGGCATCTCGACGATCCGCAGCCGGCGCAGCTCCGCCCGGGGCGGCAGGTCGTCGGCGAAGCGCATCTCGTCCATCAGCGCGAGCGACCGGTCCCAGTCTCCGCTCATCATGGCGACCCAGCTCGGGGTGTCGGGTTCGTGGAAGTGCTGGGCGCGTTCCAGCTTCCATACCACGCCCTCGATCCGGCGTAGGTGGTCGTAGAGCTCGGTCCGGTACTCCACCGCGGGAAGCACCTCTCCCGCGGCCTGTCTGACGTGCTCGAACGCTTCTCCGGGCATGAAGTCTCCTTCGGCCGAAGCCGAATCGCTGGTAGGAGCGCGCCAGGCTCCGGCCCGGATCTGGAAACGTGGCGCGCGTGGGTCTTCCACGGACGTCTGGTGAGTCAGTTCCCCGTCGAGTTGCTGCACACGGCCGTCTCCGTCGCGTCCAGCAGCCTGATCCTGATCTGCCTCGTCCCCGCCGTTGCTTCGGTCTCCTGCACCACCTCGGGTTCTGGCTCGGCCGGATTCATCTCACCCTCCGTTCGTCGGCGTGGCCGCAGACTCTCCCCCGAGGGCGACATGTCGATCGTTGGCCGCTCCCGTTCAGGGGTCAAGGCCCAATCTGGGCGGGCTTCTCCGACAGGCCGGGCGGAGGCGGCAGCGGGGCCACCTCACGTTCGAAGAACGGCAGCAGGTCTTCGCCCTCGCCGTACAGGGAGACCAGGGCGGACAGGCAGGGGGAGACGACGCCGGGATCGGTGACCCGGCGGGCGCCGACCGCGGCCCCGATCTCGTCGTAGCGGACCTCGTACAGCAGGCCCGGCCCGAAGACCACCAGTTCGGGCAGCGGCGCCCGGGTCTCCAGCGGTGCGACCGCCGCCGCCGCGAGCACCCTGATCTCCTCGCCGGCCGCCACCCGTACGGCGAAGATCTGCGCCTCCCACTGCAGGTAAGGGGTCAGGGGGAGCTCGACGACGCGCAGCCGCCGGAACGGGGCCCGCTCGCGGTACATCGCCGTCAGCGGGGTCCGCATCTCCTCGATGAGCTCGACGGCCAGCGCCCAGTCGCCCGCGTCGGCGGCCCGCCAGCTCGGCACGGCCGGCTCGTGGAAGTGCTGGGCGCGCTCCAGCTTCCACACCACCTCCGCCGCGTCGCGGTAGACCTCCTCGAACTCGGCCTGGTAGGCGTCCAGTCCCAGGAACTCGCCGTCGGCGGCCCTGACGTCATCGAACACTTCGCTCGGGATCACGGTTCCTCCTCAGCAGTCCGGCGGCACGGCGCGCCTTCGGGCCGTGCCTGCGCCACCACGTCGTGGCCCAGAGGACGTGGAACCCGGTGACGACCAGCACCGTGACCACGCCGTCCGCGGCGGCGACCCAGCCGGGCGGGTCGAGCAGCGCGCGCACGGAACCGGCGAGCAGGCCCAGGGTCGCGGGAATCGTCACCGCGACGGCGAGGCAGAGGCACAGCGCGGTCCCGGCGAGGAGCAGCGCGGTGTACGCCCGGACCCACCGGCCCTCGGCCCGCGGCAGCCGGGCGAGCGGATCGGCCGACCGGCGCAGCAAGGCCCGGCGGCACACGTGCGCGGCGTACGCGGCGGAGTCGCCGTACAGGTTCCTGCAGCCGGTCATGTCCTGCAGGACGAAGTAGAGATCGGTGCGCATGAACACCAGGAACTGCGTCGACAGCATGACCAGCGCCGTCATCGCGACGACGGACAGGGCCGGATGCGGACCGGCCGGCACGGTCAGCAGGAGGCAGACCGCGCACACGGCGGCGTCCAGCGCCATGCCGGACAGGTAGACCGTCAGCCGGACCCGGCGCTCCGCCAGCCAGATGCCCGACACCTCGGTCTGGGCCGTGAGGAACTGCAGACGGGTGCCGAACCTGATGCGCCCCGGCACGCCGGCGGCGCGAGCCGTGCACAGATGGGCCAGCTCGTGCAGGAGGATCAGCAGCCACCCGGCCGCCGTCTGCGCGAGCAGGACCGGCGTCCCGCGGTCGCTCCAGAGCAGGTCCCGCCAGCCGGGTACGACACCGGGCCGCAGCAGTGCCACCGCGGCCCCGGCCAGGATCACGGTCGCCAGGGCGGCGTGCAGGAACGGGTTGAGCGTCCACCGCACGTGGCGGGGCAGCAGCCGGGGAAAGGTGGGCGGCGGGGGAGGGTCCGCGGGAACGGGGGTCCCGTCGACCGCCGCCACCAATCCCGCACGGACCAGCCCGTCGACGAATCCGCCCACGTTCATCCGGGTTCCGGTCTCCGCGCCGAGCCGCCGCTCCACCTCGGGGACCGTCGCCCCCTCCTGGAACAGGCGGATGACCCGCATGCCCTGCGCGGGCACGGCGATGACGTCGCCGGTCTCCACCCGCCCGACGATCCACTCCTCGCGATCCCGGCGTACCCCGAGATCGTGCAGGGTGACCCGGGTCGGTGTCATGACGAGTGGCCCGCGGGGCGCACCGGGGCGGGCGAACGGCCCGCCCCGGTCCCGGTGCCCGGCAGATCACGCCCTGCCGCGCGTGGCCCTGGCGGGGCCTCGCCGCGCATCACCCATGGGGAACTCCTCGAAGGCACGGGCTTTCCGCCGGGCCCGGAATCGTCGCCCCGCCCGTGGGAATTCCCCGCGTACTCGGAATTCCTCCGGGGCCCGAAATCCCGCTCGCGAAAATTCCCCGCAGGCTCGGACTTTCCGCGGGACCCGGGAAAGACGCCCATGGCTCCGCTGCGGCCTCCTTCGCCTTGCGATGCGTCCACCCGGATCCCCGCTCCTGACGGGCAGCATGTGTCAGGCACTCGCGGGCCGGCCTCAGGTCGAGTTCCCCTGGCTGAAGGCCGTCGTCTCGATCTTGTCCAGTCTGCGGATCGCGATCTCGGCCGCGGCGGGCTCGGCCGCTTCCTCCGGCTGGGTCTGGTTTTGCTCTTGAGGGGTCATCGAGCACCTTCTGTTGTGGATTGTTGGTGCGGACCTCGCGCGAGAAAACATCTAAATGTTCGGATGTCACACATGATCGGTCAAGTCCTATTTTCTGACTCGGTCGATTTCCGCTGACTTCCACAGACCGGGCATTCCGGACGAGGCGGATGCCGGACCCAGACGTGCTGGTCCGGTGCGATGAGGTTCAACCCGACGACCGTTCCGGTGGTGGGCTCGGGCACTCCGGTGATCAGCGAGATCACCGAGTGGGCGACCAGGTGGCCCGAGACGCCGGCGGAGGCGGCGACCACGCCCGGTCCTCCGAGGTCCACGGGAAGACCCGGCCTGCGGCGGCGCGCCTCGCCCGCGGCCAGGCACTCGTAGCAGGCGCCCCGACCGGGGGCGAAGGCGCCCACGGTCACGAGGGGACCGTTGTAGCCTCCGCCGACCCACGGCACGCCGGCCCGCGCGCAGATCCGGTTGGCCCAGATCCGGATGCCGGGCTCCCTCGGCTCGTCGGCGCACAGCGCGAGGACGTCGGCCCCCGCCACCACGGACAGCAGGTCCCCCTCGCTGCCGATCGCCCGCCGCTCGCCGGTGACCTCGATGTCGGAGTTCAGCCGGCGCAACCTGCCGACGGCCGCGTCCACCTTGGCGCGGCCGAGGTCGTCCTCCGTGTAGAGGACCTGCCGGTTCAGGTTCGACAGCTCCACCACGTCGGCGTCGACGCAGTGCAGGCGACCGACGCCGGAGGCGGCGAGCGCCCACGCGGCGTGGCTCCCCGTGCCGCCGAGGCCCAGCACCACGACCCGGGCGGTCCGCAGCCGCATCTGCGCGTCCCACCCCTGCCGTCCCGGCGCGAGGTCGACCTGGTGGAAGAACGCCTGGCTCCTGTCGTACCGCTCGCGCTCCCGCTCGCTGAGCTCCCCCGGTATCGGGGCCGAGGCGTCCTCCACATGTCCCGATGCGATGAGGGCGGCGACGATCCGCGACGCCTGGGGCGCGGAAACGCCGGGCAGCCGCCGGCACACGGCCTCCGCGACGTCGGCGGGAGACCGGGTGCCGTCCATCAACGTGAGCGCGGCCCACGCGCCGCCCGTCGGATCGCTGATCTCGGTGGCCAGCCCGTAGATCTCGCCTCCGATGCGCACCGTTCCGTCGTCGAAGCGGTGCGGCTCGTGCTTCCGCTTGACCCGTGGCAACAGCACGTGTCCCGGTTCCTCCTCGGTAGACGGCTGGACGCGGTCCTACCGAGAAGTCATCACCTGGAGCTCCTTTGTGCAAGACCCGGATGTCAGTGCCGGGTGTGGTACCGGTGGTGACGACGGTGGTGCGTCAGGCCGAGCACCACCTTCACCAGCAGGGCGACGAACAGGAGCTTGAGCACCAGGAACGGCGGCCACATCGGACCGGCCGCCAGCACGACGATCGCGGCCACCGGGATGAGGAACATCGCCGGATGCCGATGGTGGCCGTGCCGCCGCTGGACCATGCCGCGTCCCCAATTGCCGGGTGTCCATTGGGGGCCGTACGGGGCGTACGGCCCGCGCGCGCCCATGGGGGAGCCGGAGAAGGAACCGGGGAAACCGGGCACGCCGACGGACGGGAAGCCGGGACGCCACGGGCCCCCGGCCCGCGGGTCGCCGGCCCAGTGCCCGCCGCCCGGCGCGCTCCCCGTCCGGGCGTCGCCCGGCCACGCGCCGGGCAGGTCGGCGGTCACCCGCCGCAGGTCCTCGGCCGTTCGCGCCGAGAGCGTCGCATCGAGGCGCTCGTCGAGTTCCTCACGGGTGATGCGGCCCTGCGCGAACGCGTCGTGCAGGAGCCGCGTCACCTCGTCGCGCTCCCGGTCGCCGATCCGCAGCACGCCGTGCGCGGACGCGCCGCGGGCCGGACCGCTCGACGGGGCGTGGCCCGTGGCCCCGGCACCCGGCGCGTCGCCGCCGCGGGGGGCGTGTGCGCCGCCTGCGGCGGCGGGCTCGTCGGGGGAGACCATCGTCATTCCTCCACAGGGTCGCCGTCGGCGAGGATCTGGTACAGCTGCCGCCTGGTCTCGGTCAGGACCTGCCTCGCCTGCCTGACCTGCCCCTCGCTGCCCGAGTGGGCGATCTGGAACAGCGCCGACGCCGCCTGCCTGGACAGGTCGAACAGCTCGTGGACGTTGTCCCCGATGTCCGGCGTCATCTCCTCCCAGGGCGCCCGGACCTCGTCCCCATGCTCCTCGACGTAGGCGCGGCCGGCCTCGGTGAGCTGGAACGTCTTGCGCCCGTCGGTCTCCTCCGCGCGCACCAGGCCCTCGTCGGTGAGCTGCTGCAGCGCCGGGTAGACCGCGCCCGGGCTGGGCTTCCATCCGCCCTGGCTGCGCTCGGCGATCTCCTGGATGATCTGGTAGCCGTTGCGCGGCTCCTCGGCGAGCAGGGCGAGGATCGCCGCCCGTACGTCACCACGCTTGGCCTTCCTGGGCCGTCCGAAGCCCCGGGGGCCGAACGGGAAGTTGCCGCCCGCCCACGGCGGTCCGAACGGGCCGGGCCCGAAGCCGCCCCAGGGGCCGCGCCCCCGCATGCCGCCCCTGTGCCGGTGCTCGTGAGGGCCCCCGCCCTCGTGATGTTCCTGGTGCCACATGACTGCCCCCTTCACCAGCGCCTCGCGCAGCGCGCGCCGCATCTCGTGTCTGAACCGGTGTCCGAACTCCGGACGGGCCCAGGGCCCGCCTGCCGCGTGTGCCGAACTCATCGCAGTGCCCCCTTCTGGTTCACGATTCGTCTGGTTCACGATCCGTTCTCGATGTCTCAACGATATATCGCGATTGTTCTGGCGACAATCCCCGGGTAAGAGTGACATAGCTCACGCGGAAGTTTTTTGAGTACGGGGAACAGGCCCCGAGACCGTAGCGTTATCTCTCACGAAGACGGGATCGTTCTGCTCTGAGAGGGCTGGGGGGTGCTCTTGGAGCGGGACGATCCCGTCTTTGTCTTTCCCGGCCGCCGTCGCGCGGAACGTTCCTGCCGTCGCCGTGCCGGTGGGTACGACACGGGCCCGGGCCGCTGGGCGCTTCGCGGAATTTGTCGGTGCTTTGCCGTAGAGTCTCAAAGCGTGATCTTGTCATGATGGGGCACTCGCACGCCCTCAGCGGGGCGGCGGTGTGGCTGGCGGTCGCGCCGGCCCTGGTGGCGCTGCCGGACGCGCTGGGACATCCGGAGCTGGCGACGTTGACGGGGCCGATCCTGACCCCGCCCGAGCTCGTCGCGGGCGCCGTGGTGTGCGCGGGCGCGGCCATGCTGCCCGATCTCGACCACCCCAGCGCCACGATCGCCCAGACGTTCGGACCGGTGACCTGGCTGCTCAGCAAGGGTGTGAACTTCGTGAGCGGCGGGCACAGGCACGCCACCCACTCGCTGCTGTTCAGCGTCCTGATGGGAGTGGGCGCGCACCTGCTTGGCGACCGCTACGCCATCGGCCGCGACATCCTGGTCGTGCTGATGATCGGCCTGGCGATCCGCGCTGTCGGCATCGGCGTGCCCGGCAAGACGCTCACCTCCGCGATCGTGAACGTGGGACTCACCGCGGGGCTGTTCCTGACCTTCATGACGCTCGGGGTCACCTATTCCTGGCTGGGGCTGGCCATCGGGGTCGGCTGCCTGGTGCACGTGATCGGCGACTGCCTGACGGAGCGCGGCTGCCCCGTCTTATGGCCGATCAAGGGGCGCTGGCTCCTGCCGTGGGACATCGGCATCAAGACCGGCAAGGCGTTCGAGAAGCAGTTCCTCGGCCCCGCCCTGTCGATCGTGGTGATCGCACTGTTCTGCCTGCGGCTGATGCCCGCCTGAGCGGGGGCGCGCCCACGCGTCCGCAGGAACTTCCCGAAAGCTGAAAAACCCGGCTGTTTGCCGACGTCAGCGCTATGGCCGATGACCTACCTGTCAGTAACTTGATGTCGAGATATCTTGAGGGATATCTTGACGTCGAGACATCCGTCGACCCGCACAGGTTAGGGCAACCTAATTGCCAGGAGTGTCCCGGGCGTGCGGGAGGATGCACACGAAACCTGAGACAAGCCCGGAACCTGGGGAGGCGAACTTCGTGTCCGCGAACAGCTTCGGCAGCCGTGACACGCTGCGCGTCGGTGACGCGTCATACGAGATCTACCGGCTGGACGCCGTCGAGGGGTCGGCGCGCCTCCCGTACAGCCTCAAGATCCTGCTGGAGAACCTGCTCCGCACCGAGGACGGCGCGAACATCACCGCCGACCACATTCGCGCCATCGCGGGCTGGGACCCGAACGCCCAGCCGAGCGTGGAGATCCAGTTCACCCCCGCCCGCGTGATCATGCAGGACTTCACCGGCGTGCCCTGCGTCGTCGACCTCGCCACGATGCGCGAGGCCGTACGCGACCTGGGCGGCGACCCGGCGAAGATCAACCCGCTCGCGCCGGCCGAGATGGTCATCGACCACTCGGTCATCGTCGACTTCTTCGGCCACCCCGACTCCTTCCAGCGCAACGTCGAGCGGGAGTACGAGCGCAACCGCGAGCGCTACCAGTTCCTGCGCTGGGGCCAGACGGCGTTCGACGAGTTCAAGGTCGTCCCGCCCGGCACCGGCATCGTCCACCAGGTCAACATCGAGCACCTGGCCCGCGTGGTCATGACCCGCGACGGCAAGGCGTACCCGGACACCTGCGTGGGCACCGACTCCCACACCACGATGGAGAACGGCATCGGCGTGCTCGGCTGGGGCGTCGGCGGCATCGAGGCCGAGGCCGCGATGCTCGGCCAGCCGATCTCGATGCTGATCCCGCGGGTGGTCGGCTTCAAGCTGACCGGCAAGCTGCCGGCCGGCGCCACCGCGACCGACCTCGTGCTCACGATCACCGAGATGCTGCGCAAGCACGGCGTGGTCGGCAAGTTCGTGGAGTTCTACGGCGAGGGCGTCTCCAGCGTGCCGCTGGCCAACCGCGCCACGATCGGCAACATGAGCCCCGAGTTCGGCTCCACCTGCGCCATCTTCCCCATCGACGGCCAGACCGTCGACTACCTCAAGCTCACCGGCCGCTCGCCGGAGCAGGTCGCGCTGGTCGAGGCGTACGCCAAGGAGCAGGGCCTGTGGCTCGACCCCTCGGCGCCCGAGCCCGTCTTCAGCGAGTACATCGAGCTCGACCTGTCGACCGTCGTCCCGTCGATCGCCGGGCCCAAGCGCCCGCAGGACCGCATCCCGCTGGCCGACGCCAAGTCGGCCTGGCGCGCGGCGGTCCGCACGTACGTCACGGACGAGTGCATCGAGGGCCCCGCCGACGAGGCGTCGGCCGAGTCGTTCCCGGCGTCGGACGCTCCGGCCATCTCCCACAGCGGGGCGGGCGACGTGCCGCACGCCGTGCGGCGTAACGGCGAGCGGCCGCACCGGCCGACCCCGGTCACGCTGTCGGACGGCACGTCGTTCGAGATCGACCACGGTGTCGTCACGATCGCCGCGATCACGTCCTGCACGAACACCTCCAACCCGTACGTCATGCTCGGCGCGGCCCTGCTGGCGAAGAACGCGGTGGACAAGGGCCTGTCGCGCAAGCCGTGGGTGAAGACGTCGCTCGCCCCGGGCAGCCAGGTCGTCACCGGCTACTTCGAGCGGTCCGGCCTCCAGCCCTACCTGGACAAGCTGGGCTTCAACCTCGTCGGCTACGGCTGCACCACCTGCATCGGCAACTCCGGCCCGCTGGAGCCGGAGATCTCCGCCGCGATCCAGGAGAACGACCTCGCCGTCACCGCCGTGCTGTCGGGCAACCGCAACTTCGAGGGCCGGATCAACCCCGACGTCAAGATGAACTACCTGGCCTCGCCGCCGCTCGTGGTGGCGTACGCGCTGGCCGGGACCATGGACATCGACCTGAACAACGAGCCGCTCGGCGTCGGCTCCGACGGGCAGCCGGTCTTCCTCAAGGACGTCTGGCCCGCGCCCGAGGAGGTCGCGGCGGTGGTGTCGGAGTCGATCAGCCAGGACATGTTCCAGCGTGACTACGCGGACGTGTTCAAGGGTGACGAGCACTGGCAGTCGCTGCCGATCCCGACCGGCGACACCTTCGAGTGGGACCCGGAGTCGACGTACGTCCGCAAGGCGCCGTACTTCGACGGCATGCCCGCCAAGCCCGAGCCGGTGACGGACGTCCGGGGCGCCCGGGTTCTCGCCAAGCTGGGCGACTCGGTCACCACCGACCACATCTCGCCCGCGGGCTCGATCAAGGCCGACACCCCGGCGGGCCGCTACCTGCGCGAGCACGGCGTCGAGGTCAGGGACTTCAACTCCTACGGCTCCCGCCGCGGCAACCACGAGGTGATGATCCGCGGCACGTTCGCCAACATCCGGCTGCGCAACCTGCTGCTCGACGGCGTCGAGGGCGGCTACACCCGCGACTTCACCAAGGGCGGGGAGCAGGCGTTCATCTACGACGCGTCGCAGAACTACCAGGCCGACGGCATCCCGCTGGTCGTCCTGGCCGGCAAGGAGTACGGCTCGGGGTCGTCGCGTGACTGGGCGGCCAAGGGCACCGCGCTGCTCGGCGTGCGCGCCGTCATCGCCGAGTCGTACGAGCGCATCCACCGGTCGAACCTGATCGGCATGGGCGTGCTGCCGCTGCAGTTCCCCGAGGGCGAGAGCGCCGACTCGCTGGGCCTGACCGGCGAGGAGACCTTCGACATCGTCGGCGTCGAGGAGCTCAACACCGGCTCGACCCCCGCCACCGTCACCGTGCGGGCCGGGGACGTCGAGTTCCAGGCCGTGGTGCGGATCGACACGCCCGGCGAGGCGGACTACTACCGCCACGGCGGCATCATGCAGTACGTCCTGCGCTCCCTGCTCGCCAAGAGCTGAGCCCACTTCATATCGGACATGACGCTGTCCTGGACGGGATCTCAGTCCCGTCCAGGACGACGCCGCCGTTCTACAGCATGTCGACGACCCAGTCGGCGATCTCCGACAGTATGTCGGGCGGCACGACTCCGATCCTTGTGCCGAATCGTTCAGGTGAGAGCGCGCGTAGCTGTTCGACCATCGCCCAGCTTGTCTTCGGCAGCCCCGTTTCCTCAGGCGCTATCTCGATGTGCGTGTCCCAGCCGCGGAATCGTGTCGTCAACGGGACGGCAAGCACGGGGTCCCGTACGAGCCTGTTGAAGATGTCGTTGCTGACGATGAGGGCAGGCCGGTCGTACCCTTGCTCGCGGCCGATCGGCTCGCCGAGGCTCGCCCACCAGATGTCGCCTTGCCTAACCCTCATCCCTCTCCTTGGGCTCGTTGGGGAGATCCTCGGGCAGATCGATCAGACCTTCCCACTCGGGGGCGACGCGGTCTGACGGAGGGCCGAGCCACAGGTCACGTTCTGCGACGTACTCCGCCCAGCTCTCCGGGTCCTCTCTTCGTGTCCGCTCCATCTGCTCTGCGACACGCTGCCAGCGGAGCTTCTTCCTGTGCTCCCTCACGGCGTCCTCGACCAGTGCGGTCATGCTCTTGCCTTCCTGCTCCGAGAGTTGCGCTATCAGGTCTCTGATCTCGACGCTGACCCGGATCGTCGTGTGGCGTTGCTCGCTCCCCATACCGCGAGGCTACGATCCTGTCTACAAAAAGCGCTATGGCGATGTCGCCACGTGGGAGTCTAAGAAGGCTCTGATTACTATCGCAACATATTCCAATTACTGACGGTGATTGTCCGAGTTCCTGGGCTTGGATAACCGGTTGCCGGGCGGCACGGGGGCACCGCTAGGGTCCCGCGCATGGATCACGAGGTGGCGTTGCTGCTCATCGCGGGCGTGGCCGTCTTCATCGGGGCGGTCGTGCAGGGCGGGGTGGGGTTCGGGCTGGGCCTGGTGGCCGCACCCCTGATCACGCTGCTCGATCCCTCGGTCATGCCGGGGGCGGTCCAGGTCGTCAACATGGCGATGCCGCTGTTCACCCTGGCCAGGGAGTGGCGCAGGGCCGAGTGGCGGGGAGCGGGGTGGGCCCTGCTGGGCAGGCTGCCGGGCAGCGCGATCGGCGCCCTCGTGGTCGTCTACGTGAGCGCGGCGACGCTCGGCGTGCTGGTCGGCGTGATGGTGCTGGTCGCGGTCGTGCTGACGGCCCGCGCCGTGTCCGTGCCGCGCAACGGCGCGACGCTGACGGCCGCCGGGTTCCTCTCGGGGATCACCGGCACGGCCACCGGGATCGGCGGACCGCCGATCGCCCTCGTCTACCAGAGCGCCCGCGGCCCGCAGATCCGGGCGACGCTGGCGCTGTTCTTCTGCGTGAGCGCCGCCCAGTCGCTCGTCATCCTCGCCGTCCTCGGCAGGCTCCCGGGGCGCGCCCTGGCCGCGGGAGCGGCGCTGGTTCCCTTCGTCCTGCTCGGCTTCGCGGCCTCGGGGCCGCTGCGCCGCTACCTCGACGGCGGGCGGGTCCGTACGGCAGTCCTGGCGGTGGCCACCGTCTCGGCCTGCGCCCTGCTCGGGCAGAGCCTCGCCCACTGAGCGCGCCTGTCCGAGATCCGAGGGCTGGACAGTCCCTCTCAAGATCGGCAGTCTTGTGTCCTCACACGTAGGGGGACTGATGATCAGCAGCGTCATGGGGGTGCTCGTCTCGCTCGCCATTTCGGCGACCGTGATGTTCTTCGTCATCTACTGGGCCGTGCGGCTGGGGCTGCGGCACGAGCGGGTCAGGGCGCAGCACGCTCAGGTGGTTCAGCAGCCCGCATACGCTGCGCCGCAGCAGCCTTACGGGCCGCCTCCCGGTTACGGCACAACGCAGCCAGCGCAGCCGGTGCATCCCGTCCAGCCTGTGCAGTCCCCGCCGCCGCCCTACGGGCCGCCTCCGGGTCACGGCGGGTAGCCGTACGGCGCAGGCGCGGGATCGGTCAGGCGGACGACTCCCGCAGGCGCTCGACACGGACGCCGCGCAGGAGCGGTTCGGCGGTCGCCGCGGCGGCGACCAGGCAGGCGGCCAGGGCGGCGGCGGCCACGAGGACGGCCGGTCCGGGGACGATCGCGTACGCGAGCGCCGGCGTCAGCGGCGGCTCGGCGAACTCGGGCACCCGGGGCAGCGCCACGCGGGCGGCCGTCACACCGGCGAGCACGCCGGTGACGGCGGCCCACGTCAGCGTCACGGCCTGCTCGACGAACGGCAGTCCCGCCGCACGTCCAGCCTCATGACGCCGAGGTCGCCCGGCGGATGCTCGAAGTCGGCGGTGCCGGTGGGCGTCGCCTCGACACGCAGCCCGCGCAGCTCGCACGTCCCCGTACGGCAGGCCGGGGGCAGCCCCCACTCGTAGACCGTGCGCCCGTGCTCGGGCCGGGCAAGGGGGAGCACCGAGGGCTGGTCCTGCCCAGAGACCCGCACGTTCGCGAACAGGACGATCGTCCAGCCGGGAGGGATGTCGCCCACGGCTCCTCGCCGAGGTGCTCGGCGTAGGCAGTGAGACGCATGCGCGCCAGCGCCTCGGCCGCCTCCGCCCCGGCCTCCCGGGTTGTACGGCCGGCGGCGCGCAGGGCGACCTCCACGTTCTCCGCGGCGGTCAGCAGCGACAGCAGGCCGTAGGACGGGAAGACCAGCGCGGTCTCCCCGCGCAGGCCGGGGCGCTCGCCGAGCGGCACTCCGCCGGCCGGCACGCGACCGGCGGCGGGCTTCAGCAGGCCGGCGAGCGTGGTCAGCAGGGTGGTCTTCCCCGAGCCCGAGGGGCCGACGAGGGCGACGCGCTCGCCCGGTGCGATGTCCAGCGACAGGTCGTGCACGACCTCACGGCCGCCGGCGCGGCAGCTCAGCGACCGGCAGGACAGGACGGGCTGGGGCATCACCGGCCTCCGCATCGGCCGGCCCCACCGCCACACACGGGGGGCGTCCCTGCCGACAGTAGGAGTCGCGGGGTCACGAACATGTCACGATCATCCGTCGAGCCGGGTGGTACGCGACGCCGTCCAATGTTGATCGTGCGTTTCTTCATTGTTACCGCGGACAACAAACGTTACCGTCCTGTGTCTTTCACCACCTGGGCTTTGGGCTTACGTTGTCTCAAACAACATTCCTGGAGCGGTGAACGCCGTGACCCGGCCCCTGCCGTACCGGGTGGCCAAGGTGCCTACAGCCCACAAGATCTGCCCAGACGGCGGGAAGGGGCACCGGCTCGGCCGCACCCCCTCATAGACCCCCAGCCAAAGAAAGGACCCACGCATCATGCGCAAGGGGATCCTCAGCATCGGCGCCGCCGCCGCGGCGCTCACCCTCGGTCTCACCGCCTGCGGGGGCGAGAGCGGTGACACCTCCGCGCAGTCCAGCGGCGCCCCCTCGGCCGCCGCCGGTGACGCCAAGCCCGGCAAGATCGGCGTCATCCTGCCGGACAGCAAGTCCTCCGCCCGGTGGGAGACCGCCGACCGCAAGTACCTGGAGGAGGCGTTCAAGACGGCGGGCGTCCAGTACGACATCCAGAACGCCCAGGGCGACAAGACCGCGTTCCAGACGATCGCGGACCAGATGATCACCAACGGCGCGACCGTCCTGATGATCGTCAACCTCGACAGCGGCACCGGCAAGGCCGTGCTGGACAAGGCCAAGTCGCAGGGCGTCGCGACGATCGACTACGACCGCCTCACGCTCGGCGGCAGCGCCTCCTACTACGTGTCGTTCGACAACACGGCGGTCGGCAAGCTGCAGGGCGAGGGCCTGGTCAAGTGCCTGACCGACAAGAAGGCCGACAAGCCGATCGTCGCCGAGCTGAACGGCTCGCCGACCGACAACAACGCGACGCTGTTCAAGCAGGGCTACGACGGCGTGCTGCAGCCGAAGTACGACTCCGGCGACTACAAGAAGGGCCCGGACCAGTCGGTTCCCGACTGGGACAACACCCAGGCCGGCACGATCTTCGAGCAGATGCTGACCCAGGAGCCGAAGATCGCCGGTGTCCTGGCCGCCAACGACGGCCTCGGCAACGCCGCGATCTCGGTGCTGAAGAAGCAGAAGCTGAACGGCAAGGTCCCGGTCACCGGCCAGGACGCCACCGTGCAGGGCCTGCAGAACATCCTCGCCGGCGACCAGTGCATGACGGTCTACAAGGCCATCAAGAAGGAGGCCGACGCCGCCGCGCAGCTGGCCGTCTCGCTGGCCAAGGGCGAGCAGCCGCAGGCGAGCGGCTCGGTCAAGGACACCGAGGGCAACCGTGACGTTCCCTCCGTGCTGCTGGAGCCCCAGGCCATCTTCTTCGACAACGTCAAGGACGTCGTGGCCGACGGCTTCGTGAGCAAGGACGAGCTGTGCACCGGCGACTTCGCCGACAAGTGCACCGAGGCCGGCATCAGCTAAGCACATCCATCCACCGGGTGCGTACGGCGACGCGGACCCCCCTGAGCGGGTGACGTGCTGAGCCGCGACGAGCACCGTGCGGGGCGCCCCGACCTGACAGGGCACCGTTCTGACCAGGCACAGGGCGCCCCGCACCGCCCGGAGCGACGAGAGGCGGCCCGGAGAACGGCGCCGTACCGGCCCCATCGATCTACGGAGTAGCCCATCGTGTCCCAGGGACCGATCCTGGAACTGCGCGGCATCAACAAGAGCTTCGGCCCCGTGCAGGTCCTTCACGACGTCGCCTTCTCGGCCTATCCGGGTGAGGTGACAGCACTCGTCGGCGACAACGGCGCCGGCAAGTCGACGCTGGTCAAGTGCATCGGCGGCATCCACCCGATCGACTCGGGCGAGTACTTCTTCGAGGGCGAGCGGGTCCACGTGAGCGGGCCCAGGGACGCGGCGGCGCTGGGCGTCGAGATCGTCTACCAGGACCTCGCCCTCTGCGACAACCTCGACATCGTGCAGAACATGTTCCTCGGCCGCGAGCGTCGCAGCGGTCTGGTCCTGGACGAGGACACGATGGAGGAGATGGCGGCCAAGACCCTGGCCGGCCTGTCGGTCCGCACCGTCAAGTCGCTGCGCCAGCACGTGTCCAGCCTTTCCGGCGGTCAGCGGCAGACCGTGGCGATCGCCAAGGCCGTGCTGTGGAACAGCAAGGTCGTCATCCTCGACGAGCCGACCGCCGCCCTCGGCGTCGCGCAGACCGCCCAGGTGCTGGAGCTGGTCCGCCGCCTGGCCGACAGGGGTCTCGCGGTGGTGCTCATCTCCCACAACATGAACGACGTCTTCGCCGTGTCCGACCGGATCGCGGCGCTGTACCTGGGCCGGATGGCGGCCGAGGTCAAGGCATCCGAAGTGACCCACGCGCAGATCGTGGAACTGATCACCTCCGGGCGCAGCGGGGAGCTCGGCCTCAAGAACGGCAACGGAGCGGCATCATGACAACCGAAACGCTCCCCAAGCAGGAGAACGCCGAGTCCGCGCTCGGCGGGCACGTCAAGGGCTACCTCGAGCGGGTCAAGGGCGGTGAGCTGGGGGCGCTTCCCGCGGTCTTCGGCCTCGTCATCCTCTGCGTGGTCTTCTCGGTCCTGCGCCCGGCCTTCCTGTCGGCGGTCAACTTCGCCAACCTGTTCACCCAGGGCGCGGCGGTCGCCGTCATCGCCATGGGCCTGATCTTCGTGCTCCTCCTCGGCGAGATCGACCTGTCCGCCGGTTTCGCGAGCGGCGTCTGCGCGGCGGTGCTCGCCGTGCTGCTGACCCTGCAGGGCTGGCCCTGGTATCTCGCGGTCCTGGCCGCGATGGTCACCGGCGCGGTCATCGGCCTGGTGCTCGGGTCGCTGGTGGCCAAGCTCGGGATCCCGTCCTTCGTGGTCACGCTGGCGGCGTTCCTGGCCTTCCAGGGCGTCGTGCTGCTGCTGGTGAAGGACGGCACCAACATCTCGATCCGCGACGAGACGATCCTCGCGATCGCGAACAAGAACGTCCCGCCGGTCGCCGGCTGGGTGGCGCTCGTCGTGGGCGTCGCCGCGTACGCCGCCATCCAGTTCGTGCAGGCGCGCCGCCGCGCGTCCCGCGGCCTGGTCGCCACCCCCATCGCGGTCATCGCCGCCCGGGTCGTGACGCTCGCCGTGGTCGCCGGGATCGCGGTGTACGTGCTCAACCTGGAGCGCAGCCGCAACGCGGCGCTCGTGTCGCTCAAGGGCGTACCGATCGTCGTCCCGCTGATCGTGATCCTGCTGATCGTCTGGACCTTCGTGCTGCGGCGCACCGCGTACGGCCGGCACATCTACGCGGTCGGCGGCAACGCCGAGGCCGCCCGCCGGGCCGGCATCAACGTGGACCGCATCCGCATCTCCGCCTTCGTCATCTGCTCCTTCATGGCCTCGCTCGGCGGCATCATCGCGGCGTCGCGGGCCAACTCGGTCGACCCCAACACCGGCGGCAGCAACGTGCTGCTGTTCGCGGTGGGCGCGGCCGTCATCGGCGGCACCAGCCTCTTCGGCGGCAAGGGCCGGGCGCTCGACGCGCTGCTCGGCGGCGCGGTCGTCGCGGTCATCGAGAACGGCATGGGCCTCATGGGCTACAGCGCCGGCGTCAAGTTCGTCGTGACCGGCTCGGTGCTCCTGCTCGCCGCGGGCGTGGACGCGCTGTCGAGGAAGCGCGCGGCGGCGACCGGCAGAAGATGACGTGATCGGGACCGATAAGGTGATCTCCGACCCCTGACCTGCTCAGGTTCCCCCCGACCCCACGGAATCCGAGGCTGCCCCGATGATGCGCGCCGGTCCCTCACAGGAGGAGATCCGCAAGCACAATCTGGGGACGCTGCTGCGGCACGTCCATCTCGGAGGGCCGACCTCGCGGGCCGAGCTGACCTCGCTGATGGGGCTGAACCGGAGCACCATCATGGCGCTCACGGCGGACCTGACGGCGGCCGGCCTCGTCAGGGAGGAGCTGCCCAAGGACACCGGCCGGGCGGGACGGCCGTCGCTGGTCGTCCGCCCGGAGACGGCCCGCGTCTACGTGCTCGCCTTCGAGGTCGGGGTCGACCGGCTGGCGGCCGCGCGCATCGGCCTCGGCGGCGTGATCCTCGACCGCCGCGAGGCCGTGCGGGCGCGCGGGCCGTTCGACATGGCACAGGTCGTGGGGACGCTGGCGGGCTTCGCCCGGCAGATGCGGCGCAGGACGCGCGAGGACACGATCTGCGTCGGCGCGGCGGCGGCGGTCTCCGGAGTGGTCCGCGCCTCCGACGGCGTGGTGAGGATCGGGCCGAACATCGGCGCGTTCGAGATGCCGCTGGGGGAGGAGCTGACCAAGCGGCTCGCGCTCGGGCTGCCCGTGGCGGTGGGCAACGAGGCCAACCTCGGCGCGCTCGCCGAGCACACCCGCGGGATCGGCGCCGGCTGCCGCGACCTGATCTACCTGCACGGCGACGTCGGCATCGGCGGCGGCATCATCGTGAACGGCCAGCTCCTCGGGGGGTTCGGCGGGTACGGCGGCGAGGTGGGCCACATGGTGGTCAACCCCGACGGCCGCCCGTGCGCCTGCGGCTCGCGCGGCTGCCTGGAGGCCGAGGTGGGGGAGCCGGCCCTGATGGAGCACGCCGGCCGGTACGGCGAGATGATCGGCAGGGACGCGGTCCGCGCCGTCGTCGACGCCGCGGACCGGGGCGACGTGATGGCCCAGGAGGCCCTCGCCCACGTGGGCAGCTGGCTCGGGCTCGGCGTGGCCAGCCTGGTGAACATCTTCAACCCCGAGATGGTCGTCTTCGGCGGCATCCTGCGGGAGATCTACCTGGGCTCGGCCGCCCAGGTGCGCAGCCGGATCGCCACGGGCACCCTGCGCGCGACGCGGGAGCAGGTGCGGCTGCGCACCTCGGCCCTGGGCGACGACGCGACGCTGATGGGGGCGGCCGAGCTGGCCTTCGCGCAGGTGCTCGCCGACCCCCTCGAAGCGCTGTCCCGAGTAGCCCCCTGAGCCTCTAGACGAGTAAGTCCTAAGTCGCTGTGAGGCGGGCTGTGGGAAAGGGCGAAGGGTGTCGATGATCCGTTTGTGACGACAGACATCAACACCCTTCTCACCGCACTGTACGTCAAGATCGATGACTG